>NC_014306.1:1500049-1800058 GCF_000196615.1 Erwinia billingiae Eb661
GTGACCGATGCCTGTATTGGTTGGGAAGACACTGAAAAAGTGCTTCGCCAGCTGGCAGATGCCGTGAAGGCGCGTCGCGCCCACTAAGCCCGGCGTTGAGGCTACTTCTGCCCGAGTACAGGTCGGGCAGCGTTTTCTCAGCGCATCAGCCATAAAAAAATCCGCCTTTCGGCGGATTTTTTGTGCTCAGCATTCTCTCTTTTCCCGCAGGAAAGAGGAGGGAATTACTTCGCTTTACCCTGGTTGGCTACTGCCGCCGCTTTCGCAGCAATTTCGTCAGCATCGCCCAGATAGTAATGTTTGATTGGTTTGAAGTTTTCATCAAACTCATACACCAGTGGCACGCCAGTTGGGATATTCAGTTCAAGGATGGCTTCTTCACTCATGTTGTCCAGGTATTTCACCAGCGCACGCAGGGAGTTACCGTGGGCCGCGATGATCACTTTCTCGCCGCTTTTCATGCGTGGCAGAATGGATTCGTTCCAGTATGGCAACACGCGATCGATGGTCAGCGCCAGGCTTTCTGTGGTTGGCAACTGCTCAGCCGTCAGTGCAGCGTAACGTGGGTCATGGCCAGGGAAACGCTCATCGGCACGATCCAGCTCTGGCGGCGTTACCGCGAACCCGCGACGCCATTGCTTAACCTGCTCGTCACCGTACTTCTGTGCGGTTTCGGCTTTATCCAGACCCTGCAGCGCACCGTAGTGACGCTCGTTCAGACGCCAGGATTTCTCCACTGGCAGCCAGACCTGGTCAACTTCGTCCAGGATGTTCCACAGCGTGTGGATGGCACGTTTCAGCACGGAGGTGTAAGCGAAATCGAAGGTGAAGCCTTCTTTTTTCAGCAGCTGACCTGCGGCTTTCGCTTCGGTACGGCCTTTATCGGACAGGTCAACATCGTACCAACCGGTAAAGCGGTTTTCATTATTCCACTGGCTTTCGCCGTGACGTACCAGAACCAGCTTAGTTACAGCCATAGCTTAACTCCTTAATAATCTGACGTTTCTATGATAATGGTAAACCGTAAATTGCCGGTAGCACCCTGGCGGCAATTTTATAGGCCATTACCATAACGGAAATCTGCGCACCGCGTAAGCCTGTCGCCTCTCCGATGCGCGTTTTTCATGCGCTGAATCAAACCGCTGTCAGGCGGTAGCGCGTAATCGACTGATACGATTCACCCGGTTTAAGCCAGCAGTCAGGCTGCGGCCACTCGGGATGATTCGGCGAGTCGGGTAAAAACTCGCTCTCCAGTGCGATACCCTGAAAGGCATTATAGACGCCCTGCTCACGAGCAGGGGTGCCTTGCAGATAATTGCCTGAGTAAAATTGCAGCGCCGGGGCCGAGGTAAATACGCTCAGCTGCAGCTGACCATCTGCCGACCAGAGTTCGGCCGCGGGCTGGCTTTCATCCTCGGTGTTCAGCAGGAAGGCGTGGTCGTAACCTTTCACCGCGCGCTGATCGTCATCCTGCAGGAACTCGGCGGCGACCGTTTTTGGCTGGCGGAAGTCAAAACTGGTGCCGGCAACGGCTTTCAGATCGGCATTCGGGATGCCTTCACTGTCAACCGGCAGATACCGTTCAGCATTCAACTGCAACTTATGATCGCGGGCGTCGCCATGCCGGGCATCCAGATTGAAGTAGGCATGATTGGTCAGGTTCACCGGGCAGGCTTTATCCGTGGTGGCGTGATACTGGATGGTCAGCGTGTTGTCATCTTCCAGACGGTACAGCAGGGTCACCAGCAGATTGCCTGGATAGCCCTGATCGCCATCGGGCGAATCCAGCTGATATTCCACTTCATGCTCTGCCTGGCGGACGATCTGCCAGCGACGGCTGCTGAACCCTTCCGGGCCGCCGTGGAGCTGATGAGGTCCCTGATTGGCCGCAACCTGCCAGGTTTTGCCTTCACCGCTGAACGTGGAATGGGCAATACGGTTGGCATAGCGACCGACGGTGGCACCAAGGTAAGCCGTCTGATGCAGATAATCCGCCGGTGTGGCGCAGCCGAGCAGGGCTTCACGCACGGTGCCATCTTTCATTGGCACACGGGCGGAGAGCCAGGTGGCGCCCCAGCTCATAAAGGTGGCAACCATGCCGCCCGCATTGCGCAGCGTGGTGATATGCCACGGCTGACCATCCGGCGCACGGGACGTGGGTTCGGTTAGCATTGACCCGCTCCTTCAGAGGCTTTGCAGACGTAGAAGGTTTCTTTGATGCCCGATTTGGCTTCGTATTGCTGCTCCACGGCAGCTTTCACCGACTCCACCATCTCCAGCGGCATCAGCGCGACAACGCAGCCGCCGAAACCGCCGCCGGTCATGCGCACGCCGCCACGATCGCCCAGCGAGGCCTTAACGATCTCAACCAGCATATCGACCGGTGGCACGGTGATTTCAAAGTCATCACGCATTGAGGCATGAGATTCGGCCATCAGCACCGCCAGACGCGCCAAATCGCCGCGTGCCAGCACGTCAGCGGCTTCCAGCGTACGGGCATTTTCGGTCAGCACATGACGCACGCGCTTCGCGACGACCGGGTCGAGTTTGTCTTCCGCCGCTCTGAACTGCTCCAGTTCGACGTCACGCAGTGAGGTCTGACCAAAGAACGCCGCACCCGCCTCACACTGTTCACGACGCACGTTATATTCGCTGCCGACCAGGCTACGACGGAAGTTGGTGTTGATAATCACCACCGCAATGTCTTCCGGCATAGGCACCGGGCGCGTACCCAGCGTGCGGCAATCGAGCAGCATGGCGTGATCTTTTTTACCCAGCGCCGAAATCAGCTGGTCCATGATGCCGCAGTTACAGCCAACAAACTGGTTCTCTGCTTCCTGGCCGTTCACCGCAATCTCCGCACCGTCTAAAGGCAGATCGTACAGCTGCTGGAACACGGTGCCGACCGCCACTTCCAGCGAGGCAGAAGAGCTCAGACCTGCACCCTGCGGCACATCACCGGCAATCACCATATCCACGCCAGAAAAATCGCTGTTGCGCTTCTGCAGATGCTTCACCACGCCACGGACATAGTTCGCCCACATTTTGTCGTTCAGCGGCGCGATCGGCTCATCCAGCGAGAAGATATCCTGCTCGTTGTCGTAATCCGCCGCAATGACGCGCACCTGACGATCGTCGCGTTTCGCGCAGGCAATCACCGTCTGATAGTCGATGGCGCACGGCAGCACGAAGCCGTCGTTGTAATCGGTATGTTCGCCAATAAGATTCACGCGGCCTGGCGCCTGGATAGTATGGTCAGCGGCGTAACCAAACTTTTCCTGGAAAATGTTGTGGGTAGAGGTCTGTAAGGTCATGGTTATGCTCCCGTCTCGCGGAAATGAATATCACTGACGGAACGCAGACGTTCTGCTGCCTGTTCCGCTGTTAAATCACGTTGTGTTTCGGCCAGCATTTCATAGCCAACCATAAATTTACGTACCGTAGCGGAACGCAGCAGCGGCGGGTAGAAGTGGGCGTGTAACTGCCAGTGATCGTTGGCTTCGCCGTTGAAAGGCGCGGCGTGCCAGCCCATCGAATACGGGAAGGAGCACTGGAACAGGTTGTCATAGCGGCTGGTCAGTTTTTTCAGCGCCAGCGCCAGATCGGTGCGCTGTGCATCGGTCAGATCGACCAGGCGTTTGATATGGGCTTTAGGCAACAGCAGGGTTTCGAACGGCCATGCAGCCCACCAGGGCACCACTGCCAGCCAGTGCTCGGTTTCAACCACCGTGCGGCTGCCGTCTTTCAGCTCGCGCGCGCTGTAATCGACCAGCATTGGTGACCCGTGCTGCTCAAAGTAAGCGCGCTGCAAATCATCTTCGCGTTTCACTTCATTTGGCAGGAAGCTGTTGGCCCACACCTGGCCGTGCGGATGCGGGTTGGAGCAGCCCATGGCCGCACCTTTGTTCTCAAAAACCTGCACCCACGGATAGTGTTGGCCCAGATCGGCGGTCTGTTCCTGCCAGGTTCTGACCACCTGCTCGATACCGGCAACGGTCAGTTCAGGCAGGGTTTTGCTGTGATCTGGCGAGAAGCAGATCACCCGGCTGGTGCCGCGCGCGCTTTCGCAACGCATCAGCATGTCTTCGCTTTCCGGCGCGTCTGGCGTGTCGGTCATCAGCGCCGCAAAATCGTTGGTGAAGACATAGGTGCTGCTGTAATCGGGGTTTTTATCGCCTGTTACACGGGTGTTTCCAGGACACAGGAAGCAGTCCGGATCGTGGGCAGGCAGTTTTTCCTGGGAAGCGGTTTCCTGCGCGCCTTGCCATGGGCGTTTGGCGCGGTGAGGAGAAACCAAAATCCACTGATCTGACAGTGGGTTATAACGGCGATGCGGATGATCGACCGGATTAAATTTTTGCATGTTGAGTCCTGATAACCTTCTTTATGCGTCGATAGCCTTAAAGAAAAATAGCACAGCGCGGAGGAATAAAGCGTGATCAAGTCTGTATAAATGGAATCGTTTACACAAGTTGAATAATCCGAACTGTCAGTAAAAACGGCAAAATAATCCATGCGTCGATGGTGGTAAGCAATAATTAGTGGTAGCGGTTACATCATTATATCTCGCTGATAGCGATAGTGCTCGCCTTCGGCGACAAACGTCAGGCGATCGGTAATACAGTGCGGCGCATCTTCAGCATGGTGGGAGACGAACAGCAGCTGCGTTTCGCCTTCGCCAATCAGCACATCGACGAAACGGCGAACCAGCTGACGGTTGATCGGATCCAGACCCTGCAACGGCTCATCGAGGATCAGCAGCGCCGGATGTTTCACCAACGCGCGGGCGATCAGGACCAGCCGCTGCTGTCCCCAGGACAGGCCGTGGAACGGCGCATCGCCGAGCTTTTCCATCCCCAGCAAATGCAGCCACTGCTTAGCCAGCGATTGCTGGCGATCGGACACCGCCTGATAAATGCCAATGGAGTCAAAATAGCCGGAGAGGATCACGTTGCGCACGCTGCTGCTGACCCGGTAATCCAGGTGCAGGCTGCTGCTGACGTAACCAATATGCTGCTTGATATCCCAGATGGTTTCACCACTGCCGCGGCGGCGGCCAAACAGCGTCAGATCGTTGCTGTAGCCCTGCGGATGATCGCCGGTCACCAGGCTCAGCAGCGTGGATTTTCCTGCGCCGTTCGGCCCGACGATCTGCCAGTGTTCGCCGGGTTTCACTTCCCAGCTGAGATGATTGAGGATCGGCTTATCGTTATAGGAGACGACGCCATCGCGCAGCACAATCAGCGGATCGCCGGCGACAAGCGCAGGCTTACTTCCGGCGTCATCGGCTTCGGGCAGGGCCATCCCCGCCAGCTGTTCGCTGTGAGCGAGCTGGGCGACTAAGGCTTCGGCGAGGATTTCACGGCGGGGACCCACGTGGGTCAGCGTGCATTCAGCCAGCACGCCCACGTTATCGATGAAATCAGGGATATCATCAAAGCGGTTCAGCACCAGCACCAGCGTGCAGTTTTGTTGATGCAGCCCGGCCAGCACCTGTGCCAGATTGGCGCGAGAATCAACGTCCAGACCGTCAAACGGCTCATCCAGCACCAGCAGGTCCGGTTGCGACATCAACGTCTGGCACAGCAGGGTTTTACGCGTTTCGCCGGTGGACAGGTATTTGAAGCGGCGATCCAACAGCCGCGTGATGCCAAATAACGCGGCCAGCTGCTGGCAGCGTTGCGGATCTTTGGTATTTTCCTGGATGATTTCTGCGGTGGTGCGGCCGGTATCGTCTTCACCGGGACTGAGCAAATCGGTGTTATTTCGCTCCCACTCTTCCGCCACCAGTTTCTGCAACTGCTCCAGGGAGAGGCGGACGGTGCGGACAAAGCTGTTGGTCAGCTGGCCTTTAGCCGCATTCAGTTCACCTGCCAGCACGCGAGCCAGCGAAGATTTACCGCTGCCGTTGGCGCCAACAAAGGCCCAACTTTCACCGGCCTGCAGGGTCAGCGCATCCAGGGTCAGGTTTTTAGTCTCACTAAGGTGAAACGTGCCTTGCAAAATTTGCAACGTCGACATTGTTCATTCCATTTTATGCATTGTTAGCAAACTATGGATCCGCAATGCCCTTGCTGTCAAATCTCCTGTCCGGTTTCAGAGCAGTGTGGCGATGATCACCTTGTCGGCATTAAAATGTGCTGTGACCGGCAGATCCTGTTGCAGGTTTTGCTCTGCCACGCGTTCGTTGGCAAGCGTGGCACACAGCGTTTCACCGCCCGGTAAGGCGACTAACACCTCACTCTGACTTTCTCCCTGTTCAATCTTGCTGATGGTGCCACTCAGCTGATTATCCGCGTCTGACGCGCCGGTGGTCACGTCAATCCACGGCGCTTTGATTAACACCAGCACCTCTTTGCCGCTGGTCAACGCCAGCCGGTTGGCGCTCTGCTCGGTTAACGCCACCGAGATTTTTGTACTGCCATCGGCCAGCAGCACTTCAACATGCTGCACCACGGCCCGATCGTCGCGGTCGGTAATCGTGCCAAACAGCTGGTTACGCGCGCTGGTTTGCAGCGAGAAGCGGGCGATGGCGCCCAGCAGGCTGCCTAACGGCACATCGTCCTGCAGCACATCAAACGCCTTCTGCTGGATCTGTTCCATCAGCGCAAACAGCTGGATCAGCCGCTCGCCATAAGGGGTGACTTTGGCGCCGCCACCGCCTTTGCCGCCGGTGGCGCGGTCCACCAGCGTGCGGTCGGCGAGGGTATTCATTTCATTAATGGCATCCCAGGCGCTTTTGTAGCTGATGCCGGCGAGTTTTGCGCCCTGGCTGATCGAGCCCGTTTGTTGAACCTGCTTCAGCAACTCAATACGCCGTGGGTCGGCAAACAGCCGCTGCTGTAGTTTCAGGATCAGGGAAAGTTCTGCCTGCATAATGGCTCTCGCTTCGGGATAAAATAAGGGTGGGGTGCAGTGTACACCTTTGGCTGGCCGGGCGTAAAAACAGGTAAAAGGCACAAAAGGGCAGTGCACTTTTTTTGGCTGTAGATACAATGGCTTTTTTACGCTGCAATGGAGGCGACCATGCTTGAATTACTGATAGGTCTTGGCGAAGCAATCCTGATGGTGCCTGTTGTGATGGCGATTATCCTCGGTCTGATTTGGGGACTGGGTGAAGTATTTAACGTTATCTCAACAATCGGTCATAAAAAGGACCAGACGGAACAATCCCGTCATTAAGCTTTCCTGAAACGCCCGGCACCTGCCGGGCGTTCGTTTTTTGTTGATCCCCCTTAAGCTTTTCCCCCTTCCAACCGATAAACTCCATGACAGGGTAGATAAAATCGTTATATTACGAACTACATAACGAACCCTCTGGAGATCACCATGTCTGTAAAATTACGCCATTTCTTCGTTGGTGCCGTGCTCAGCGCCAGCTTTGCCGGCCACGCGGTTGCCGCCGATAAGATCACCGTGTTTGCCGCGGCCTCGTTGACCAATGCACTGCAGGAAATTGGCGACAGCTATCAGAAAGGCAAAAACGTGCAGGTGGTTTCTTCCTTCGCCTCGTCGTCCACGCTGGCGCGGCAGATTGAGCAGGGCGCGCCTGCGGATCTGTTTATCTCTGCCGATCAGCAGTGGATGGACTACGCGGTGCAGAAGAAAACCATCGATGACGCCAGCCGTTTTACGCTGCTGGGTAACGAGCTGGTGCTGGTGGCGCCCGCCGAGACTCACCCTGAGCAAGTGACGATTTCCAAAAATACCGACTGGAAAAGCCTGTTAAAAGGACAGCGTTTGTCAGTGGGCGATCCCGATCATGTCCCGGCCGGTATCTATGCCAAAGAAGCGTTGCAGCATTTAGGTGCCTGGGATGTCTTGTCGGGTCAGCTGGCACCGGGCAACAGCGTACGCGTCGCGCTGGCACTGGTTGAGCGCAACGAAGCGCCTTACGGCATCGTCTATGGCTCTGATGCGGTTGCCAGTAAAAAAGTGAAGGTGGTTGGCATCTTCCCGGAAGACAGCCACAAACCGGTCGAATACCCGATGGCTATGGTGAAAGATCATAACTCTGCCGCCGTAACCGCTTTCTACAATTATTTGAAAGGGCCTGACGCTGCGGCCGTGTTCAAACGTTACGGATTTACGCCTGAAAAATGATCCTGAGTGAGCCCGAATGGCAGGCCGTTGCCCTGAGCCTGAAAGTTGCTTCAGTGGCGGTAATTTTTAGCCTGCCCTTCGGGATCCTGATGGCGTGGGTCCTCGTCCGCTGCCGTTTCCCCGGCAAAACCCTGTTAGACAGTCTGGTTCATCTGCCGCTGGTGCTGCCGCCGGTGGTGGTGGGCTATTTACTGCTGATCGGTTTTGGCCGTCGCGGATTTATCGGCGAATACCTGTATGACTGGTTTGGCTTCACCTTCGCCTTCAGCTGGCGCGGCGCGGCGCTGGCCTCGGCGGTGATTGCTTTCCCGCTGATGGTCAGGGCCATCCGCCTGGCGCTTGAAGGCGTCGACAGCAAGCTGGAGCTGGCCGCCCGCACGCTGGGTGCCGGGCGCTGGCGCGTCTTTTTCACCATCACCTTACCGCTGACCCTGCCGGGCATTATTGCCGGCACCGTGCTGGCCTTTGCCCGCTCGCTGGGCGAGTTTGGTGCCACCATTACCTTCGTCTCGAATATTCCGGGTGAAACCCGCACGCTTCCCTCCGCGATGTACACGCTGATTGAAACACCCGGTGCTGAAAATGCCGCCGCGCGGCTCTGCGTCATTGCGATTTTACTGGCGCTGGCTTCACTGCTGATTTCTGAATGGCTGGCACGCTGGGGCCGCAAAAGGTTGGGATTGTAATGCTGGAACTCAATTTCACTCAGCGCTTGGGCGATCATACCCTGACCCTCGATACACAGCTGCCCGCCAGGGGCATCACCGCGATTTTCGGCGTATCGGGTGCCGGGAAAACCTCCCTGATCAATGCTATCGGTGGCCTGACCACGCCACAGCAGGGCCGCATCGTGCTGAATGGCCGGGTGTTAAGCGACGCCGGGAGCAAATTTCATCTGCCGCCAGAAAAACGGCGGATTGGCTACGTGTTTCAGGATGCCCGGCTGTTCCCGCACTATCGCGTGCGGGGCAACCTCGAGTACGGCATGGCCAAAAGCCTGCGTTCGGAGTTTGATCAGCTGGTCAGGCTGCTGGGTATTGAAGATCTGCTGACGCGCTTTCCGGCGTCGCTGTCTGGCGGTGAAAAGCAGCGTGTCGCCATCGGCCGGGCATTGCTGACCGCGCCCGAAATTCTGTTGATGGACGAACCGCTGGCCTCGCTGGATTTGCCGCGTAAGCGTGAATTGCTGCCTTACCTGCACAAGCTGGCGAAAACGGTGGATATCCCGATCCTGTATGTCAGCCACAGCCTGGATGAAATCCTGCAGCTGGCCGATAACGTGCTGGTGCTGGATAACGGCCAGGTTAAGGCGATGGGCAGCGTGGAAAAAGTCTGGGCCAGCAGCGCGATGCGGCCGTGGTTACCGCGATCCCAACTGAGTAGCGTGCTGCGGGTGCAGGTGCTGGAGCAGCATCCGCACTATGCGATGACCGCATTGTCGCTGGGCGATCAGCATATCTGGGTCAGCCGTGTCGATGCCCCGGCGAAGACGCCGCTGCGTTTGCGTATTCAGTCCGCCGACGTGTCATTAAGCCTGCAGCCGCCGGTCAACAGCAGCATTCGCAACGTGATCCCGGCCCATGTGGCGGAGTTGCTGGAGATTGACGATCAGATTGAAGTGAAGCTGATGGTGGGACAAAGCGAGCTGTGGGCGCGCATCACGCCCTGGGCTCGCGATGAACTGATGATCAAACCGGGCATGTGGTTATATGCCCAGATTAAAAGCGTGTCGATTATCGCGCCAACTCACAACACTTCGCGGTAGATGGTTTCCGCAATGCCTGGCTCAAGGTTGGTGCCGATTACCCGGCCGGCACGGGCTTTAATCGCCTCGTCGGCATTGCCCATCGCCACACCCAGCCCCACCGTTTCCAGCATGCTCAGGTCATTGTAGTTATCGCCAAAGGCCAGCACGTCACTCATCTGGTACCCCTCGGATTCCACCCACTGTGCCAGACGCTTGCCTTTGCTGTTGCCGGCTTTGGCGATGTCCACCTGATCGTGCCATGACCACTCGCAGGCCAGCCCCATCTCTTTTTCGACCCGCTCGGCGAAGTGCTGTAATGCGACGGTGTCAGGATGGGAAAGGGCGAACTTCCAGATTGAGCCCGCGTCTTTGGCTGCCTGCGCCAGGCTGTCGACCTTGTTGAACACCGGACGCTGATGTTCTGGCAGGGACAATCCCCAGTCGATGGTGCGCGTCACGTGGCCAGTTTCTGTCTGATAGAGCATGGCATCGTCGACGTACAGCAGACCGTGGATCCCGGCTTCGTCGAGCATCTCAATCACCCGTAACGCCTGCTCTTTCGGCAGCGGATCGGCTTGCAGGACCTTTTTTGCATGATAATCATACAAATAGGTGCCATTACAGCAGATTGCAGGTGTATCTAATGCCAGTGCCTGATAAAAAGGATGGATAGCGACATGATGACGACCGGTGACGATGGCCACCTTTACCCCAGCCTGTTGTGCTTTTTTCAGGGCTTCGAGCGATTCGGGAAGGATGGTTTTGCGCGGCGTTAACAGGGTGCCGTCCAGGTCCAAAGCAATGATGCGATAACTCATAAACAGTTCCGGAAGTGGCTAAACAAGAGCCAGAGAGTGTACACCTTGTGACGGGGTTAACAAAATGACACGCCACAAATCCCCCCACGCGGGAAGGAAAAACACGCTACGCTTTGCCACAGGTCAGCTTACTCAGAAAAAGGAGAATTCATGAAACAAGTCGTATATACCGCCAGCCCGGAGAGCCAGCAGATCCATGCCTGGCAGTTAGCCGATGACGGCGCGCTAACCCTGCTGCAGGTGGTTGATGCGCCAGGCCAGGTTCAGCCGATGGTCGTTAGCCCCGACAAACGTTTTCTCTATGTGGGCGTGCGCCCTGATTTCCGTGTCGTGGCTTATCAGATTGATGCGGAAGGCAAACTGAAGGAAGCCGGGCACGCGTCATTGCCAGGCAGCCCAACCCATATTTCTACCGATCGTCAGGGCCGTTTTGTCTTCGTCGGCTCGTATAACGATGCCTGCGTCAGTGTGACGCCGATTGGCGCCGATGGCCTGCCGGGCGAGCCGGTGCAGGTAATCGACGGCATGGACGGCTGTCACTCCGCCAATATCACGCTTGATAACAAAACCCTGTTCGTGCCGGCATTAAAACAGGATCGTATCTGTCTGTTTGATTTGCAGGAAAACGGCCAGTTGCAGCCGCATAAGCAGCCGCAGGTGACCACCGTTGAAGGTGCGGGCCCGCGTCATATGGTGTTCCATCCGAACCAGCAGTACGCCTACTGCATCAACGAGCTGGACAGCACGGTTGACGTCTGGAAATTGAACAATGCGCAGGGTGTGGTTGAGCGGGTGCAGAGCCTGGATACCATGCCAGCTGGCTTCAGCGAAACCCGCTGGGCAGCCGATATTCACCTGACGCCAGATGGTCGCCATCTGTATAGCTGCGATCGTACCGCCAGCCTGCTGACCATCTTTAGCGTCAGCGAAGACGGCGCGGTGCTGACCGTTGAAGGGCATCAGCCGACCGAAACGCAGCCACGCGGCTTCAACATCGATAATACCGGACAGTATCTGGTGGCGGCGGGGCAGAAATCGCACCATATCGAAGTGTATAAAATTGCTGGCGAGCAGGGGTTACTGCAACCGCTGGCGCGCTACGCGGTCGGTCAGGGCCCAATGTGGGTGGCGATCGCCGCGCTGTAAGGCTGGTTCAGACAGCAAAAGGGGGCGATTTCTCGCCCCCTTTTTTTATGCGCTGAAAAGCCGCTCTTTCGCGTTAGCTGTACATCGCGGTAATTGATGCGCTGCCCAACTGATGGAAATGGACGTTGAAGCCCAGATAAGCGCCGCTGGCCTGCTCATCGACCTCCAGTTTTTCCACATCAATGGCGTAAACGGTGAAGATATAGCGGTGGCTTTCGCCCTTCGGCGGTGCCGCGCCGCCGTAGCCGCTTTTACCAAAGTCGGTGCGTGTCTGAACTGATCCAGAAGGCAGTTCGGCCGCGCCGGAACCTGCACCCTGGGGCAGAGAACGGGTGTCGGCCGGCAGATTGGCCACGCCCCAGTGCCACCAGCCTGATCCGGTCGGCGCATCAGGATCGTAGCAGGTGACGACAAAGCTTTTGGTGCCCGCCGGCACGTCATCCCAGGCGAGGTGCGGTGACAAATTGTCCCCTTCATACCCCATGCCGTTAAAGACCTGGCGCTCCGGCAGCTTATCGCCGTCGTTAAAATCCTGGCTAATCAGTTTCATTCCCTCTCCTGCGGTTAACGATGAAGTAATTTAAGCAGCTCTTCGGCTGCTGCTGCGGAGGATGCCGGGTTCTGCCCGGTGACCAGATGGCCATCGGTCAGTGTATAAACGCCCCAGTTATCGGTTTTTTCATACTCTGCGCCCAATGACTTAAGCACATCCTCAACCAGGAAAGGTACCACATCTGTCAGCCCCACGGCTTCCTCTTCCGTGTTGCTGAAACCGGTGACCCGCTTACCGGCAACCAGCGGCGTGCCGTCCGGTTTTTTCACATGGCGCAGTACGCCAGGCGCGTGGCAGACCGCACCGACCGGCTTGCCGTTGGCAAAGAAGTTTTCGATCAGATCGATGCTGACCCGATCTTCGGCCAGGTCCCACAGCGGACCGTGACCGCCGGGATAAAACACCGCATCGAACTGGGTGCTGTCGATGGTTTCCAGTTTCTGCGTATGCGCCAGCGCCTGCTGGGCCGGGAGATCGCCACGGAAGCGATCGGTGTCGGTGGTCTGCGCATCGGGTTCATCGCTGACCGGATCCAGCGGAGGTTGCCCGCCGGCCGGTGAAGCCAGCACCACGTTTACCCCGGCATCGCGGAACACGTAATAGGATGCGGCGAACTCTTCGAGCCAGAAACCGGTTTTCTTCCCCGTTTCACCCAGCCGATCGTGTGAGGTAAGCACCATTAAGAGTTTCATTTCACTGCTCCTGAAGGTTTGTCGCCCGCCACCCGGATCAGCACTTTGCCGAAGTTGTTACCTTCAAGCATGCCGATAAAGGTTTCTGGCGCGTTATCCAGCCCGTCAACGCAGTCTTCCCGGAAGACGAAGCGTTCCTGCTCCACCCACTGGCTCATCTGGCTGAAGAATTCACCGAAACGGTGACCATAATCCTGGGTGATGATAAAGCCCTCGACCCGCAGACGTTTACGCAGGATCGCGCTCTGGAACTGCGGCAGAAGATCCGGGCCTTTGGCGGCTTCGGTACTGTTGTAGTCGGCAATCAGACCACAGACGGGAATGCGACCTTTGGTATTCATCAGCGGCAGAACCGCGTTAAAGACCTTGCCGCCCACGCTTTCGAAATAGACGTCAATACCGTCGCGGCAGTAGCGTTTCAGCGCTTCCGCCAGATCGGCTGCGCGGTGATCGAGGCAGCGGTCAAAGCCCAGAACCTCTTCGGCGTAACGGCATTTCTCTTCGCCGCCGGCAATGCCGACCACGTAGCAGCCTTTCAGCTTGGCAATCTGACCGACCATCGAGCCCACCGCACCGGTCGCGGCTGCGACCACCACGGTTTCGCCCGGTTGCGGGTTACCGATATCCAGCAAGCCCATATAGGCGGTGAAGCCGGTCATCCCCAGCAGGCCTAACGCCCAGGAAGGGTGCTTCAGGACCGGACCGGAAAGCTTGAACAGATCCTTACCGTTCGAGACGGCGAAATCCTGCCAGCCGCTCTGGCTGACCACCCAGTCGCCCGGGGCATAATTTTCATTATTGGACTGTTCGACGATGGCGACGGTGCCGGCGCCCATCACTTCATTGATGCCAATCGGCGGAACGTAGGAAGGCGCGTCGCTCATCCGGCCACGCATATAGGGATCTAACGACAGCCAGACGGTACGAAGTAACACTTCTCCCTGGCCTGGGGTAGGAACGTGCTGCGATTCAAGACGGAAATTGGCTTCCGTTGGCGCACCGTGCGGGCGGGAAGCCAGCACGATACGGCGGTTAGTCTGTTTATCTTGTGGCATAAATTTGCTCCTTTACGGGATGTTGCCCCGTAAAAGCGTAGTGCATCAGCGGCCTCGCTGCTTTGCTGTGACGCGCATAAGTCAGCGTCAGGCGCTGAGAAACAGCTCGGGACGCACCAGCGCGGCGGCAATTGCCCCGGTGAGCTGGGCTAAGGCGTCGGCTTGAATAATGTACGGCGGCATCAGGTAAATCAGTTTGCCAAACGGCCGGATCCATACGCCGCGCTCAACAAAGAACGCCTGCAACGCGGCCATATTCACCGGCCGGTGGGTTTCGATCACCCCAATGGTCCCCAGCACGCGGGCGTGGGCCACTTCAGGCATTTCCTGCAGCGGCAGCAGGGCGGCTTTCAGCTGCGCTTCGATGGTCGCGACCTGCTGTTGCCAGTGACCTTCCTGCAACATCGCCAGGCTTTCAGTGGCGACCGCGCAGGCCAGCGGATTACCCATAAAGGTCGGGCCGTGCATAAAGCAGCCGGCCTCACCGTTGCTGATGGTGTTGGCAACCTCGCGGGTGGTCAGGGTAGCGGACAGGGTCATGGTGCCGCCGGTCAGCGCTTTGCCAACGCACAGTATGTCCGGGGAAATCCCGGCATGTTCGCAGGCGAACAGCTTGCCGGTGCGGCCAAATCCGGTGGCAATCTCATCGGCGATCAGCAGCACGTTATGGCGATCGCACAGCTCGCGGACCTTTTCCAGATAACGCGGATGATAGAAGCGCATGCCGCCCGCGCCCTGAACAATCGGCTCAAGGATCACTGCCGCCAGCTCACCGGCATGCAGGCGGATCAGTCGCTCGAAGTCGTCAACATCACGCGCCTGCCATTCATCGTCAAAGCCACAGGCGGGTGCGGCAGCAAACAGGTGCGAAGGCAAATAGCCCTGATACAGGCTGTGCATTGAATTCTGCGGATCGCACACCGACATCGCGGCGAAGGTATCGCCGTGGTAGCCGTTTCGCAGCGTCAGGAAGCGCTGACGGCGCTCGCCACGGGCCTGCCAGTATTGCAGCGCCATCTTCATCGACACTTCAACCGCCACCGATCCCGAATCGGCCAGGAACACGCACTCCAGCCCTTGCGGCGTCATCTCAACCAGCTTGCGGCACAGCGCCACGGCGGAAGGATGGGTAATGCCGCCAAACATCACGTGTGACATCTGTTCAATTTGCGCGGTCATCGCCCGGTTCAGGCGCGGATGGTTGTAGCCATGGATCGCTGCCCACCATGAAGACATGCCATCAACCAGCTCACGACCGTCGGCCAGTTTCAGGGACGTCTCCTGCGCGGCGACCACCGGATAGACCGGCAGCGGTTGGCTCATGGAGGTGTAAGGGTGCCAGATATGGTCACGATCAAAAGCGAGGTCAGCAGGCGTCATAAATTACTTGTAAACCAAATTCAAAAAAATTAGTTTACAAGTATAACCACGCAAAGATGATTAACGACAGATTTTTTTGGAGCACGCAATGGCAACTCGTTGGACGATCCCACAGGCTCAGGCCCTGTTTGATAAACCCTTTCTGGAACTGATGTTTGAAGCTCAGCAGGTGCACCGCCAGCACTTCGATCCCCGCCAGGTGCAGGTCAGCACCTTGCTGTCGATCAAAACGGGCGCCTGCCCGGAAGACTGTAAATACTGTCCGCAAAGCTCACGCTATAAAACCGGCCTCGCCACCGAGCGGCTGATGGAAGTGGAAGACGTGCTGACCTCGGCCCGCAAAGCAAAAGCGGCCGGTTCGGATCGCTTCTGTATGGGCGCAGCCTGGAAAAACCCGCACGAACGTGACATGCCTTACCTTGAGCAGATGGTGAAAGGCGTTCGTGAAATGGGGCTGGAAACCTGTATGACGCTGGGCACGCTGAGCGAAGAACAGGCGCAGCGTCTGGCGCACGCCGGACTGGATTACTACAACCACAACCTCGATACCTCGCCGGAATTCTACGGCAGCATCATCACCACCCGAAGCTATCAGGAACGCCTGGATACGCTGGGCAAAGTGCGTGATGCCGGGATCAAAGTCTGTTCAGGCGGCATCCTCGGCCTTGGCGAAACCGTTAACGATCGCGCGGGCCTGCTGGTGCAGCTGGCGAATCTGCCGACGCCGCCGGAAAGCGTGCCGATCAATATGCTGGTAAAAGTCAAAGGCACGCCGCTGGCCGATAACGACGATGTCGATCCGTTTGATTTTATCCGCGCCATCGCGGTTGCCCGCATCATGATGCCCACCTCGCACGTGCGCCTGTCTGCCGGACGTGAGCAGATGAGCGAGCAAACGCAGGCCATGTGCTTTATGGCCGGGGCAAACTCCATCTTCTACGGCTGCAAACTGCTGACCACGCCGAACCCGGAAGAAGACAAAGACCTGCAACTGTTCCACAAGCTGGGCCTGAATCCGCGCCACACCACCACCGAAGCGGGTGACAACGAGCAGCAGCAGGCGTTGGCAGGACAGCTGATGACCGCTGATACCGACCAGTTTTACAACGCGGCGGTGTAAGTGAGCTGGCAGCATCGAATTTCCCTGGCGCTGACCGGGCGCCAGCAAAAAGGGCAGATGCGCACCCGTCGGGTTAACCAGCACAGCGATGCGCGGACCTTGCAGATTGACGGCACGTGCTATCTGAACTTTGCCGCCAATGACTATCTTGGGTTGAGCCATGACCCGAGGCTGGTTCAGGCCTGGCAACAGGGTGCGGAACGTTATGGCGTCGGGGCCGGCGGATCGGCGCACGTCACCGGTTATCATGCGCCACAGGCGGAATTTGAGCAGCAGCTTGCCGACTGGCTGGGTTATCCACGCGCCCTGGTATTTATTTCCGGCTTTGCCGCCAATCAGGCGGTGATTGCGGCGATGCTGGCGAAAAATGACCGCATCTTCGCCGATAAGCTGGCGCACGCCTCGTTGCTCGAAGCGGCGGCTCACAGTCCCGCTACCCTGCGTCGCTTCGCACACAATCAACCGGCTGCGCTTGAAAAACTGCTGCAACATCCGGCCGGGGGCGAGACGCTGGTGGTCACCGAAGGCGTTTTCAGCATGGATGGCGACAGCGCGCCGCTGGCGGAGCTTCACCGCTTATCTCAGCGTCAGGGAAGCTGGCTGATGGTGGACGATGCGCATGGCATTGGCGCCACCGGCGAGCAGGGACGCGGCAGCTGCTGGCAGCAGCAGGTTAAACCGGAACTGCTGGTGGTCACCTTTGGTAAAGCCTTTGGCCTGAGCGGGGCGGCGGTGTTGTGTGATGATGACACCGCTGATTATCTGCTGCAGTTTGCCCGCCACCTGATCTACAGCACGGCGATGCCACCGGCGCAGGCCTGGGCATTGCAGACCGCGCTGGCCTGCATTCAGCAGGGTGACGAACTGCGTCAGCGGCTGCAGCAAAATATTGCGCTGTTCCGTCAGGGCGCGCAGGCGCTGGGGCTGGCTTTACTGCCGTCGGCCACGGCGATCCAGCCGTTGATCGTCGGCGAAGAGCAGCAGGCGCTGGCCCTGGCCGACAGGCTGCAACAGCAGGGATGCTGGGTGACGGCTATCCGCCCACCGACGGTTCCGCCCGGCACCGCCCGTTTACGGATCACCTTAAGTGCGGCGCATCGGCCGGAAGATATTCATCGCCTGCTGGAGGGACTGCAACATGCAAACCGTTAATAAACAGGCGATTGCGCAGGCGTTTGGCCGGGCGGCGCAGAGCTACAATCAACATGCCGGCTTGCAACGCCTCTGTGGCGAAGAGTTGGCCAGCTATGCCACCCGACGGCAGGGGCAGAAAGTGTTGGATGCGGGCTGCGGTCCGGGTTGGTTCAGCCAGCACTGGCGCGCCGCCGGTAACCATGTGACCGCGCTTGATTTGTCTGCAGAAATGCTGGTTCAGGCGCAGGCGTTACACACCGCCGATTGCTATCAGCCGGGCGATATCGAAGCGCTGCCGTTCAGTGATGCGAGCTTTGATCTGTGCTGGAGCAACCTTGCGGTGCAATGGTGCAGTGACTTATCGCTGGCACTGACAGAACTTTACAGGGTGACCTCGCCAGGCGGCCAGGTGCTGTTCTCGACGCTCTCCGCCGACTCATTACATGAGCTGTCCGCCGCCTGGCAACCGCTGGATTTACCCGCCCCGGTTAACCGCTTTTTGCCTTTCGACGCCATCGCCCACGCGGGCCAGCATCTGCCGCTGACACTGATGCAACAAACGCTGACCGTTGGATTCCCGGACGTGCTGAGTGCGCTGCGTTCACTGAAAGGCATTGGTGCCACGCATTTGCATCAGGGCCGTCACGGTGGACTGCTTAGCCGCCGGCATCTGCAACAGCTGGAGCAGCACTGGCCGCGCGATCGGCGGGGATATTTACTGAGTTATCATCTGGTTTATGGAGTTATGCATCGTGAGTGAACGCTGGTTTATCACCGGAACGGATACGGAAGTGGGCAAAACGGTTGCCAGTTCGGCCCTGCTTCAGGCCGCCAACGCGGCGGGATTTCACAGCGTGGGTTACAAGCCGGTTGCTTCGGGCTGTGAAATGACGGCAGACGGGTTGAGAAATGAGGATGCGCTGGCGCTACAAAAGTACAGCGTGCTGCAACTGCCTTATGACAGCATCAACCCTCTGGCTTTCGCAGAGCCGACCTCGCCGCATATCGTCAGTGCCGAAGAAGGCCGGCCGATTACTTTTGAGCAGCTTTCTGCCGGCCTGGCTGCGTTAACCGCGCAGTCTGACTGGGTGCTGACGGAAGGGGCCGGTGGCTGGTTTACGCCGCTCTCTGAGCAGACCACCTTTGCCGACTGGGCGGTGGCGGAACAGCTGCCGGTGATTTTGGTGGTGGGCGTGAAGTTAGGCTGTATCAATCATGCGGTGCTGACCGCACAGGCAATTCAGGCCAGCGGACTGCGTCTGGCGGGTTGGATAGCCAATGACATTCAACCGCCGGGAAAACGCCACACCGAGTATCTGGCGGCGCTTAAACAGCGGCTGCCGGCGCCAATGCTGGGTGAGATCCCCTATCTGACGCAGCCAGAACAGTTCGACCAGCTGGCACAGTACGTGCAGCTGCCGTTATAACGGTTAACCCTTCGGGCGGAGTTTCCTCCGCCCACCTTACCGTCAAGACACCGTCATCCAGGTATTGAGCATGCTTTCGTCCAGCTGGGCGACTTTGCCGTGCGCCACGTTGCGGCCCCGATGCAGCAGCAGGAAGTAATCCGCCACCTTACGGATAAACGAAATGCGTTGCTCCAGCAGCAGGATCGTCAGGCCGAAATCGTGATTCAGACGATGGATCAGATTGCCCATCTCCTCTTCCAGCCACGGCGACATGCCTTCGGTTGGCTCGTCCAGGATCAACAGCTTAGGCTGCAACACCAGCGCTCTGGCCAGCGCCAGTTGCTGCTGCTGCTCAATCTGTAAATCACCGCTGCGCTGATGGCGCAAGGAGTAGAGGGCAGGGAACAGGTCATAGACCATCTGCGGAATGGCCCGATGGCGTTCCAGGCCCGCGCCGGCCAGCAGCGCAATCTGCAGGTTATCTTCCACGCTAAGCTGGGAGAAAAGCTGTCGCCCTTGCGGCACATAGCCAATGCCCAGCGCAGCCCGTTGCTCCATCGGCTGCAGCAGCAGATCCTGCGGCGGGCGGTTGGCTTCCTGCCAGGTCATCGAGCCGCTGTTAATCGGCAGATGGCCCATGATGCAGTTGACCAGCGTGGTTTTTCCCATGCCGGGACGTCCCAGTACGCCGGTACAGGTGCCTGGGGCGAGATCCAGATCAACATCCCACAGGATGTGATTTTGTCCATAAAATTGGTTGATTGAACGTAAGCTGAGCATCTGACACTCTCCTCCAGACAGTTTTCGATCGCACCTGGTTGCATCCGCTCTACGTCGTGTGGCAAACAGTCGTCAACGTCTCATGCGAGACGCCTGCGGCTTTGTGCTCCTCGCTCTGGTGTTATGAAAGCGTGAGGCGGTTAGACAGAGTCTTGCAATTGGCAGGCCAACCTGGCAAAAGTCTCAGAAAACGCCCGCCCGCCTGATGATTAGCACCAGTAATTAGTAATAAAACTTAAACAATTGCCCGGGGTAATATTCCGCTGCACTTTGTCAGTGCTATGGACGAATCATTTCTGGTGCAGTTGCCTGTCTCAGTGGCAACCCGCGACTGTCATCAAACTGAAAAAAACGTCGAAATAAGGCTAGCGGCAACGGGGGAAATATGCCTTTCAGGACCATTAATCCTCAAGCGTCAGGCGAAAATAATGCAAAAAAAAATATTTGCGGCCCCGATCGCAGGGCAATGCGGTTTTATACACATCAGACGGCTCGGGCGCTCAAATCAGTTATCCACCATTCCTGTGGATAACCATGTGCATGAGCGTCTGAAAACTTACGGCAGGCGAGAGCGGACGCGGGTTGAGCACGAGTTGACGCGAAACTCATCTCTGAGCGCAAAGGGTGATTTATCAATATGTTAGTTAAAATCAAGCACCCGAAAAATCTCAGTTGCCTGGCTCACCGCATTTTGTCAGTGCTGCTTGACAAATGTTAAAGCGCTTCCTCTTTTGGGGATAACCTGTCCGACCAGCCGCATTGCTGATTGCCCACTGGGCCGGGAAAGGGCAACGCTGAACGCATGAGCAATATCTTGCAAAATTACTGTAATTATATCCAGTCTTTTTTTCTGGTAAATTCGCAGTAGCAGAGTAAAATTAGGATCCTGTTCGCGTCATTCATTACCAGGTAGCCACTCAATGAGCAAAGTCTTTAAACTCAACTCCGAATTCAAACCCGCTGGTGACCAGCCCGAGGCGATCCGTCGTCTGGAAGAGGGGCTGGAAGACGGGCTGGCGCACCAGACGCTGCTCGGGGTAACCGGCTCAGGTAAAACCTTCACCGTGGCCAACGTCATTGCCGACTTAAACCGGCCAACCATGGTGCTGGCACCGAATAAAACGCTGGCGGCGCAGCTGTACGGCGAAATGAAAGAGTTCTTCCCGGATAACGCGGTGGAGTACTTCGTCTCTTACTACGACTACTATCAGCCGGAAGCGTATGTGCCCAGCTCCGACACCTTTATCGAAAAGGATGCCTCGGTAAACGAACATATCGAGCAGATGCGTCTGTCAGCGACCAAAGCGCTGCTGGAGCGACGGGATGTGATCGTGGTCGCCTCGGTGTCGGCCATCTACGGTCTGGGCGATCCTGACCTGTATCTGAAGATGATGCTGCACCTGACCCGTGGCATGGTGATCGATCAGCGCTCTATCCTGCGCCGCCTGTCGGAATTGCAGTATTCCCGCAACGATCAGGCGTTCCAGCGCGGCACCTTCCGCGTGCGCGGCGAAGTGATTGATATCTTCCCGGCGGAATCGGACGATTATGCGCTGCGCGTCGAACTGTTTGATGAAGAGGTCGAGCGCCTGTCGATCTTCGACCCGCTCACCGGGCAGGTCACTTCCGTGGTCCCGCGCTACACCATCTACCCGAAAACCCACTATGTGACCCCGCGCGAGCGCATCCTGCAAGCGATGGAAGAGATCAAAGTGGAGCTGGCCGACCGGCGCAAGGTGCTGCTGAACAACAACAAGCTGCTGGAAGAGCAGCGCATCTCTCAGCGTACCCAGTTCGATCTGGAGATGATGAACGAGCTGGGCTACTGCTCCGGTATCGAGAACTACTCGCGCTATCTCTCCGCGCGCGGGCCGGGCGAAGCGCCGCCAACCCTGTTTGACTACTTACCGGCGGACGGCCTGCTGGTGGTCGACGAATCCCACGTCACCATTCCGCAAATCGGCGGGATGTACAAAGGTGACCGTGCGCGTAAAGAGACGCTGGTTGAGTACGGTTTCCGTCTGCCTTCGGCGCTCGATAACCGCCCAATGAAATTTGAAGAGTTTGAGGCGCTGGCGCCGCAGACCATTTATGTCTCCGCCACGCCGGGTAAATATGAGCTGGAGAAATCCGGTGGTGAAGTGATCGATCAGGTGGTGCGCCCAACCGGTCTGCTGGATCCGCTAATCGAAGTGCGTCCGGTCAGCACCCAGGTGGATGACCTGCTGTCTGAGATTCGTAAACGCGTGGCAATCAATGAGCGCGTGCTGGTAACGGTGTTAACCAAACGCATGGCCGAGGATCTCACCGAGTATCTGGAAGAGCACGGTGAGCGGGTGCGTTACCTGCACTCGGATATCGACACCGTCGAGCGCGTGGAGATCATCCGTGACCTGCGTCTGGGCGAGTTTGATGTGCTGGTCGGCATCAACTTACTGCGAGAAGGTCTGGATATGCCGGAAGTGTCGCTGGTGGCGATTCTGGATGCCGATAAAGAGGGCTTCCTGCGTTCCGATCGCTCGCTGATCCAGACCATTGGTCGCGCCGCGCGTAACCTGAACGGTAAGGCCATTCTCTACGGCGATAAAATCACGCCGTCAATGGAGCGCGCCATCGGCGAAACCGAGCGCCGCCGCGCCAAACAGGAAATCTACAACGCTGAGAACGGCATTGTGCCGCAGGGACTGAACAAGAAGATTGCCGATATTCTTGAACTGGGCCAGGGGCTGGCGAAAAACAAATCCCGGGGACGCGCCAAGGCCGGACGTATTGTGGAAGATGATGCACCGTACCTGGATCTGTCTCCGAAAGGACTGCAGAAGAAAATTCACCAGCTGGAAGCGCAAATGCAGGAGCATGCGCAGAATCTGGAGTTTGAAGAGGCCGCCAATATCCGTGACCAGCTGCATAAGGTGCGGGAGCTGTTTATCGCCGCGTCCTGATCGGTCAGCCGTGGCGGCGGGTCAGCGGGCAGAGGAGCGGGGAAACGCCGGACGGCTTTCCCCGCACTGGCCTTACTTAGAGCCTTACTGAATGGCCTGAATTGCGTGTTCCAGCGCGATATGCAGCAACTGACGATCGTGGCGGTATTTGATATCCGCCGCTTCCAGCGGTTCCTGAATAATCAGCCGGCCGCTGACATTGCTGATGTCCACCGCCGGGCCAACCACCACCGCATCAATCACTTTCTTGCCAATATATTTTTCCATCATCTCCAGCTTGCCCGCCAGCGTCAGCTGCGCGGCCGCCGGGCTTAATTCTTTCCCGAGGTTGCCGATAAAGACCATGGTGGCGGGCGTGCGGCGTAGTGCCTGTGCCATATCCGGCATCAGTAGCAGCGGCATCAGGCTGGTGTAGAAGCTGCCGGGGCCAATCAGGATCAAATCCGCTTCGCCCACCGCTTCAATCGCTTCGCGGGTGGCGCTGACGTTGGGGGAAAGCAGCAGTTCCTGCGGCGGAAGCTGCATCTGGTCAATCTCGGTTTCGCCGTAGATCTGGTTGCCTTCGCTGTCGACCGCCACCAGATCGACCGGCTGCTCGGACATCGGGATCAGAAAGGCGTCGACCTTCAGCAGATTGCGGATCAGGTTGATGGCTTCAAACGGCCGTACGCTAAGGTGATCCAGCGCTTTCAGCATCAGGTTGCCGAGATTGTGACCGGCCAGCTCACCGTTACCGCTAAAGCGATATTCGAACATCGCCGAGGCGACGCTGGGTTCGGCGATCAGCTGATTCAGGCAGTTGCGCATGTCGCCCCAGGCGATGCCGCCTTCTGAACGGCGGATGCGTCCGGTGGAGCCGCCGTTGTCGGTTGTGGTAACAATGCCGGTAAGGCGCGAACCCAAAGGGGAAAGGGCAGACATCACACGGCCAAGGCCATGTCCGCCACCTAAAGCCACCACTCTGTCGAGATCGGCTAATGTGCGATTACGCATAAAAATCCTTCATTATGTTGATGCTTTATTGATGAATCAGCCAAGCTACTGGCAGTACGGCAATTTTAGCGAAAGTAACGGTGATCTGCCGACAAAAAACGTTATATATCAAAATGCATAGCGAAAGTCTGTGGTGGTAAGACTTTCCGGTTAGCGGTAGAATTTTACCACCATGATTTACCGGTGTTCGGTAAATCACACTTAGCCCTGACACCTAAGTCTCCTGATACGGTGTCCTGGCCGCAACCTCGCGTTGCCAGGGTGCAGAAAGAAATGCCTGCATCTCCCGATTTGGAAGGTGTTCTGGTGTCACAATTTCAAGATAGCTTCGATCGCAAGTTTTACTACCTGCGTCTGTCGATCACTGACGTCTGCAATTTCCGTTGCAACTATTGCCTGCCTGACGGTTACAAGCCGCAGGGCAACAGCAATAAAAGCTTCCTGTCGCTGGATGAAATCCGGCGTATTACCCGTGCCTTCGCGGCCGCGGGGACGGAAAAAGTGCGTCTGACCGGCGGCGAACCCTCGTTGCGCCGCGACTTCACCGAGATTATCGCGGCGGTGCGTGAAAACAGCGCAATCCGCCAACTGGCGGTCACCACCAATGGCTATCGCCTGGCGCGTGACGTTGCCCAATGGCGCGACGCCGGTCTGACGGCACTCAACGTCAGCATAGACAGTCTGGATGCCCGTCAGTTTCATGCCATTACCGGTCAGGATAAATTCCAGCAGGTAATGAACGGCATCGATGCGGCGTTTGAGGCCGGTTTCAGCAAGGTGAAAGTCAATACCGTGCTGATGCGCGACGTCAATCATAACAGTCTGCAAACCTTCCTTGACTGGATCCGCACCCGTCCCATTCAGCTACGCTTTATCGAGCTGATGGAAACCGGCGACGGCGGCGACCTGTTCCGCAAACACCATATTTCCGGCGAGGTGATCCGCGCCAGCCTGTTGCTACAGGGATGGGAGCGGCAGGTCAGTGAACGCAGTGCCGGACCGGCGCAGGTGTTCCGTCATCCGGATTATCAGGGCGAGATTGGCCTGATCATGCCTTACGAAAAAGATTTCTGTGCCACCTGTAACCGTCTGCGGGTTTCCGCTACCGGCAAGCTGCATCTGTGCCTGTTTGGCGATGGCGGCGTGTCGCTACGTGACCTGCTGCAAGACGACAATCAGCAGGATGCGTTACAGGAGCGGATTGCCGCCAGCCTGCGCACCAAAAAGCAGACGCATTTCCTGCATCAGGGCAATACCGGCATTACGCAGAATCTCTCTTATATCGGCGGTTAACACTAAGGACGTTAAAATGGGCAAACCTTCGGCTGAATTTATGCCGCTCAACGTAGCAGTACTCACCGTTTCCGACAGCCGCGATGCGACCAGTGACAGCTCTGGCGACTATCTGCGTGAAGCGCTGGCCGAAGCGGGCCACCAGGTGCTGGATCATGCGCTGGTGAAAGATGACCGTTATCGCATCCGCGCGGTGGTCTCCAGCTGGATTGCCAGCAGTGATGTTCAGGTGGTGTTGATTAACGGCGGCACCGGCTTTAACACTAAAAACTGCACGCCAGAAGCCCTGCTGCCGCTGTTTGACCGCGAGATTGAAGGGTTCGGCGAACTGTTCCGCATGATCTCGTATGAAGATATCGGCACCTCAACCCTGCAGTCACGCGCCGTGGCCGGTGTGGCTAACGGCACGGTGATTTTTGCCGTGCCGGGATCAACCAATGCCTGCCAGAGCGCGTGGGAAAGGATCATTCAGGACCAGCTGGATGCCCGCACCCGTCCCTGTAATTTTGTTTCGCATGTGAAGAAGCCCTGAACTTATGTCGCAACTGACCCATATTAATGCCTCTGGCGAGGCGCACATGGTGGACGTCTCCGCCAAGGCCGAAACGGTGCGCGAAGCCCGTGCCGAAGCCTTTGTGAAAATGCGTCCCGAGACGCTGAAGATGATTGTCGACGGCAGCCATCATAAAGGCGACGTGTTCGCTACCGCGCGCATCGCCGGCATCCAGGCCGCCAAGCGCACCTGGGAGCTGATCCCGCTGTGCCATCCGCTGTTGCTCAGCAAAGTGGAAGTGACACTGACGGCGGATGTGGAAAACAGTCAGGTCCGCATTGAGTCGCTGTGCCGTCTCACCGGGAAAACCGGGGTCGAGATGGAAGCGTTGACCGCCGCCTCCGTGGCCGCGTTGACCATTTACGATATGTGCAAAGCGGTGCAGAAAGATATCAGCATTGAGATGTGCCGTTTGCTGAGCAAAAGCGGCGGCAAATCCGGTGATTTTAAGGCGGTGTCTGATGATTAACGTGCTGTTTTTTGCCCAGACGCGTGAGCTGGTCGGTACCGGCAGCATCACCGTCACCCGGGATTACGCCACGGTAGACGAGCTGCGTGCGGTGCTGGCGGCGAAGGGCGACCGCTGGTCGCTGGCGCTGGAGTCCGGCAAAGTGCTGTCGGCGGTTAACCAGACGCTGGTGTCACCGCAGCACGCGCTGAAAGCGGGGGATGAAGTGGCTTTCTTCCCGCCGGTTACCGGAGGGTAAGATGGAAACGCGGATCAGAGTCGGGCAGGCGCCTTTTGATATGGGCGAAGAGTATCGCTGGCTGGCGGCCTGTGATGAAGACGGCGCGGTCGTGACCTTTACCGGCAAAGTGCGCAATCACAACCTGGGTGACAACGTGTCTGCGCTGACGCTGGAGCACTATCCTGGAATGACCGAAAAAGCGCTGGCCGGGATCGTGGCTGAGGCGCGTGAACGCTGGCCGATGCAGCGCGTCACGGTGATCCACCGCATTGGCGAACTGTTTCCCGGTGATGAGATTGTGATGGTTGGCGTCAGCGGCGCGCACCGTGCCGGGGCCTTTGCCGCCGCCGAATTCATTATGGATTACCTGAAAACCAAAGCCCCGTTCTGGAAGCGTGAAGCCACGCCGGAAGGCGATCGCTGGGTTGAATCGCGTGACAGCGATCGTCAGTCCGCCGCGCGCTGGAAGTAACCGCCCGCATTCAGCCGCCTCCGATGGATTATTGCCGCTGCGCTGTGTAACCTCGGGGCGGTCGTTATTACAGAACAAGGAAAGTCATGATCGGTTCCCTCTCCAAACGCCTATCTCTGCTGGCACTGATGGTGCTGGCAGGGTGTAGCAGCCAGCCTAAAAAGTCCCTCCCCGAGCAGCGTCCGGTGGACGTCAAGGCGCAAATTTCCCGCCTGTTACCGGCCAGGGTGAGCGATCGTCAGGGCTGGAGCAACGATATCTTCGCCGCTTTTAATGGCCAGGGGCTTGAGCCGTCGGTCAGCAATCTCTGTTCGGTGATTGCGGTCACCGATCAGGAATCCACCTTTAATGCCGATGCCAATGTGCCTGGGCTGCCGAAAATTGCCTGGGGCGAAATCGATCGCCGCGCTGGCAAGCTGCATATCCCGTCGTTCGTGGTGCGTACCGCGCTGATGATCAAATCGCCTAATGGCAAAAGCTACACCGATCGCCTGGACAACGTGCGCAGCGAAAAAGAGCTGAGCGCCATTTTCGATGACTTTATCGATATGGTGCCGATGGGGCAGACGCTGTTTGGCAATCTGAACCCGATCCATACCGGCGGCCCGATGCAGGTCAGCATTGAGTTTGCCGAAGCCCATGCCAAAGGCTATCCGTATCCGGTTGATGGCTCGATCCGCCGCGAAGTGTTCAGCCGACGTGGCGGCGTGTGGTTTGGCACCATGCACCTGCTGGGCTATCCGGCGGATTACACTCGCCAGATCTACCGTTTTGCTGACTTCAATGCCGGATGGTATGCCAGCCGCAACGCCGCCTTCCAGGCCGCCGTTTCGCGGTTAAGCGGCATTAAACTGGCGCTGGACGGTGATTTGATTCAGTACGGTTCAGATGCGGCGGGATCGACGGAGCTGGCGGTCAGGACGCTGAGCACGCGTCTGGATATGAGCAACCGCAGCATCCGCAGCGCGCTGGAGAAGGGCGACAGCGAAGACTTTGTTAAAACCGATTTGTGGAAGCAGGTGTTTGCGATGGCGGATAAAAATGCTGGCAGACCTCAACCGCGTGAGATGCTGCCAGGCATTAAGCTGGAAAGCCCAAAAATCACCCGCAATCTGACCACCGCCTGGTTTGCCCAGCGCGTCGACGGTCGTTACCAGAGTTGCCTGGCGCGCGGGAAGTAACCGATGCCTTAAGCGGCATCCAGCCGGAAAATCTGCACGGTTTGCGCCAGCTGCTTCGCCTGATCCTCCAGCGAAGCGGCGGCAGCAGACATCTGCTGAACCAGCGCCGAGTTCTGCTGAGTGGCGCCATCCATCTGATTGACCGCCACCGTCACCTGACCAATCCCCTGCGACTGCTCGTCGGACGCATGCACAATCTCGCCAATAATGGTTTTCACCGAGTTCACCGCGGTGGTCATCTCCTGCATGGTCTTGCCTGCATCCTGCACCAGCGACACCCCTTGATTAACGCGTAAGGTGGATTCGCCAATCAGCGCGGAAATGTCTTTAACCGCGTTGGCACTGCGCTGCGCCAGGCTGCGAACTTCTGCCGCCACCACCGCAAATCCGCGACCCTGTTCGCCTGCGCGCGCCGCTTCTACCGCCGCGTTCAGCGCCAGAATATTGGTCTGGAAGGCAATGCCGTTGATGATGCTGGTGATCGCGCCAATCTTGCGGGAACTCTCGTCAATCTGCTGCATGATCTGCACCACTTGCTGCACCAGCGACTCGCCGCGTTGCGCGATATCGGTGGCGTTTTCGGTTAACGAGGTGGCCTGATGGGCGTTATCGGCATTGTGCTTCACCGTGGCGGTTAACTGCTCCATGCTGGCCGCCGTCTCTTCCAGCGCTGCCGCCTGTTGTTCAGTGCGTGAGGCCAAATCCAGATTGCCGGAAGCAATCTCTTCGGCACCCTGACGGACCGAATCACTGGCGGAGATTATCTCGCCGACCATGGTTCTCAACTGCTGCTGCATGGTCTGCATGGCAAAGAAAATGCTCTGGCGGTCACGATCGCCCACCGGGATGTCGGCAGTCAGATTGCCTTCGGAGACGCCCAGCGCAATCGCTGCGGCCTGTGAAGGTTCGCCGCCGATCGGTTTAGAAATCTTACGGCTGAACAGCAGACCCAGCACCGAGCACACGATGACAATGCTGAGAATCATCATAATCAGCGCGTTCATTAGCTGACGGTTGGCTTCAGCCATCACCGCGCTGACCGGAGTGACGATGCCCAGATACCACGGGAACTGGCTGTTGCCGACGGTGACCGGTCGCCAGGTTTCCAGCACCTTTTCGCCCAGCGAGTCGTCAAAATGCTCCACAACCTGCTGGGTAAATTTGTCGGTTTCCCCTTTATAAGGCTTGCCGGACATGGCTTTATCCGGGCTGGAGACCACCAGTCCCTTGTTGGACAGCAGCAGAGCGTAACCCACGCCTTCCCAAGGCTTGATGGCCCCGACGGTTTTCTGCAGCGACGCCAGCGAAATATCGGAGGTGATCACCGCTTTCAGCTTGTTATCGTCCATCACCACCGCCGCGACCGAAGTCAGCAGGGTCGGCACGCCGTTATAGGCGTAGCTGTAAGGCTCAATCAACATATCCTGCTGCAGTTTCTGTGGGACCAGATAGTAGTCGCCCTGGCCGGGCTTGAAGATTGAGTCGAGGTTATGCAGGGCAAAATTGCCGCTGCTGTCGCGATCGACAAAGCGAGCAAAACGGCCCTCAGGCGCCGCGTCAGGCTGCTGCGCGAATTCGGCATCGCGGCCATCAAAGGCGTTCTCTTCGAAAATCACCGACATCGACAGATAGTCAGGGTTTTGTTTCAGGGAGTACTTCATCAGCTCTTCGCCGATCTTACGGTCGGTGATCCCGGCCGGGGGCAGGGCAATCAAACTCTGACCAAGATTGCGTGCGACCGTGCGGGCATAATCCAGGTCCTTCTGTACGCTTAACGCCTTGCTCTCGGCAATCTGGCCGAGATAATTCTCTGCCAGCTTGCGCTGCTGCTGGCTGGACTCCCAGCTGAGAAAACCAATGGTGATAGTGAAGCCCAGCGTGATGGTCAGGGCTCCGGTCAGGAGCATAAGCGTGCGCGTGCTCATTTTCCGCTTAGGTGACGGCGTGGTCTGCATTCTGGCTTCCCCGATGTAAGAGATGACGCGTATTAACTTCCTGTTAGCTGTTCTCCATCTGTTCACTCTATCGGCAAAATATGGACAATCTTTATGCGGGTGAGAGCGGTTTCCGCCGATAACGTCCATGCCGGATAAACGCTTACGTAAAAAGCCCGGGGCAGGACTGGCTTATCTTCCCCTGAGTGTGCCAGACTTAACCACGACCGGGGCGGGGCGCGTTGCGCCCTTACCCTGTGTTCACATCGTTAATTTAAGCATCAGGAGAGCATCATGGATCGATATCCACGTTCCGACAGTTCTATGGTTTCGCAGGCCAACACCGGCCTGCAGACCTATATGGCACAGGTGTATGGCTGGATGACCTGCGGTCTGTTGCTGACCGCGTTTGTTTCGTGGTTTGCCGCCAACACGCCTGCGGTGATGGAGATGGTTTTCGCTAACCGTATCACCTTCTATGGCCTGATTATTGTGCAGCTCGGTCTGGTGTTCGTGCTGTCCGGTATGGTGCATAAGCTGAGCGGGGCGGTCGCCACCGGCCTGTTTATGCTGTACTCCGCGCTGACCGGTTTAACCATGGCGAGCATTTTCCTCGTCTACACCTACTCCTCCATCGCCGGGACCTTCCTGGTGGCGGGCGGCATGTTTGGTGTGATGAGCTTCTGGGGTTACACCACCAAGCGCGACCTGAGCGGCATGGGCAGCATGCTGTTTATGGCGCTGATCGGGATCGTGCTGGCGTCCGTGGTGAACATCTGGCTGAAAAGCACCGCGCTGATGTGGGCCGTGACCTATATCGGCGTGCTGGTGTTTGTCGGGCTGACGGCGTATGACACGCAGAAACTGAAAAATATCGGTGAGGGGATCAATGTTGAAGACAAAGAGAACCTGCGTCGTTATTCCATTATGGGCGCATTAACGCTGTATCTGGACTTTATTAACCTGTTCCTGATGCTGCTGCGTATTTTCGGTAACCGCCGCTAAGAAAGAGGGGGCGATTTCCGTCGCCCCCTTTGTTTTACGCCTGTTTCTCTCTCTCCCGCTCGTTCATCGCCCGCAATGACTTCGCCCGACTCTCCAGCCAGAGATAGAGCACAAGCGCCAGCAGCAGCGGGGCAATAAAGTAAATCACGCGATACGCCAGCAGCGCGGCAATGATCGAACCGTGCGACAGATGCTCGCCGCCCAGCAACGCCAGGAACACCGCTTCCAGCACGCCAATCCCCGCCGGAATATGGATAATCACGCCCGCAATACTGCTGATCAGCAACACGCCCAGCACCTGCGGATAGTCGACCTTCTGCGCCAGCAGTAGCCAGATAATCGCGCCCATCACCAGCCAGTTGGCGCTGGATACCGCAAACTGCAACATCGCCATGCGGAAAGAGGGCAGCGCCAGCTTGTGGCCCTTGACGGTCCAGCGGCGGCGTTTAGAGAAGGCACACAGCGCCAGATAGACCACCACAAACACCAGCAGCGCCGCACCGATGGTTCTCAGCGTGCCTTCGCCAATAAACCAGCCTGACGGGATCGGCACCCAGCCGGAGGTGAACACCACGCCGGCCACCAGCACGTAACCCAACCAGTTAGTGGCAATACTGAGCGAGAAAATACGGGTGATGGTGCTGCCATCCAGCCCTAACCGGGAATAGAGCCGGTAGCGCATCGCCACGCCGCCAACCCAGGTGCTGAGCGTCAGGTTAAAGGCATAACAAATAAACGACACCAGCATCACCTGGCGTTTTTGCAGCTTGTGACCGCAATAGGCCTGGCCAATCAGATCGTACACGCCATAGGTGAGGTAGCTGACCACCACCAGCGCGACAGAGGCGAAGATAGCGAAGCGGTTATAGTTGCTGATCACCTCAACCACGTCGTGCCAGTTGACCTTGCGCGCATAAATAACCAGCAGCACGATAACGGCGATAAAGAACAGCCAGGTGAGAATTTTCTTCACCCACTTCCAGCGGGAATGCGCAGCAGACATCAGGGTTTTACTCGCTCATTGTCGGATTCAACACGGTCCTGGGTTTCCAGCTCTGGCTGCACCGGCGGCGCAATCTGCGCCAGTTTCGGCGTATGCGCAGGTAGCCAGCCAGCAATGGCCGGGAAATGACGCAGGAAATGGAACACCACGATGCTTTTTGCCAGCTGGCGCCAGTTCTGTTTGGGTAACTGGCTCTCCTCCACCCGCTGGCAATCTTCTGTCAGCAGGCGGTTGAGATTGCCACGCATCACTTCGTTAAAGGTGCGGTCGTGGATCATCAGGTTAGCCTCAAGGTTTAACGACAGGCTCAGCGGATCGAGATTGCTGGAACCCACCGTCGACCAGTGGTTATCCTGTACGGCAATTTTGGCATGCAGCGGACGGCGGATATATTCATACACTTCCACGCCGCCGCCCACCAGGTAGTTATAGAGCAGCTCGGCGCCCACCTTAACAATCGGCATATCCGGTTCGCCCTGTACAATCAGCTTCACCGACACGCCGCGCTGTGCGGCACTGCGCATCTCCCGCAGCAGCTTATAGCCGGGGAAGAAGTAGGCGTTGGCGATGATCACTTCCTGCTTTGCGCTACGCAGCATGTCGATATAGTGCTGCTCAATATCGTCGCGGTGCTGATCATTGTCTCGCCAGACAAAGAGGATCTGCGCATCACCAGGCGTCACATTTTTCGCCGGGCGATGGGAGCGGGCGCCCCACCAGCGGCGAGTCACCTGTTCGCTGTTGATGGCCTGCTGCACATACAGCGTGATGTCATCGACGATTGGGCCTTTCACTTCCACCGCATAATCCTGCTTAGCTTCTGCGCCATAGCTGGAATTGTGCTCAGCGGAGAAGTTGATGCCGCCGACAAAGGCAATCTCCCCGTCGCAGACCACAATTTTACGGTGCAGGCGACGAAAGATATTGGTACGCATACCAAAAATCAGCGGGCGCGGATCGTAATAAAGGAAACGTACACCGGCCGCCGTCAGGCTTTGGGTAAATTCGGTTGAGAGATCGTTGGAGCCGTAGCCATCCACCATCATCTCCACTTTGACGCCGCGGTTTGCCGCGTCCAGCAGCACCTCATGGAGCGCATTTCCCACCTCGTCCTCAAACAGGATAAAGGTTTCCAGCAGCACGGTTTCCTTCGCCCGCCGAATGGCTTCAAAGACCCGCGGAAAATACTGTTCGCCATTTTCCAGCAGGCGCAGGCGGTTACCGTCACGCCATTCCATTTTCATAGGTGGATCTCCACAGCCAGCGGGGCATGATCGGACAGATGGGACCAGGGCCGCAGCGGGATAGTCTGCGGGTGGCTGATCCCGGCATTACGGACATAGATCCGGTCAAGGCGCAGCAGCGGGAAGCGGGCAGGGAAGGTGCGGGCCGGACGGCCAAACTTGCGGCTGAACACTTCTTCCAGCGCCGCCCCTTTTTTCAGCACCGCGTTAGCTTTTTGCTGCCAGTCGTTGAAATCGCCCGCGACCACCACCGGCGCATCGGCCGGCAGGCTGTTGACCAGTTCGCACAGCAGTTTCAGCTGCGCATGGCGGTGGGCATCCTTCAGACCCAGGTGCACGCAGATGGCATGCAGCGGCTGCTCGTGGCTGGGAATGGCAACCTGGCAATGCAGCAGCCCGCGTTTTTCGGTGCCTTCCACCGAAATATCGCGGTTTTCAAACTTCAGGATCGGGTAGCGGGACAGGATGGCGTTACCATGATGTCCTTCGGGATAAACCGCATTGCGGCCATAGGCATAGTCGTTCCACATGGTGTCGGCCAAAAATTCGTAATGAGGTGTGTCTGGCCAGTTCTCAACCTTCAATTGGTTGATGGCAGGCGCTCCCATTACCTCTTGTAAGAAGACAATATCCGCCGCGGTTGCACGTACTGCATCACGCAGTTCAGGCAGGATAAAGCGGCGATTAAAAGCGGCAAAACCTTTGTGTGTATTGATCGTCAGGACTTTTAATGAAAATCCTTGAGCATTTTGTGCCATACTGTGCGCGCTCTCCTTTTCAATGTACGAAAGGTAAAGTGTAGTCTTTGTCACAAAAGAGTGCCCTGAAACGGCGTTCTTTGCGGCATTATCCGAAAACTACGTTAGTCTGAGGAAATTCGTTATCACTTACTGTGTTAACAAGGCTGGGCGACCTCTGTTGGGTCTGCCAGGAGAAGAAAATGAAATGGTCTAACCGTATTCAGATTGTCACCGGACAAACCTGTGTACATATCGCGCTCCACCTTCTGCTGATTGCAGGGTTGGTGTGGGGTTGGAAGCACCAGGCATTGCTGCAGGTCAGCACGGTATTTCTGGCGATGTATGCCAGCGTGTTTACCGCCATGTTGTTGACTCAGCGACTGCCACGTCTGCGCCGGGTGGGCGACTTCTTAGAAGACGTCACCACCACCTACTATTTTGGCGCAGCGATGTTGGTGCTTTATATGCTCTCCCGCGTGATCCACAACAACCTGCTGCTGGGTTGTGTTGGTGTGCTAATGCTGACCGGACCCTGTGTGGTCTCTCTGCTGGCTAAAGAGCCTGTTCGCGCTCGCCAGCGTCACCGCTAAGCACAACAGGCCACGAAAGTGGCCTGTTCTTTATAAGAAACGCCTTCCTTAGAACAAAACGACCTGAATAAAATCCTGCCCTGAACTGTTAACCCTGTAATTACTCACGGGGAACATCATCATGCACCAGACTTCCGCTCCTGTTCATTACGACCGGCTTACTATTGCCCTGCACTGGCTGACGGCGCTTGACGTCATTTTTCTGTTTGCCAGCTATCAGGTGTGGTCACGACTGGAAAAAGGCACGCCGCTGCGCCATGACCTGCAATCACTGCATATCTCTTTTGGCCTGCTGCTGGCGCTGTTGATGGTGGTGCGCATTGTCTGGCGCATCAGCAAAGGCCGCCGCCTGCCGCCGGCCAGCCCTTCCCGCGCGGCGCATGTCGGCGCGAAATCCGTCCACGGCCTGCTCTATTTATTGCTGATCGCCCAGGTGGTGTTAGGTTTCCTGTTCCGCTGGGCGCAGGGCGAACCGTTCGCCTTCTTCGGCTTCGGCGATCTGTCCGATCTGGTTTATATCGAAAGTTCATTGCGTAAGCTGTTGGGATCGCTTCATTACTACAACGCCTGGCTGATTATTGTGCTGGCCGGCGGCCACGCCGTGGTGGCGCTATTGCACCATTACGCGCTGCGCGACGGCACGTTAAAACGCATGATCCCAAAACTGAAGTAACCCTCTGCTGTACTCTACCGGAGTCACAAAAATGAAGAGCAAAATCAGTCGTGTGTTATGTCTGGCCGCCTTATCGGGCGTGCTGGTGAGCGGAATGGTTCACGCCATGGGCGATGATGATGACAAGCCGCCAACCTGTCCGAAAGGGCAGATCTACGATAAAAAAGCCAAAAGCTGTGTGGCCGATAAAACCAGTATGATCAATGATAATGATCGCACCGCCTATGCCTACGCGCTGGCGAAAGCCGGCCGCTATGATGAGGCGCTGCAAACGCTGAATAAGCTGAAAGAACCCAATACCGCCAAAGCCTGGAATTATCGCGGTTATGCCACCCGCAAGCTGGGACGCACCGACGAAGGGATTGGCTATTATCAGAAATCTATCGCCCTCGATCCGCATTACGCCAAAGTCCGGGAATACCTCGGTGAGGCTTATATGGTCAAGCAGCAGCCGGCGATGGCGCGTGAGCAGCTGAATATTATCAAAGGCATCTGTGGCACCGGTTGCGAAGAGTACCGCGATCTCTCTGCCGCCATCGATGGCCACCCGGAAAGTTAATCCACGGCAGCCCAAGGAGCACCGGTGAATCACCACGATATTCGCGCTGAACTGCCGCTTTATCTGGCGCGTTTATGGCGTTACGGGCTGGTGCTGTCCCGCAAACGGGATGTGGCCGAAGATCTGGTGCAGGCGACCTGCCTGCGCGCGCTGGAAAAAAGCAGCCAGTATGTTCCCGGCACCCGCCTGGACCGCTGGCTGTTTACCATTCTGCATTCGGTGTGGATCAATCAGGTTCGGGCCACCCATCTGACGCAACAGCAAAATATTGATGACGTGGATGAGCAGGCGTTCCAGCTAAGCGAAGGCGACGCCGATCACCTCTGGGCGCAGCAGGTGCGTGAACGGATCAACCGCCTGCCGGAAGCCCAGCGCAATGCCGTGTTCCTGGTCTACGTTGAGGGCTTTACCTATCAGGAAGCCGCCGACACGCTGGCGGTGCCGATTGGCACCATTATGAGCCGACTGGCAAACGCCAGACAGACGCTGGCCAAAGGCGTGGTGGTGGGCGTCAGACGTAACAAAAGGGGGGAAGTATGACCCAGTGGCAGAACGGCGCGCCCATTTCCGACGAGGTGCTGGTGGCCTGGCTTGATAAGCAACTCACGGTTCAACAGCATCAGCAGGTGGAAAAAATGCTCAGTGATGACCCGGAGCTGGCCGAGCGACTGGCCGAGCTCGATCGCGCCAGCGTGGATTTTTCGGCTGCCTTTGCGCCTTTACTGCAGGAAGCGCCGAAGGATCGCCTGCAGCAAAAGCTCAGCGCCGCACTGGCGCAGCCGCAAACGCCGCCATCTGCAGGCATCAGCCGCAGAACCCTGATTGCCGCGACGGTATCTGCGCTGGCGTTGGGCGTGGTCGGCGGCATGAAAGGCAGACGGTTGTTTGATAATGATGATGGCTGGCGGGATACCGTGGCGCAATATATGGCGCTGTACACCCATCAGACCTTTGAAGGGGTTTCACCTTCTGACAGCGCCATGCAGCAGCAGATAGCCAGCGTCAGCGGTCACCTGGGCCTGTCGCTCTCCGCCAGCGCGTTAACGCTTCCCGGCAGCGCGTTTAAGGGCGCAAGAATGCTGAATTACGATGATCAGGCCATCGCACAGATTGTCTGGGATGACCCAAACAGCGGGCCGTTGGCGCTGTGCATTACCGGTGCGGTTCACCCGACGGATCGCGGATTTGCCGAAGAGCAACGCCGTGGCATGAACGTGGTGTACTGGCAACAGCAACAGCACAGCTTTATGCTGATAGGCCACAAGCCCGTGTCAGAGCTGCGAAGGGTCGCCAGCAGCCTGTCGGCGGCGGTCTGAAACGGCCCGCATAAAGGCCGGGAAAATGGTCAGAATTGACCCACACAAAGAAACTCTCTCTGTGTGGGCATAACATCTGTTATAATCCGGCGCTTACGCACCGTGGTTTGTGCTCCCTTTCAAACGTCAGGCGAAGCCTGGCGTCATATTCTCCCCCTGGAAACTACATCGCTTACCGCGATCAGGGCGGATCCGGAGTCAGTCAATTTTATGTCATTTGATTCTCTCGGCCTGAATGCCGATATTTTGCGTGCTGTTGCAGAACAGGGTTACGACGAGCCTACGCCGATCCAGCGTCAGGCAATCCCGGTAGTGTTGGCAGGTCGCGACCTGATGGCCAGCGCCCAGACCGGTACCGGTAAAACCGCGGGCTTTACGCTGCCGGTTTTACAGCTGCTGAGCAGCCACAACCCGCATCCAAAAGGTCGTCGCCCGGTTCGTGCGCTGATCTTAACCCCAACCCGTGAGCTTGCGGCTCAGATCGGGGAAAACGTCCAGGATTACTCTAAGTACCTGGATCTGCGTTCGCTGGTGGTCTTCGGCGGCGTGAGCATCAACCCGCAGATGATGAAACTGCGCAGCGGCGTTGACGTGCTGGTGGCGACACCTGGCCGTCTGCTGGACCTGGAACATCAGAACGCACTGGACCTCTCTAAAGTTGAGATCCTGGTGCTGGATGAAGCCGACCGTATGCTGGATATGGGCTTCATTCACGATATCCGTCGCGTGCTGGCCAAACTGCCTGCCAAGCGTCAGAACCTGCTGTTCTCCGCCACCTTCTCTGACGAGATCAAAGGCCTGGCCGAGAAGCTGCTGCACAATCCAGAAGAAGTGTCTGTGGCGCGCCGCAACACTGCTTCCGAGCAGATCACTCAGCACGTTCACATGGTTGATAAGAAGCGTAAGCGTGAACTGCTGTCGTTCCTGATTGGCCGTGATAACTGGCAGCAGGTGCTGGTCTTCACCCGTACCAAGCACGGTGCTAACCACCTTGCTGAGCAGCTGAACAAAGATGGCATTACGTCTGCGGCCATCCACGGCAACAAGAGCCAGGGTGCCCGTACGCGCGCGCTGAGCGACTTTAAAGAAGGCAAAATCCGTGTGCTGGTGGCGACCGATATCGCCGCTCGCGGCATCGATATCTCCGAGTTGCCACACGTGGTGAACTTTGAGCTGCCAAACGTACCGGAAGACTACGTGCACCGTATTGGCCGTACCGGCCGTGCGGCAGCCACCGGTGAAGCGTTGTCTCTGGTCTGTGTCGATGAGCTGAAACTGCTGCGTGATATCGAGCGCGTGCTGAAGCGTGAAATCCCACGTATGGCGATTGAAGGCTACGAGCCGGATCCGTCGATCAAAGCTGAGCCGATCCTTAACGGTCGTCAGCAGCAGCGTGGCGGTGCAGGTGGCGGCGGCGGTGGTCGCGGTCGCGGTGCGCCAGGCGGCGGCGGAAATCGCAGCGGTCAGGGCGGTCGGGGTAACGGCGGCGGCAACGGCGGCGAGCGCAGCCAGTCTGCCACCGGCGAACGTAGCCAGGGTAACGGTCAGCGTCGTCCGGCCGCTGCAGGTTCGGGTTCTGCCCGCACTGAAGGCAGCAGCAACGGGGCACCACGTACCAACAAAACCCGTCAGCGCCGCTCTAACCCAGCCTAAGCACTTCTTCCGGGGGGATCGCCAGATCCCCCTTCTCAACGCTACGAACAGGTTGTGACATGCGCGTTTTACTTGCCCCGATGGAGGGCGTGCTGGACTCTCTGGTGCGCGAACTGCTCACCGACGTCAACGAGTACGATCTCTGCATCACCGAATTTCTCCGGGTTGTCGACCAGCTATTGCCGGTTAAATCCTTCCAACGCCTTTGCCCTGAACTTCACCATGCCAGCCGCACCTCTTCTGGCACGCTTGTGCGCATCCAGCTGTTGGGTCAATACCCGCAATGGCTGGCGGAAAATGCCGCACGCGCGGTGGAACTGGGGTCGTGGGGCGTGGATCTCAACTGTGGTTGCCCGTCCAAAACGGTCAACGGCAGCGGCGGTGGGGCGACCTTACTAAAAGATCCCGAGCTAATTTATCGCGGAGCGAAAGCGATGCGTGACGCGGTGCCAGCGCATCTGCCGGTGACGGTGAAGGTCAGGCTGGGCTGGGAATCCGGTGACCGGCAGTTTGAAATTGCCGATGCGGTGCAACAGGCTGGCGCGACGGAGCTGGCGGTACACGGCCGCACCAAGGAAGACGGCTACAAACCCGAGCGCATTAACTGGCAGGCGATTGGCGAGATCCGTCAGCGGCTGACCATTCCGGTGATCGCCAACGGCGAAATCTGGGACTGGCAGAGCGCACAGGACTGTATGCAGGTGACCGGCTGTGATGCGGTAATGATTGGCCGTGGGGCGCTCAATGTGCCGAATCTGAGCCGGGTGATCAAATACAACGAGCCGCGTATGCCGTGGCCCGAGGTGGTGATGCTGCTGAAAAAGTACGTGCTGCTGGAGAAGGAAGGCGACACCGGCCTGTATCACGTTGCCCGCATCAAACAGTGGCTGGGCTATCTGCGCAAAGAGTATGACGAAGCCAGCGAGTTGTTCAGTCACATACGTGCGCTAAAAACCTCTAACGAGATCCAACGGTTCATTACTGCCTGGCAACCTGCCAGTCACATTTATCACAATTCTTAAGGGGATATCTTAGCGTGCTAAGGGTATGATGTGAGCTACATCACACACTAATTCCTGGCGCCGGTATGTCTTCGACCCCCGCATTATCCAATGCACAGCTCAATAAACGCATCATCTCCGTGGTGGTTTTCACCTTCTTCTGTTACCTGTCGATCGGTCTGCCGCTGGCGGTGTTGCCGGGTTATGTGCATAACCAGCTCGGCTACAGCTCGTTTATGGCTGGCCTGATTATCAGCCTGCAATATTTCGCTACGCTGATCAGCCGTCCGCAGTCGGGGCGCTATGCCGATCTGCTGGGACCGAAAAAAGTGGTGCTGGTGGGGCTGCTGCTGTGCGGTACCAGCGGGTTGTTCACGCTGCTGGCGGTGATGTACGAATCCACACCGTTAACCAGCCTGATTTTGCTGGCCATCGGCCGTATTTTCCTTGGCTTAGGGGAAAGCCTGACCGCTACCGGCTCGATACTCTGGGGCATCAATATTGTCGGCACGGTGCAGAGCGCGAGAGTGATCTCGTGGAACGGCGTGGCAACCTATCTGGCGATGGCAGTGGGTGCGCCGCTGGGGGTGATCCTCAATTCGATGTTCGGCATCCCCGGCTTTGCGGTATTGATTATGCTGATGGCGATCTTCGGCTTCTGGCTGGCGACCAGACGTCCTGCGGTGGTGGTGGCCGTTGGGCAGCGTATCCCGTTCAATCAGGTCTTTTCCCGCATCTGGGTGTATGGCTTGTGCCTCGGATTGGGCACCGTCGGTTTCGGCACCATTGCCACTTTTATTACTCTCTACTTCGCCAGCCATGACTGGAGCGGTGCCGCCTTCTCACTGACGTTGTTCAGCCTCGGCTTTATCGCCATGCGCCTGGTGTTCAGCAGCTATATCGGCCGCTTTGGCGGCATTCGCGTTTCGCTGGTCTCCTTCGCGATTGAATGTATCGGGCTGGTGATGATCTGGAAGGGCGGTTCGGTGCTGATGGTCGATGCCGGGGCCTTCCTGACCGGTTCCGGTTTCTCGCTGATATTCCCGGCGCTCGGCGTGGAAGCTATCCGTCAGGTGGCACCGCAAAATCAGGGCTCGGCACTGGGGCTGTATTCTGCCTTTCTCGATTTTGGTCTGGGGATCACCGGGCCGATTGCCGGTTTACTGATTGGGCACTGGGGCGTGGATTCGATCTATCTCGGTGCGGCGGTGGTGGTGCTGTTTGCCTTTGCGCTGACGCTGCGGCTACAGCTGATCACCCAAAGAGAAACGGTGACCACCTAGCGGCAATCCCGGCCGCATCACTAAACGGGCGGAGAGACAGCGACGACCAGACCCTGGCCGTCGACTGACTCTTCGCCCGTTTTGTTTAGTAGATTTCCGGCACGATCATATTGTCCGGCACCGGCGAGCGGCGGTAATCCTCGTTACGCTCACGCGGCGGCAGGGCGATTTTCTTCTCTTCCGTATCTTCGTAAGGCACCTGACGCAGCAGATGGCTGATGCAATTCAGTCGCGCCTTCTTCTTATCGACTCCCTGAACCACCCACCATGGCGCTTCGTCGATATGGGTGCGCGCCAGCATAATCTCTTTCGCTTCGGTGTAATCTTCCCACAGGCGGCGGCTTTCCAGATCCATCGGGCTGAGCTTCCACTGCTTAAGCGGATCGTGAATGCGGCTTAAGAAGCGCAGTTCCTGCTCTTCATCGGTGATCGAGAACCAGTACTTCACAATCTGCACGCCGCTGCGGGTCAGCATTTTTTCAAACTCGGGTACGCTGCGGAAAAACTCTTCCACTTCGGCATCGTTACAAAAGCCCATCACCCGTTCCACCCCGGCACGGTTATACCAACTGCGGTCGAACAGCACGATTTCGCCCGCGGCAGGCAGATGGGCAATATAGCGCTGGAAATACCACTGGGTGCGCTCGCGATCGTTGGGCGCGGGCAGGGCCGCCACCCGGCAGGTTCTCGGGTTCAGGCGCTGGGTAATGCGCTTGATCACGCCGCCTTTGCCGGCGGCATCCCGCCCCTCAAAAATGATCACCATCCGGTGGCCGGTGCGCGTTACCCAGTCCTGCAACTTCACCAGCTCGCCCTGCAGACGCAGCAGCTCGCGGAAGTAGTATTTACGCCAGGCCTTTTCACCCGGCTCAGGGGCCTGTTGCTGCTCGCCAAAGCGGATATCATCGAGTTCCATTTCCAGCTCTTCGTCGTAGCTGTCATAGAACTCCTGCAGCAGACGCTGGTGGAAATGCTCGTTGCTAAAATCATTACCTTGCATAGCCATCGTTTTCTCCCGATTAGAAGTGAGTAAACAGCCAGTAAAGAGTGGCCGAAAGCAAAATGGAGACCGGCAGCGTCAGCACCCACGCCATCAGCAGATTGCGCAGGGTCGACATTTGCAGGCCGGAGCGGTTGGCGGCCATGGTGCCGGCGACGCCAGAAGAGAGCACGTGGGTAGTGGAAACCGGCAGGCCGAAAACGTCCGCCGCGCCGATGGTGGCCATCGCCACCAGTTCTGCGCTGGCGCCCTGCGCATAATTCAGGTGCGTTTTACCGATTTTTTCGCCCACGGTGACCACGATACGACGCCAGCCGACCATGGTGCCGAGGCCCAGCGCGATGGCCACCACCACCTTCACCCACCACGGGATAAAGCGGGTGGCGTTATCCAGCTCGACCTTCAGCGCATCAAGGTCATGCTGGGTTTGCGCCGGGATTTTTAGCTGCTCATCGCTTTTCATATGCTTGATGGTTTCGGAGGCCAGGTACATATCGTTTCGGGTATTCGACACCGCCTGTGCGGGGATCTTTTCGACCGTACCGTACTGGCGGATCTGATTACCGATCGCGCCCGTTAGCGCCGCCAGCGCTGGCATGACGTTGGCATTCATGGTGCCGGTCCGCACATAGTCGGTCAGCACGGTATGCGGCGCGGCGGGCGGCGTAACGCCCGGCGACAGTTGCAGCAGCTGCTGCTGGGTCACGGTCGCCAGCGCGGCAACGCGCGGACTTTGTTCCGCCGGAATAGAGCGGTTCAGCGCATAGGCGATGGGCATGGTGCCGACCAGGATCAGCATGATCAGGCCCATCCCTTTCTGACCATCATTCGATCCGTGGGCAAAGGAAACGCCGGTACAGGTGAGGATCAGCAAGCCGCGGATCCAGGTCGGCGGCTTCTCGTTGCTCTTTGGCGCGGTATACAGTTCGGGCTTTTTAACCAGCCGTTTCATAATCAGCAGCAGCGCGGCGGAGAACACAAAGCCGATAACCGGCGAGAACAGCAGGGCATACCCCACTTTCAGCGCCTGTCCCCAGTCCACGCCGCTGGTGCCGGTGCGGCCATGGATCAGGGCATTCGCCACGCCTACGCCGATAATCGAGCCAATCAGCGTATGGGACGACGAGGCCGGTAAGCCGAACCACCAGGTGCCGAGGTTCCAGATAATGGCCGAGAACAGCAGGGCATACACCATGGCGAAGCCGGTGCCGGTTCCCGCTTGCAGGATCAGCTCGACCGGCAGCAGCGAGATGATGCCGAAGGCGACCACGCCGCTGGACATCAACACCCCAAGGAAGTTGAAGAAGCCGGACCACATCACCGCGATATTCGGCGTCATTGAGTGGGTGTAGATGACGGTCGCAACCGCATTGGCGGTGTCATGAAAGCCGTTAACAAACTCGAAGCCAAGGGCAATCAGCAGCGCCATTCCCAACAGCAGGAAGGGAACATAGCTGGTGACCACGCCGCCGGCATCGCTGACATCGTTGAACAGGTTAACGCCGGCGAAGGCAATCCCCAGGATCACCAGCAGAATAAACAACATCACCGAGAAGCGGCTATTTTTCCCATAAATAGGCGGGCGCCCGGCGCTGGCCTGGCCCTGCTGAATCGCACTGTTATGGCTCATAAAACCTCGTGAACGGGTTGGCTAAGGAAAACTGACCTGACGCCTTGGTGAGAATGACGTCTCACAGTCGGTGTACGCAGGTTTTGTGACAAAGAGATGAAGTTGATCGTCGCCTCCAGAAGCGGCTGGATCGAAAATTTAACGGTGCTGTGCCGCTGGCAGTCAACTCTCTGTAATAGAGTTGCGTTACCGTTCGGTGACACTTTACTGACGGCCCGCCTGACTATGACCCATCGCCAGCCACTGACCATTCAGAAACCCGACTTTACCGATGATGTCGCCGGATTGATTTACGGCTATTGCTTCCACAGCGGCGCGGAGCCGCGGCCGCTGACGGCTCAGCAGGCCTGCCAGGCCTGGCAACAGCAGCAGGGCGAAGGATTTATCTGGCTGCACGTCAACCTCAGTCATGCCGCCTCTGCGCGCTGGCTGAAGAACAATTTTGCGGTGGATGAGGACTTCTTCGATGAGATCCAACACGGTTCGCACAGTACCCGCATCGAGCGGCAGAACGATGCGCTGATGGCGGTGCTGAACGACGTGATTTTCGATGCGCGGGAAAACAGCGAACAGAACGCCACGCTGTGGATCTGGTGCCGCGCCGGGCTGGTGGTCAGCGCCCGCTTTAAGCCGGTGCGGTTGATTGAACGGTTAAACGACAAGCTTGATGAGCTGGTGCTGCACTCCTCGACCGAGCTGCTGACCCATTTACTGGTAGAGCAGGAAACGGTGCTGGAGCAGATCGTGCGTCAGGCCAATCAGGTGGTCGATCAGATCGAAGAGCGGCTGCTCAGCCACCATATCAAAAGCAACCGCAGCGAGCTGGGTCGGTTGCGGCGGATGCTGTTACGTTTTCAGCGCTTACTGGCACCGGAACCGGCAGCGTTGTTCCGGCTGATCAACCGCCCGCCGGGCTGGCTGGACCGCCAGGTGGTGCAGGATTTACGCCAGTTCACCGAGGAGTTCACCGTGGTGCTGAACGATCTGATTGGCCTGACGGAGCGCATCCGCCTGCTGCAGGAAGAGATCGCTTCCCGGCAGATGGAGCAGAGCAACCGCACGCTGTTTACCCTGACGGTGATTACCGTTCTGGCGTTGCCGATCAACATTATCGCCGGGTTTTTTGGCATGAACGTTGGCGGCGTTCCGCTGGCCAACAATCCGCACGGCTTTATTTTGCTGGTGCTACTGGTGACGCTGTTTACCTGTATCGCCGCCTGGCTGACGCTGCGGCGGCGGGATAAACTCTAAGCCCATCTGATTTATCGGAAAATTTCCCTCAGATTACCGCGCCGGCGATCCACTGGTGTATAAAGAGGGAGGTCTTTCGTCTCGTCAGCTGAAGGTAAAATCACCGGTTATGTTTGTCCCTAAGCCCATTCACCTGCTGGCCGGTTGTCTGCTGCTGCCCGGCCTGGCGCAGGCCGATACCGTCTGGATGAAAAACGGCGATCGTCTGAGCGGCAAGGTGCGATCACTGAGCGACGGTAAGCTGCTGATCGACACGCCTTATGGCGGCACGGTTTCCCTTAACTGGAGCGCGGTCAGCACGCTGTCCAGCGACAAGCTGGATGTCAGCACCGGTAAAAATACGCCCCAGATCCAGGCCCGGCTGGAAGCGGCCGATGCCGGCTATATCGTCGTGCGTCGGGGCAATGACCAGCAGCGGGTGGCGGTCGACAAGTTCGAACAGTTTATGAAGCCGAAAGAGCCGTCCGATAAGCTGGACTGGCAAGGGAAGGTCGATGCCGGCGTCAGCCTGAAAAAAGCCTCCACGCACACCCAGGATTACAACCTGGCGTTCAGCAACAAGATCAACGTGGGCAAGTGGCGCAACGACCTCGGCGGCACTTACGATCGCGAGAAAGAAGACGACAGCCTGAATACCGATAACTACAGTCTGCGATACTCGCTGGACTATATGTTTCGCGACCAGTATTTCTGGCAGGGGCGGGCAACCTATAAACGTGACTGGGTGGAAGATCTTTCCCGCCAGGCGTTGATTGGCACCGGGCCCGGCTATCAGTTCTGGGATGATGAGCTGGGATCGTTTTCACTGTCGCTTCTCGGCGGCGCCTTTGGCTATGCCTACAGCGATGGCAGTTCGGACCGTCACTATGGCGCGTCGGTGCATTGGGATTATCAACGCTTCCTGCGCGGTAAGGAGCTGACCCTGTTCACCGATGGTGAGCTTGGCCACTCGCTGGACGATGACGGGGTGGTCAGTCTGGATGCGGAAGTGGGGCTGCGTTACCAGCTTAACAACTGGTCGTCGCTGAATATCACTTACCGCCATAATTTGGTCAGCGGTACCCGGGATACCCTTAACGAGCGGGATTTCACCACCGGACTGGGCGTGAAGTGGTAAGCAAAAAAAACGGGCCATCAGGCCCGTTTTTTTATCACCCAGTCGCTTAAGACTGCGTGCTTGCTGCCGGTGCAACCGCAACTGGCGCGGTGGCTTTAGCCGGTACGGAAGCCGGTTTAGATTCGTAAATCGGACCAGGCTGCTTTGGCACCACAAAGGTGCTGTCGTTTGGCTGTGCAGGGGCTGCTGGCGCGGCTGGCTGCGCATTCTGCGGCGCCTGCTGTGCCGGATCGCCGTTCTCTGGATTGACGGGAGCAGCCGGAGCAGTGGTGTCCGCTGGGGCTGCAGGCTGGGCATCGGCCGGCGCAGCATTCGGATCCATCACGTTCGCGCCCTGTGGGGTCACTGGCGTCATTGGCTCTTCATGTGGCAACGCACCTTCCTGCTCCTGCACCACCAGTGGCGCTGAAGGCTGGTTATCCGCCGCACCGTTCACTTTGGTTGGCATACCGGTACGGGCTTTCAGCGCGTTTTCCATCGCCGCAGTATCGACGCTGGCATCGCTGATCACTTTGTTTACTACTGGAGTGATAGACAACGGCACCGGCTCACGAGAGTTGAACTGCTCTTCGGTCTGAGAAAGTGGGTTATGCACTTCCACCAGGCGAGAGCCGTCTGGCTCAACGGTCGCTTTGATTGGCTGGTCGATAAACTGAACGCGGGTGCCGACCGGCACGTTGTCGAACAGCCATTTGATGTCGTCAGCACGCAGACGCACACAGCCGTGGCTCACACGCAGACCAATACCGAAGTTGGCGTTGGTGCCATGGATGGCATACAGGCGGCCGATATACAGCGCGTACAGGCCCATCGGGTTATCCGGGCCAGCAGGGAAGATGGTTGGCAGAGGGGAGCCCGCAGCCACAGAATCTTCATGCATTTTTTTGGTTGGCGTCCAGGTTGGACCGTCTTTCTTACGCTGAACGGTGGTGGTCCAGTTGATTGGGGTATCTTTGCCCAACTCGCCCACACCGACCGGCAGGACAACCACGGTTTTGGTGCCTTTCGGGTAGTAGTACAGACGCATTTCGGCGCTGTTGATCACAATGCCTTCGCGCGGTGCATCTGGCAGGATCAGCTGCTGAGGAATGATCAGCTTGGTTCCGGCTTTTGGCAGGTAAACATCAACACCTGGGTTGGCTTCGAGGATATTGCTCAGGCCCATCTGGTACTGTGCAGCAAAAGCTTCCAGCGGGAGTTTACTGTCCTGAGGCACGGTGATCTGCAGGTTCTCGCCGATCACACGGCTGTTGGCCGCAGGCAGGGAATAAACAACCGCAGAGGCTGACTGGCTGTATGCCGTAAAGGCCAGCACTAAGGTGGCTAACGCGCGAATGCTTTTTTTCATATTCTTTAAAATGAAGCGCCTGTAACAGTGGATAAATGAGCCTGTGGCCGGTCAGGTTCAACCGGCTGCACATTATATGGTCATAACCCATTAGGAAGAAACCAGGATTTGTAACAGTTGAACTAACTTTACGCAAAATGGTCAGGGAAAACGGCTGACGCCGGGCAAACCGCACGATTTGCCGTCACGGTTGCCATAGCGGATCGTCGCCACTCAGTTTTCGGTTGAGGAAAAAGGCGGCACTGATCAGGGCCAGGTGACTCAAGGCCTGCGGCGTATTGCCCAGTGCGCGTCCCTGATGGTCAAACTCTTCGGCATACAGCCCCAGCGGATTGGCATAGCTCAACAACTTTTCAAACTCAAAGTGCGCTTCCTGCACCCGACCGGCCCGCGCCAGGCACTCCACGTACCAGAATGAACAGGCGGTAAAGGAACCTTCATCGCCTTCCAGCCCGTCGGCCGGAGTCTCTTCCAGGTTGTAACGCCGTACCAGCCCGTCGCTGACCAACTTCTCTTTGATGGTATCCAGCGTGGAAATCCAGTCCGGATCGGTGGCGCCGACAAAGCGCACCAGCGGCATCAGCAGCATCGACGCATCAACAAAGTTACCGTGGCGGGTGGCGACAAAATGGCCGCGTTCTTCATTCCAGAAATTGGTCCAGATATCCTCGCGGATCGCATCCCGTGCGCGGCACCAGCGGTCGTAGGGGAAGGAGAGCGAGCGTTTCTCGCCGAGGCGCACCGCCCGGTCCAGCGCCACCCAGCACATCAGCCGCGAGTGCAGGAAATGCTGCGGCTCGCCGCGCATCTCCCAGATCCCGGCATCAGCCTGCTCCCAGTTTTCGCTGACGTAATCAATCATCTTGCTGACATGGGTCCAGCCACGATGCGAAATCGCTTCGCCATATTTATTGGCTAAATAGATCGCGTCCATCAGCTCGCCATAGATATCCAGCTGGGTCTGCCGCCAGGCATCGTTACCAATTCTGACCGGCGTGGAGTTGGCATACCCCGACAGATTGAGCAGCTCGCTCTCCTGCAGTTCCGTGCCGCTGTCGAGGCGATACATCACCTGCAGTTTTTCAATATCGTGATGGCTGTTTTCCACGCAGCGCCCAACCCAATGGGTAAAGTGCTTGGCTTCATCGATATAACCGAGCCGCATCAGCGCATACATGCTGAACGACGCGTCACGCAGCCAGGAGGCGCGATAATCCCAGTTACGTCCACCGCCTAACTCCTCCGGCAGACCAAAGGTGGCGGCCGCGGCGATCGAGCCATGCTTGCGGGACGTCAGCAGCTTCAGGGCCAGCGCCGAACGGTTGACCATCTCCTGCCAGCGCCCTTTATAGGTGCTTTTCGAACTCCAGTGACGCCAGTAGTGCAGGGTCTGCTGGAAGCACTGTTCGCTGCTCTCTTCATCGAGATGCCGGTCGTCGGCGCTGCCGAGGATAAATTCGCGCGATTCCCCGGCTTGCAGGGTAAAGCGGGACTCCGCCGCCGCGCCATTCAGGCTAAAGGTGACGTTGCCGCAAAGGCGCAGCGTGGGCTGGCCTTCAGCGCTGAACTCCACGCTGCCGTCTTTCAGGCTGGCGCGGGTGTCAGCGCGGGCATAGTCATGAACCGGCGAGCAGCGCAGGGAAAGGGTGGCGTGCCCGTGAACCATTTTTATCCGGCGGACAATGCGCGGCTGATCCTCATCCTGATGACAAATTGGCATGTAGTCGGTGATTTCCGCCACGCCCTGTTTGGCCAGCCAGCGGGTTTGCAGAATGTTGGTATCCGGCAGGTAAAGCTGCTGGCGGCGCACATCCTGCCAGTCAGGTTCGATGCTGAAAACGCCGGCTTCATCGCCATCCAGCAGGGCGGTAAAGACCGACGGGCTGTCCAGATCCGGCCAGCAAAAATAATCCAGCGTGCCGTCGTTGGCGATTAATGCGCAGGTGCGTAGATCACCGATCACGCCGTGGTCTTCAATTTTCCGTTTAATGTCACTCATGTTGCTCCCCGGCGTTAAGAACGTCCTTCAGAAGGGTTAACTATAGTCATGGAACCCGGGCCGTGGCGGCGCGCATCCGCAACCAGATGTAAACCGGGCTGACATTTCGTCTTCTATACTTGCCTGAGGCTTCAACCCGTTACAGGAGAGAACCATGAGTACACCGCAAAATAAGGTCGCTATTGTCACCGCATCAAGTTCCGGTATTGGCCAGGCCAGCGCCATCATGCTGGCGGAACAAGGCTTCGATATTGGCATCACCTGGCGTTCTGATGAGAAAGGCGCGCAGGAAACCGCAAAGCAGGTGCGCGAGCGCGGCAAAAAAGCCGAAATTGAACGGCTGGATTTGGGCGATCCTGAGGAAGGGGGTAAATCTTTACAGGCGCTGATTGCCCGACTGGGCAGGATTGACGTGCTGGTGAACAATGCCGGTGCCAATTTCAAATCTGACTTTCTCGACACCAGCTTTGAAGAGTGGCGGAAAGTCTTTTCCGTCGACGTCGACGGCGCGTTTGTCTGCGGGCAGATTGCCGCACGGCATATGGTCACCCAGGGCGAAGGCGGGAGGATTATCAACATCACCTCGGTGCATGAACACACGCCGTTGCCCGGTTCCATTTCTTACACCGCTGCCAAGCACGCGCTGGGCGGGTTAACCAAATCGATGGCGCTCAGCCTGATCAAACACAATATTCTGGTTAACGCGGTAGCACCCGGCGCGATTGCCACCGCCATGAATCAAATGACCAATGACGATGCCCGCACCGTATTCATTCCGGAAATCCCGGCAGGCCGTCCGGGTGACACCCGCGAAATTGCCAGTATGGTCGCCTGGCTTTGCTCGCAATGGTCAAGCTACACCACCGGGCAATCCTTTGTGATTGATGGCGGGTTCACGCTGGCGAACCCGCAATTCTTTATGCAGAAATCAGACTGAATGCCGGGCAACCGGCTGCGCTAGTGTTGCGGTCGGTTGCTGCTTTCATCCTGAGAACCCTGATCCTCGTCCTCGTCGTCTTTCTCATTGTTTGAGCGCCGCTTCAGATAGAGACGCACGCCCCACACCAGCGCCAGGCTCAATACCACCCAGAAAATCTGCTTCAGATGGCGATCGATGGTATGCAGCCATGGCGCAATCACCTGGCCACCGAGATAGCCGAGAGAAACAAAGATCACCGCCCACAGTACCGCGCCAATCACGTTCAGCAGCAGGAACTTTTGCGGCTTCAGCTTGCTGGCCCCGATGATGATCGGGCCGACAATGCGCAGGCCATACATAAAGCGCACGCCAATCACAAACAGCACCGGCCGTTTACGGATCAGCTTGTTGGCTTTATTGATCTGTTTCTGGTGTTTCTTAAAGCGTTTTAGCAGGCTGTCGCCGTAGTGACGTCCAATAAAGAACAGCGCGGTGTCACCGAGAATGCCACCGGCCATCGCCACCAGCACCACCCAGCCGTAATGTAATAACCCTTCATGCGCGGCAATACCGCCGAGCAATGTGAAGGTTTCCCCTTCGGCTATACAGCCGATAAACAGCGCCCAGTAACCGTATTGTGATATCAGACTGTTGACGTCCATATGCATGATCTCCTCCGGTCGATGCGCAACAAACCCCTAAGTCTAACTGCTTTGGCTTAAACCGTGATGAAAGATGTTGCGAAAGCGGTTTATTTTCACTGCAAATTGAAGTGATTAGCACAAAGTTTCCCTGTAGAAAAAACAAACAGTTCACGGCCACTTATACTTGAAGACAATCCGCGCTGATTGCGGCCTTTCCGAGTAGAGGAGTGAAGATATGAACCATGTATGGGGACTTCTTGCGCATCCCGACCGTGAGATGCGTGACATCAAACAAGAGAACGAAACCGTCTCTTACCATTACACTCACCACGTCCTGTTACTGGCGCTGATCCCGGTGATCTGCGCGTTTATCGGCACCACTCAACTTGGCTGGGATCTCGGCGCACGACAGACCATCGCCTTATCGATGGTGACCGCCTTCGGCCTGGCGATCCTGTTTTATGCGGTGATCCTCGGCGGCGTGGCGGTGATGGGCCGGGTGATTCACTGGATGGCGCGGGATTATCCGCAGCGCCCCAGCCTGCAGCGCTGTACGGTGTTTGCCGGCTATGTGGCCACACCGCTGTTTATCAGTGGGTTAGTGGCGCTTTATCCGCTGGTCTGGCTGTGCCTGTTTGTCGGTACGCTGGCGCTGGTGTACACCGGGTATCTGCTGTACGTCGGCATTCCGCTGTTCCTCAATATCGACAAAGAAGAGAGCATGCGTTTTTCCGGATCGACGCTGGCAATCGGGGTGTTGGTTCTTGAGGTTTTACTGGCCCTGACCGTGGTGCTTTGGGGCTATGGATATCAGCTTTTCTAACGCTTTTCGCCGCCGGGATCCCGGCGGCGTCTCATTCATCATCAGAAACGAATATCCACTAGGAAAATACTTAGCGGCCAGCGTATGATGCGCTTGCCAGCCCCCGTGTGGCCTGCTTTTCGCGGCGGCGGCGTGCGGTTTTTCCGCACCTGAATCACTTCCCGGTTAAGTTTTTATAAGATGCCTGCAAAAATTCGCTTGTCTCTTCTGAGTTTGGCTTTAGTTTTCTCCGCTCAGCTCCCGCTGGGCCAGGCCGTCGCCAGCAGTAAACTGGCTGATGTTGCCCCGATCGTACAGCCGCAGATTGCGTCTGGCAGTGCGATGATTGTCGATCTCAATACCAACAAAGTGATCTTCGCCAGCCATCCCGATCTGGTGCGCCCCATGGCCTCTATCACCAAGCTGATGACGGTTATGGTAACGCTGGATGCCCATCTGCCGATGGATGAGATGCTGAACGTGGATATCAGCCATACGCCAGAGATGCGCGGCGTCTATTCCCGCGTGCGCCTGAACAGTGAAATCAGCCGCAAAAACATGATGCTGCTGGCGCTGATGTCCTCTGAAAACCGTGCCGCAGCCAGCCTGGCCCACCATTATCCTGGCGGCTACGACGCCTTTATCCGGGCGATGAACGCCAAGGCACAGTCGCTGGGCATGACCCATACGCATTACGTGGAGCCCACCGGCCTGTCGATTGAAAACGTCTCGACGGCGCGCGATCTGACCAAACTGCTGATCGCCACCAAACGCTACCCGCTGATTGGCCAGCTCAGCACCACCCATGAAGACATGGCGGTGTTTAAGAGCCCGAACTACACCTTGCCGTTCCGCAACACCAACCACCTGGTGTACCGTCAGGACTGGAATATCCAGCTGACCAAAACCGGCTTCACCAATGAAGCGGGGCATTGCCTGGTGATGCGTACGGTGATCAATCAACGTCCGGTGGCGCTGGTGGTGATGGATGCCTTTGGCAAATATACCCATTTTGCTGACGCTAACCGTCTGCGTGACTGGATTGAAACCGGCAAGATTTCACCGGTGCCCGCGTCCGCGCTGAGCTATAAAAAGCAGAAGGCGGCGGAGATGGCCAGTACCGGCAGCAATACCGAGATCGTCGAGTAGCGTTTTCGTTAGTGAATCCTATAGTGTCGGGCCGGGCAAAAGCATAGACTTGCACGCAGGCTGCTGGATTGCCCGGCCATATCTGATACCTGGAAATTTTCATGTCTACGTTGTTAATCTATTTTCGCATCCTCCTTTTAAGTCTGGTCACCCTCTCCCCGGTGATGGCACAGGCTGCCGATGACACCACTCAACAAACCAGCGATGCGCCTGTAAAGGTCAACGCCGCGGTTGAGCTGCCAAAAATGCAGAAGGTGCTGGATAAAATTAAGCAGCAGGTTTCTGGCGAGAGCAACGACAGCAAACTCAGTGCGCTGAACGATATGGCGCTGGAACTCTCCGGCGACGCCGATACCCTGATGCAGGGCATTATTCCACAGCGCGCCCAGCTGCAGGCGCAGTTAGGCGTCCTGGGCCCGGCACCCAAGCCGGAAAGCGGGGTAAAAGAAACCGCGGAAGTCACCAGCAAACGCAAAAATCTGGAAAGCCAGAAAAGCAAGATGGATGACCAGGTTAAGCAGGCCGAAGCGATCAAAAGCGGTGCCATTAACCTCTCTGCGCAAATTGTTAACCTGCGCCGCGATGCGCTGAAAACCCAGCTGGCACTGAACGCCGGCAGTATTTTTGGCCCGCGTTTCTGGTCACCGTTATTCAATACCCAGAGCGATGACGGCGATAAGGTCAGTGACTTTGTTGATGAACTGAAAGATACCGCCGTGCTTTCATGGGAACCCGGCTGGCGTGTCGGCACCGTATTGTGGGTGGTGATGTCAGTGCTGGTGGCCACCTTAGGCCGTCGCTATCTGGAAGAGTTTCTGGCCTGGGTTGGCATTCATTTGCTGCCGGAAGGCCGCCTGCGTCGCAGCTTCCTCGCGGCGGCAACCGCGTTAACCACGCTCGCCGCAGTGGTGCTGGCGTTTAATTTCCTCGATCTCGCCTTTACCCGTCACGATAACGTGGTGGATGACGTGCGTGATTTTGCCGACAAGCTGGTTGGCCTGAGTATTCTGTGCGGCCTGATTGCCGGGCTGGGCAGGGCGTTCCTCTCCACGCGCCGTCCGTCGTGGCGACTGCCGAATATCTCGAATGAAGTGGCCACCGCGTTAAAACCGTTCCCGCCGCTGACCGCCGGTCTGGTGTTTGTTTTCCAGACGGTAGAAATCCTCAACAGCAGCGCCAACACCAGCGTTGGCACCACCATTTTCGCCAACGGCTTAACCGCGCTGCTGATCGGCTTTACCGCCTTATCGATCAGCTTCCGCACCAACCGCGTTCGCCGCAAAATGTTGCTGGCCGGCCAGCAGCCGGAAGCCAAGTCGACGCTGGTCGGGCTGATCCAGATGGCGATCACCCTGTTCGGTATTTCGATCATGGTGACGCTGGTGATTGGTTACGTCACCCTGGCGCGCTTCCTGAGCTATGAACTGATCTGGATGGGCATCGTCTTCGGCTCGTTCTATATTCTCAGCCAGCTGATGGCCGACGGCTGTGAAAGCCTGTTCTCCACCAATAACGCTTCCGGCAAAAGTATCCAGCGCTCGCTGAACATCGATGAACGTCATCTGGCGCAGGTTGCTGCGCTGCTGGCCGGACTCGGTAAAACGATTCTGGTGCTGGCCGCTGCCATGGCGGTGTTGAACGGCACGTTCGGTAGCTCAACGCCGATTGAACTGGTGCAGAAGGCGATCGAATTCTGGGGCGGCAAAGGCCTGGAAACGCTGAACATCGTTCCGGCCCACGTGCTGAATGCGTTGATCACCCTGGTGGTCGGCATTTACGTGCTGCGGTCGGTTAAGCGCTGGCTGGATACCGATTTCCTGCCGAAAACCACCATGGACGCGGGCATGCGCGTCTCGCTGATTACGCTGTTCAGCAACCTCGGTTACGTGATGGTGTTCCTGCTGGCCCTGTCGATTATGGGGCTGCAATGGAACAAGCTGGCCTGGATCGTCAGCGCCTTGTCGGTCGGTATCGGTTTTGGCTTGCAGGAGATTGTGAAGAACTTTATCTCCGGTCTGATCCTGTTAACCGAACGTCCGGTGAAGGTTGGCGATCTGGTCAGTATCAGCGGCATTGAAGGGGATATTCGCCGTATTAACGTGCGTGCCACCGAAATCCAGCTGAGCGATAAATCGACGGTGATTGTGCCGAACTCGCAGCTGATCTCGCAGAACGTGCGTAACGCCACCATGGGCAATGCGCAGGGGGTGGCGACCATTACGCTGACCTTCCCGCTGGATATCAATCCTGAGCAGGTGCGCGATCTGTTGCTGGAAGTGTATAACGAAAACGAACGTATTCTGGAAAATCCGGAACCATCCGTCTCGTTCAAGGATCTGACGTCGGCGGGCATCGTGCTGTCAGTCACCGGTAACGTCGCCAGCCCGCGTCAGGTATCCGGCGCGAAGAGCGATCTGCTGTTCGATATCCTGACCCGACTGCGCAAAGAGGGCGTGGTGTTATCCACGCCGCAAACCATGATTGTCGAGCAACGTAACGGCACGCTGATGGTTAAGGATCCTGAGGAGTAACCTCGTCCGGTGCGCCGCTGTGAACAGCAGACGGCGCACCGCATCCACATTCTCCCCAGTATTTCGCTTTAGTGGTTTTCCCAATCCCAGGGTTAAAGCTGTTGGTCGGATCCAACTGCTGATAGAACGCCTTCAGCTGCGGTTTAGCGGCATACAAATGCCCGACGTTATGTTCAGCCGGGTACTCCGCACCGCGATCGGCCAGCATCGCCAACATCTTCTCCTTCAGCGCGTGGACATCGACCCCTTTTTTGACAATGTAATCCTGATGGAAAACATGGCAGAAGAAGTGGCCGTAATAGAGGCGGTGCACCAGCGCATCATCGAATTCTGCCGGTAAGCGTTCAAACCAGTCGCGATCGTTACGGCGCAGCGCGATATCCAGCGCCAGAATATCCTCCACTTCATCGTGATGCACCGCGTGATAGCGCACGGCCGCACCCGCTGCGGCAAAGCGATGCAGGAAGGCTTTGCTGCCTTCATCCGGCGTACATTCAAAGAACTCGCCGTCCGCCTGGGCGAAATACGTCGTCAGATAGTCCCGCGCTTCGCCAATCCCGTCGCCCGACATCTTAATCATCAGATGGTGTTCAAAGCGGTCGCGGTAGGCTTTCATCCGTTTGGGCAGATGTGACGGTAACGCCTTGCTGATTTTTTGCAGCAGCCGATCGCTGAAGTTCGGTTTCAGGAACGAAACAGGCTTAAGCAAGGCGTCGGTACGGCCCTTCAGGGTAAAGAACAGCGGCATCTTATCGGTGCCGAGCTTGTCGATCATCACAAAGGTATCTTTGCCGTAGACCTCGGCGATATCGAAAATATCGCGGTGCATATACTCTGCCGCCACCGGAAGATGGCTGAAGTGTTGCAGCATATGGCGACGCAGTTCGTCCAGCACGTCGGGATCGTTGGTGCCGAGATAAAACACCTGCTGTTGCTTCTCGCTGACAAAGGTATCCAGCCGCACGGCAAACACCGCCAGCTTGCCCGCACAGCCGGACGCTTCAAATAATCGGCGGGCGTCGGCATTAAAACGTGAAGGGGTGTCCGCCTCGACGTCGCGCACGCGGTCGGCATAATCGTTGTCGGACGCCAGGCGCTGGTCGTATTTCACCGCCTCGGGCTGCCAGGTTTCGTCGTCCAGCCGGCTGAGGATCTGTTCCGGCGTGGTGCCTAAATCCATCCCTAAATGGTTGACCAGCGTCAGTTTGCCCTGCGCATCCACCTGCGCATACAGCGCCATTTCGCTGTAGGCGGGCCCGCGTTTAATCAGCGAACCGCCGGAGTTATTGCACACGCCACCGAGCACGGACGCGCCGATGCAGGACGAACCGATCACCGAGTGCGGCTCGCGTCCCAGCGGTTTCAGCACCTTTTCCAGCTGATACAGCGTGCTGCCCGGAAAAGCCAGCACCTGTTTGCCCTTATCCAGCAGCTGAATTTTATCCATCCGCAGGGTGCTGATAATCACGATATCGCGATCGTAATCGTTGCCGTTCGGCGTTGAGCCTTCGGTCAGGCCGGTATTCGCCGCCTGCATCAGCACGATGACATCGGCGGCGACGCAGGCCTGCAGAATGCGCCATTGTTCCAGCAGGGAGCCGGGGAAAATCACCGCCAGCGCGTCACCCTGACCAGAGCGAAAGCCGGTGCGATAGCGCGCGGTTTGTTGCGGATCGGTAAGAAGATGATTGCGGCCCACGATGCGGCGCAAGTCGGCCACCAGTTTCTGGCTGCCTGTCGGGGAAGTGTTGTGCATATCCTTTGTCCTTTTATTTGACACGCCCTAACTTTAGCAGCTCCCGCTGCGGTCGGCGGCAGCAAAAATCAGACGCGGATCGCGCCAGTACGTTGAAAACTACCTGCTATCCTGAAGTTATGGCACACTGCCCATCTTACGACTTTGTCACCCAGACTCTTTTTGCTCCGCAGTTATTTGAGAGAAACCAACCTGATGAAATGGATTTGCTCTGTCAGCCTCGCTGCCGCCTTAACCTTGCAGCCGGCTTTTGCTGAAGACCTGTTTGGCCCACATCCGCTCACCCCTGAAGCCCGTGATGCGTTCGTGACGAATTTGCTGAAGAAAATGACCCTGGATGAAAAAATAGGGCAGCTGAGATTGATCAGCGTCGGGCCGGACAACCCGAAAGAAGCCATCCGCGAGATGATCAAACATGAGCAGGTTGGGGCGATCTTTAATACCGTCACCCGTGACAATATCCGCGCGATGCAGGATCAGGTGATGCAGCTTAGCCGCCTGAAAATCCCACTGTTTTTCGCCTATGACGTGGTGCACGGTCAGCGTACCGTTTTCCCGATCCCGTTAGGGCTTGCGGCCACCTGGGATCTGGATGCGGTGGCAAACGTCGGCCGCGTTTCAGCCTATGAAGCGGCAGATGATGGTCTGAATATGACCTGGGCACCGATGGTGGACGTCACCCGCGAACCGCGTTGGGGCCGGGTATCCGAAGGCTTTGGCGAGGACACCTACCTGACGTCGGCGATGGGCCGCACGCTGGTGGAATCCATGCAGGGTAAAAGCCCGGCGGATCGCTACTCGGTGATGACCAGCGTGAAGCATTTTGCGGGCTATGGCGCCGTGGAAGGCGGACGTGATTACAACACCGTGGATATGAGCCCACAGCGTCTGGCGCAGGATTATCTGCCGCCTTATAAAGCGGCGCTGGATGCCGGCAGTGGCGGCGTGATGGTGGCGCTGAACTCGCTGAACGGCGTGCCGGCAACGGCGGACAGCTGGTTGCTGAAAGATCTGCTGCGCGATCAGTGGCACTTTAAAGGCATTACCATCAGCGATCACGGCGCGATTAAAGAGTTGATGAAGCACGGCGTGGCCAGCGATCCGCAGGACGCGGTGCGCATTGCCATTCAGTCAGGCGTGAACATGAGTATGAGCGACGAGTACTACAGCAAGTACTTGCCGGGACTGGTAAAAAATGGCGCGGTGAGCGAGAAAGAGATCGACGATGCCGTGCGCCACGTGCTGAACGTGAAATATGATATGGGGCTGTTTAACGACCCGTACAGCCACCTGGGCCCGAAAGAGAGCGACCCGGTGGATACCAATGCGGAAAGTCGCCTGCACCGTGCCGATGCGCGCGATGTGGCGCGTAAAAGCATTGTGCTGTTAAAGAACCGTCTGGAAACCTTGCCGCTGAAGAAATCCGGCACCGTGGCGCTGATTGGGCCACTGGCCGACAGCCAGCGTGACATTATGGGCAGCTGGTCTGCCGCCGGTAAGGCTAATCAGTCGGTCAGCGTATTGCAGGGGGTGAAAAATGCCCTCGGCGATAAGGCGACGGTGCTGTATGCCAAAGGCGCCAATATTACCGACAACAAAGCGATTCAGGACTTCCTCAACCAGTATGAGAAAGGCTCGGTGATCGTCGATCCGCGCACGCCGAAGCAGATGCTGGATGAAGCGGTGGCCACCGCGAAAAAAGCGGACGTGATCGTGGCGGTCGTGGGCGAGTCGCAGGGGATGGCGCATGAGGCATCCAGCCGCAGCGATATCACCATTCCGCCAAGCCAGCTGACGCTGATTGATGCGTTAAAAGCCACCGGCAAACCGCTGGTGCTGGTGATGATGAATGGTCGTCCGCTGGCGATGGTGAAAGAGAATATGCAGGCGGATGCGCTGCTGGAAAGCTGGTTCAGCGGCACCGAAGGCGGTAACGCCATTGCCGATGTGCTGTTTGGTGATTACAACCCGTCGGGCAAACTGCCGATGTCCTTCCCGCGCTCGGTTGGTCAGATCCCGATTTACTACAATCACCTGAACACCGGTCGTCCGTATGACTTCACCAGACCGAACAAGTACACCTCGCATTATTACGATGCGGCTAACGGTCCACTGTTCCCGTTTGGATATGGTCTGAGCTACACCACCTTTACGCTGTCGCCAGTGAAAATGTCCGCTGCCACCATGCCACGTAATGGCACGGTGAATGCCAGCGTGACGGTGACCAATACCGGCGATCGTGATGGTGCCACCGTGGTGCAGATGTATCTGCATGACGAGATGGCGAGCATCAGCCGCCCGGTGAAAGAGCTGAAGGGCTTTAAGCGCATCATGCTGAAAGCGGGTGAGTCGCAGACGGTGACCTTCCCGATTGATGTTAACGCGCTGAAGTTCTGGAACGCGAAGATGCAACAGGTGGCTGAACCGGGTAAATTCAATGTGATGATCGGGCTGGATTCTGCCCGCACCACCGATGCGGAATTCACCTACCTGTAACGGTTCGCACATCCTGAGCGCATAAACCGGATAAAAGCGTTACGCCGGTTAATGCCACACTCTGAGGGACGAATTTATTCGTCCCTTTGTTTATTTAACAGGAATCTAGCACCCTTATGCCTTCGTTTCGCGACAGAATTCAGCAACAGGTCTTTCGATTAAATGGGCTGGCAATGAACGAATTCGACCTCTCAACGCCTGCGGGCGATCCGGGCTTATATGGCCCTGACAGCGTGATCTGGCGGGTACACGGTGATTTTTCCTCCATGCTGTGCGGCGGCATATCGGCGCTGCTGATGCAGATGCTGCATCCGCTGGCGCTGGCCGGCGTGTGGGATCACTCGACTTTCCGTTCGGATATGATGGGAAGACTGCGGCGGACCAGCCAGTTTATCGCCGTCACCACCTTTGGTAACACGGTGGATGCCCAGACGCTGATTGAGCGGGTCAGGCGCATCCATTTGCAGGTTACCGGCGTCGATGCGCAGGGTGTTGAATACGCCGCCAGCGATCCCCGTTTACTGACCTGGGTGCATGTGGCCGAAACCAGCCGTTTCCTGGCCTCGCACGTACGTTATAAAAACCCGCAGCTCAGTCTGGCCGAGCAGGACCGCTATTACGCCGAAGCCGCCGTGGTCGCCGAAGCGCTGGGCGCTGAGCAGGTGCCGAAATCGGTTGAGGACGTGGAGGCCTATCTGCTGGCGATGCAGCCCCAGCTGCGCTGCGACGAACGCACCCGCGAAGTATTGTCGATACTGATGAATGCGCCGGCACCGAGCTGGCAGGCACGTCCGGCGATGAAGGCAATGCTGATGGCCGGCATAGAGCTGCTGCCAGAATGGGCGCAGCAGCAGTTCGGCTTTCGCTTTTCCCCGTTGCGCCGCCGCCTGATCCGCCTGCGTATCAACCTGCTGGCAAAAGCCCTGCGCTGGTCCATCCGCCGGGGTGCCTATCAACGCGCAATGCAGCGGATGGGCAGGGAGGTTTAGCGTTTATCCCGTAAGGACGGGATAAACCTGATTATCAGAACTCGCGTTTAACGATGATATAGCCGTTAAATCTTACGCTGCATTCGTCATCACTGGCGAGTGTCGAGACTAAAAAGACGTTTTGCTTTTTTTCCTTATTCTCGAAGGTAAACTTTATTATCAGATTGCGGACGTTATGTTCCGAAAATATCTCTTTATAGCTTTTGAGCGACGTCCAATTATTGGGCGCTTCGTTGTATGACTGTAGCGCATACTGTGATGCCAGTCGGTTAGTGATGGGGTTATTGTAAATCAGCTCTGTTGTGGTTTTTTCTTTAACAATACTGTCAGTGTCTATCCTCATGGACCGGGACATTTCATCCATCATGATGCTAGCCGTGCCCGACTGCGGGGCTTTGCAATTGTTATCTTCGGGTGTGTCTGCCCAGGCGGGGCAGGAAAATATAATCGAAGCGAGTAATAATCTCTTCATTCAACAATGACCTCCTTATCAAGCATGGCTAAAGCCCTGGATTTCCCTAGAGGTAAAGGGCCATTATTTACTTCTCCCGCATCATCAATATCCTTATATCTTATGAATGTGCGCCGTGGAATATCCGGCCTTCTGCCGGGTTGTTTATTAACCTCGATCAAGATTGACCGTTTTATTGGAAAGATTCGGAGGGTTTTACGACGCGTTTATCATTTTTGAGACTTTTACCCTTGCTCCGACGTGGCACATCGGGACATCCTGCCCTATTCTCCGGGAAAAGGATCCCCCTACATCCATTGTCGAGGCTTTATGACACAGTCGTACCGGATTGCTGAAGTCCACAATCAGCAACAAACGCTGATCGCCAGGGTTGAACAGGATGAGCGTACCGCCTATTTCTATCTGTGGCCTGCCGAAGGGTTCCGCAGCCAGTTTGCGGTGCGCGGCTGCTGGTTGCGCAACCTGTTGCCTGCCCCTGCCAGCGAAGACCTCGCGTCGATGGAGCAGGGGATCCCGCCGTTACTTAGCGCTGAATACTGCCGCACCTTGCAGGCCGAACCGATGCTCGATCCTGCCGGGTTACAGATTATCTGGGAGCCAGCCGATGACGGCGCGGCGCTGTGGTATCAGGGGCAATTACTGGCGGTGATCCCTGGCTGGAGCCTCTATCAAAACAAGCAGGTTAGCTTCTCTGCCGGCTGCATAAAAGAGAACCGGCTGACCGCGCCGTTAGGTTCGGCCTCCACCAACGATTACTACGCTCAGGCTGAAAAGCACCGCCATTTCTGGCGTGACTGGCATGACGGTCATCTGTGGGACCCGATGCAGCGCGAAATGATCGCCTGCTACGAAGCGCAGTACGGGGAATCCCTCAAGTACTACTCCATCGACCAGGGAAACTGGCCGCCGATGGCGATCTCACAACATTATCATCAGGGCAGTTGGTATTTCCTGACCCTGGGGATGAGCATCCGCCCGATGCCGTGGGTTGATTTTCTGTTTGAGGATCTGGCCGGGCAACACCGCCGCGTTGAGCTGGCGATGGCCATCGATGCTGAGGTCATGACCGAAGAAAACGCGGTACAGATGGCCAGCGCACTGGCCAGCTTCGCGCATTTCCCCTGGGCGCGTCTCAGCTGGTTGGGCGAAGGCCATACGCTGGAATCGTCGGTGGCACCGGTCGGCTTTGAAGGCTTCCTGATCTCAGGTGAACTGAGCGGCGAAGCAGGGCAGTTCAAATTGCCGAAACGCGACGGCGAGAAGGTCAACCTGCTGTGGACCACGCCGGTCACCACCGCTGAACGTGAACTGGCCGAAGCGGAAGAGAGCGGCGGCAACCAGCTGGTGGAAAGATTGCGTCAGGAAGGCTGTAACCACGTTTTCCGCCCCCGTCCGCAGGTGGTTGATTCACAGAATTAAATTCTGCCAGGCGATCCGATCGGGTCGCGTCAGCAAAACATTTGTCTGAAATGAGACCGATGTCACATCAAGTTTCCCTGTCAGCGGCCGTTAACCCGATCAGGCAATTGTGCCTGATTGAGTTGAGTGGGGCTCGTCATGTTGAAAACAACCCAGGCCAGATTTACCCTCCTGATCGTCGGCTTTTTTGCGTTACTGCTGTTGATCACGGTAGTGGTGATTAAAATGTTTGTTGCGCCCCAGCTCACGACCAATGAGAGTCGTCTGGTGCGTTATGAAGTGGAAACGATCGGTGCACGCATTACTGAAATGATGAACCGTATCCAGGCGCAACAGCGCAGCATCACGGAATCCGCTGCGGTGCTCGACAGCGCGGCTATCGACACCGTGTTACCGGCGTTAGTGAACCAGTATCAGGACGTTAACGTGTTTGGCGGCGGCATCTGGCCACTGCCAAAAATGCGTGATGCGGCGAAAGATAAGTTCAGTACGTTTTTTGCCCGTGACAGCAGCAACACCCTGCAGGTCAACACCTTCTGGAACTCCGCCGAAGCGCCAAATTACTATGAGCAGTCGTGGTATAAAGACGGCCTGGCGGCGGCCAAAGGCCAGTGTGCCTGGGCGAAAGCCTATCAGGATGCGGCCAGCCCTCAACCCCGTACCAACTGCGCGATGGGCATCTATCGCAACGGCGCAGCCTGGGGCGTTGCCACCATCGACGTGACGCTGGGCTTCTTCAACCATCTGGCGAAAGAGATGGGCGATGCGGTGCAGGGCCAGGTGCTGATTGTCGAAGCTGACGGCAAGGTCGTTGGCGATGCCAGCCTGATCGACAGCACGCCAAAACTGCGTAACCTCAGTGAGCTGACCACGCCAATGGCGGCATCCCTGCGCACCGCGCTGACATCGGCCGGCAGCGAAGCGTCGCAGAGCACCTATGACGGTGAAGACGGCAACCATACGCTGTTTGTGCAGCAGATCAGCGGCAGCCCGTGGTTTATCGCCAGCGACGTCCCGACGGCGTTACTGTCCAAACAGACCAACTCGATCCTGACCCGTCTGGGCCTGGTGCAAATCCCGTTAGCGATCCTGCTGTTGCTGGTGCTGCTGGGCTTTATCCGTACCATGATGAAACGTCTGTCCGGCCTGAATGACAACATTCTGGCGCTGTCGACCGGCGGTGCGGATTTGACGCAGCGTCTGCCAAACAGCAGTAGCCCGGAATTCAATGCGGTTGCCCAGAGCTTCAACAACTTTATTGAATACCTGCAGGGGCTGATCCGGCAGGTGGGTGAGAGCGCGATGGCGATCACTTCGGCGTCGAAAGAGATTGCCAGCGGCAACCTCGATCTGTCCGCCAGGACCGAAGAGCAGTCCAGCTCGATCGTGCAGACGGCGGCTTCGATGGAAGAGTTAACCGGCACCGTGCGTCAGAACGCCGATAACGCCACCCATGCTAACCAGCTGGCGGGCGATGCGTCTCGCGTTGCCGCGCGCGGTTCCAACGTGGTGAAACAGGTGGTGGTCACCATGGGCGAGATCAACACCTCTTCCCGTAAGGTGGTCGATATCATCAGCGTGATCGACAGCATCGCTTTCCAGACCAACATTCTGGCACTGAACGCGGCGGTCGAAGCGGCGCGTGCCGGTGAGCAGGGCCGTGGATTTGCGGTGGTCGCCTCCGAAGTGCGTAATCTGGCCCAGCGTTCAGCGAACTCTGCCCGTGAGATTAAGAAACTGATTGAAGAATCGGTGGCGAATATCGATCAGGGAAGTCAGCTGGTGCAGGAAGCCGGCAGCACCATGGATGAGCTGATGAACGGTGTCAGCAGCGTCACCACCTTAATGTCAGAAATCATGTCTGCCAGCCGCGAGCAGAGTATGGGTATTGACCAGGTGAACACCGCCATCACCCAACTGGACAGCACTACCCAGCAGAACGCCTCGCTGGTTGAGCAGGTTTCCGCCGCCGCCCAGGCGATGGAAGAGCAAAGCGTTCAGCTGGAATTAGTGGTCAGCAGCTTCAAGTTATAATCCTCCGTCCCGCCGCCAACAGGGCAGCTTTATGCTGCCCTGTCATAATTTCGCACGATTTCATGCAGCCGAAACGCCCTAAGCTGTGCCACAATGTGTGAGATTAGTCCTAAGGAGGGCGCATGTCTGCAATCGAAGTTATCCTGGTTGATCGTCACGATCGTCCCATCGGCAGGATGGAAAAGCTGGAGGTTCATCAGAAAGGTTTACTGCATCGCGCGGTAACCGTTTACGTGTTCAACTCCCGCCACCAACTGTTGCTGCAGCAGCGCGCCACGGGTAAATATCATTGCGGTGGCTTGTGGAGTAACACCACCTGCGGTCACCCGTTCCCCCAGGAATCAACGCAACATGCCGCAGAGCGCCGTCTGCGTGAAGAGATGGGCATGCGTCTGTCGCTGGATCCGGCGTTCGAGCTAAGCTACAACCTGCCGATGGGCAACGGCTTAACCGAACACGAATACGGCCACGTCTTTTTTGCCTTTAGCGATGAGCCGCCGCAGCCCAACCCGGAAGAAGCGGGAGGCTGGCGCTATGCTTCACTGAATGAAATCGAGCAGGAGATGCAACGTTACCCGGAACGCTTTACGCCGTGGTTCCTGCACACCTTTGCCCGCATTCCCCCGGCGTTTAAGCAGTTCACCGCGCAACAGCTTGCGGGCTGAACCTCAGCCCGCATCGGCAGTTATCCTCGCGCTTACTGCGCAAAATCCTCCGCATCCACATCGTAACCTGACGGTTCCCAGCGAATCGCCAGCAGGGCGATCAGCCCGGCCAACGGCGCCAGCGCAATAATCCAGAACACATTGGTACTGAATGCCGCCGACAGCAGCGGGAACAGGAACAGCGAGGCGGTAGAGCTGGCGCGCATCAGGGTCTGATTGAAGCCGACGCCCACGCCGCGTAACGAGGTGGGATAGCTGAGCGAGGCAAAGGTCATGGTATGGGAACCCGGACCAAATCCCTGACCCAACAGGAACAGCGCCAGCATGCCGATCGACACCGCCGCTTCCGCACCGTCGGCGGGACGGCCAACCAGCGCAAGGCCAATCAATGCGGCAAACTGGAAACTGTAGCCAAGGGTGGTCATCTTCCACGCGCCAAATCTGGGCACCAGCCGCACCGCCAGGATGCCGCCGACAAAGGCAAACAGCAGATTTAACGCCAGCGACACCAGAATGGTGGTCAGCATTGACTGGGCAAGGAAGCTGGAAAGGATCACCGGCAGGCCAAAGGCCACGGCGTTATAAGCAAAGGCGGAGGCAATCGCCGTCACGGTCGCCAGAATGGTACGACGCAGGTAAACCCCTTTCAGCAGTTCACCATAGTTGCGCCAGCTGGCCTTGCGGGTGGCTTTGGCCGGCGTCAGGTCCGCGTCTTCCGCCACATGGGCATTGATGCCGTAAGAGCTGCGCAGGATCGCCGCCGCACCTTTTAAATCCCCCTGATTGGCTGCCCACACCGGTGATTCGCTCATATAGCGGCTGCGGATGCAGATAATCAGAATCGCCGGTACCGCGCCGAAGCCCAGAATGATGCGCCACAGCAAGCCGGAATGGGCTTCTGGCAGCACGGAATAGAAGAACAGCACCAGCAGATAGGAAATCGAAATCGCCGCGTACCAGGTGGGGCACCACATCGCGATACTGGCGGCTTTGTTGCCGCGCCCCTTCAGCTTGGAAAACTCGGCGAGGAACGCCATCGCCACCGGCAAATCAATCCCGACCCCTAACCCCATCACAAAACGTGCGGCGGTGAGTACATACTCATTCGGTGCGAAGGCACAGGCCAGCGCGGCAAACACGAAGAAAAACATATCGGCCATAAACACCCGATAGCGGCCAATTTTATCGGTCAGATAGCCGCCGAGCAGCGCGCCGACAATGGCCCCAAATGCAATCGCCGACGCCACCATGCCCGCGCCGGTTGGCGACAGACCAAACTCTTTGGTGACATCCTTCATGCCAAAGGCCAGTGCGCCGAGGTCGTAAGCGTCGAGAAACACCCCGCCCAGCGCAATGCCGATCACGATACGGGCGTTACTGCGGGCCTGGGTACTGGTGTTGACCAGATGTGATACGTCAGCGGCGCGGCGGATAGTGAAGGCTTCCCCCGTCGGCGCACTCCCTGCAATGGCGACATGCGCCGAAGATGCTAAGTCAGTCATGATGTTAAGGTCTTTTATTTTAAGAATAAGCCCAGAGAATACTCCCGGGGATGACAGAGATAAATTCCTGCTGGTTATAAGTTACAACAAAATGCCCGTTGAAAAAGGGTGAGCGAAAGGGTTCTCTCTCTGAGAGGCGGCTCGGGGTTTTTAGCCGTCTGGCTTTCTCTGCTGATTTATTAGGCTACGCTTGTTACTAACCTTAAGGAAAGGAACAGAAAATGTCGCAAAGAACAGGGCGCACAGCCTCACTGGCACTGGCCGGATTACTGGCTCTGACCGCAACCGCACAGGCGGCAGACCCGGTCAAAGTCGGTTCGAAAATTGATACCGAAGGATCGTTACTGGGCAATATCATCCTGCAGGTGCTGGATAAGCACGGGGTGAAAACGGTCAACAAGGTGCAGCTCGGCACCACCCAGGTGGTCAGAGGCGCGATCACCGCCGGCGAACTGGACATTTATCCCGAGTACACCGGCAACGGTGCCTTCTTCTTCAATGATGAAAAGGATCCTGCGTGGAAAAATGCCAAAGCAGGCTACGAGAAGGTGAAGAAGCTGGATCAAGAGAAAAACAAACTGACCTGGCTGACGCCGGCCCCGGCAAACAACACCTGGACGATTGCGGTACGCAGCGATCTGGCCGACAAGAATAAGCTGAAATCCCTCGACGATCTCAGCGCCTACCTGAAGAAGGGCGGTGAGTTCAAACTGGCGGCGTCGGCCGAGTTTATCGAACGCGCCGATGCGTTACCGGCGTTCCAGAAAGCCTATGGCTTCACCCTGAAACAGGATCAGCTGCTGTCTCTGGCCGGCGGTGATACTGCGGTGACCATCAAGGCGGCGGCGCAGCAGACTTCCGGCGTGAATGCGGCGATGGCCTATGGCACCGACGGCCCGGTAGCGGCGCTGGGACTGCAAACCCTGAGCGATCCAAAAGGCGTGCAGCCCATCTATGCGCCAACGCCGGTGATCCGCGATGCGGTGCTGAAAGCCTATCCGCAGATTGCCGACTGGCTGAAACCGGTCTTTGCCTCGCTGGACGAGAAAACGCTGCAGGAACTGAACGCAAAAATTGCCGTAGAAGGGCAGGATGCGAAAACGGTGGCGGCGGACTATTTGCAGCAGAAAAAACTGTTGTAGGGTGAGCCCGGGCCGGACGCATCGGCCCGCAAGGTAGTGGGAAAATTTTGCGCCTCCAACTTCATAATCGGGTTTTGCTGACGCTGGCTGTGCTGCTGGCCGTTGCCGCAGCCAGCTTGCCCTTTCTGAATTACGCCCCTAACCGGCTGGTTTCCGGCCAGCCATTGCCGCTGCATCAGCTGTTGCAGGGCGTGCAATGGCTGCTGCCTGTGCCGGTCATTCTGTTGCTGCTGCTGGCTTTCCTGCCGGTTTCCCGTCGACATCTGGTGCTGACGCTGCTGCTGAGCGAAGGGCTGTTTATCGCCCTGATCGCCTTTAGCGGCCATCAGGCGACGTTACTTTCCCAGCAGGGCAGTCCACTGGCCAGAACCTCGTGGGGCAGTGGCTTCTGGCTGAGCGGCGGGCTCTGTCTGCTTATTGCGGCGGATACGATCTCCCGCCTGACGCCGCAGGTCTTCTGGCGGCTGCTGTTGAATGGTCAAATCTGGCTACCGGTCATCGTTTTTTTACTGACCGGTCAGCTGGATCAGATGGCGCTGTTGAAGGAGTACGCCAACCGTCGGGAAGTGTTCGATCAGGCATTCTCGCGCCATCTGCTGCTGCTGGTCGGCACCCTGATCCCGACGCTGGCCATCGGCATTCCGCTCGGCTGGTGGTGCGCCAAAAAAGCGGCGGTGCAGTCACCGGTGTTCGCCGTGCTGAATGTGATCCAGACCGTGCCTTCCGTGGCGTTGTTCGGTCTGCTGATTGCGCCGTTAGCCGGACTGGCCCGCGCCTTTCCCTGGTTATCCGAACTGGGGATCAGCGGGATTGGCATGGCGCCCGCGCTAATAGCCCTGGTGTTGTATGCACTGTTACCGCTGGTGCGCAGCGTGGTCGCCGGGTTGCAGCAGGTGCCGAAAGAGGTGATCGAAACCGCAGAAGGGATGGGCATGACCCGCAGTCAGATTTTCTGGCAGGCGGAAGTGCCGCTGGCGCTGCCGGTGCTGCTGACCGGCCTGCGGGTGATTGCGGTACAGACCGTCGGCATGGCGGTGATCGCCGCACTGATTGGCGCCGGCGGATTCGGGGCGATCATTTTCCAGGGCCTGCTCAGCAGCGCGCTGGAACTGGTGCTGCTGGGGGTGATCCCGGTGATCGCCATGGCGGTGGTTATCGATGCCCTGTTCAAATTTGTTCTTTCCGTTATTGAGGCGAAGCGCCAATGATCCACTTTAACCAGGTCAGCAAATACTTTGCCGGAAAAGCGGCGGTCAGCGAGTTAACCCTGAATATCGCCAAAGGCGAATTTACCGTGCTGATCGGCACGTCCGGCTCCGGCAAGTCCACCACGCTAAAGATGATCAACCGGCTGATCGAACACGATCGGGGCACCATTGAATTTGCCGGTGAGGAGATCCGCAGCTTCAATCCGCAGATCCTGCGCCGCCGGATGGGCTATGCCATCCAGTCCATTGGCCTGTTCCCGCACTGGACGGTGGAAAAGAATATCGCCACCGTGCCGGCGCTGCTCAACTGGTCAAAGCAGCGGATTGCCGAGCGCGTCACCGAATTGCTGGCGTTGCTCAATCTCGACGAGCAGTTTCGCCACCGTTTTCCGCACCAGCTTTCCGGCGGTCAGCAGCAACGCGTTGGCGTGGCCCGCGCACTGGCGGCCGATCCCGAAGTGCTGCTGATGGATGAGCCGTTTGGCGCGCTGGATCCGGTTACGCGCGGCGCGTTACAGCAGGAAATTGCCCGTATTCACCAGATTTCTGGCCGCACCATTGTGCTGGTGACCCACGATATTGACGAAGCGCTGGCGCTGGCCGACCGACTGGTGTTGATGGACGGCGGCAAGGTGATCCAGCAGGGCACGCCGGTCGAATTGCTGACCCAGCCCGCCAACGACTTTGTGCGGGATTTCTTCGGGCGCAGCGAGCTGGGCATCCGCCTGCTGTCGCTGGGCAACGTTGGCGCGGCGGCGCGGCGCGGTGAATGGCTGGAAGAGGAGGCCATCCCGGAAGAGATGACCCTGCGTGAGGCGTTGTCGCAGTTTATCGCGCGCCAGACCGACCGCCTGCCGGTGATCGACCGCCAGCAGAAACCGCTGGGCGTGCTGCACTTCGCCGATTTGCTGCGGCAGAGGAGGGAGTAATATGCGCTGGACTCGGGATCCGTTGCTGTGGCTGATCGCAGTGTTTATCGCGTTGTTGGTGTTGCTGCCTTACAGCCAGCCGCTGTTCGCCAGCTGGTTTCCAGAACTCGACCGGCCAATGTACCGGCAGGACAGTTTCCTGCAGCTGGCGCTGGCGCATATCGAACTGGTGGCGGTTTCCAGCCTGTTTGCGGTGATCGTCGGGATGGGGGCCGGGATTTTTGTCACCCGTCCGGCGGGAAAAGAGTTTCGTTCGCTGATTGAAACGTTGGTGGCCGCAGGGCAAACCTTTCCGCCGGTGGCGGTGCTGGCGATTGCGGTGCCGATCATGGGGTTTGGCGAGAAGCCGGCGATAATCGCGCTGTTTCTTTATGGCCTGTTGCCGATCCTGCAAGGCACGCTGGCGGGCATTGGCGCGGTGCCGGCCAGTGCCCGCGAAATTGCGGAAGGCGTGGGCATGAGTTCATGGCAGATTTTGCGTAAGGTCGAATTGCCGCTGGCAGCCAGCGTGATCGTGGCGGGGATCCGCACTTCGGTGATTATCAATATTGGCACGGCGGCGATAGCCTCAACCGTCGGTGCCAAAACATTAGGATCGCCGGTGATCATTGGACTCAGCGGGTTTAATACCGCCTATGTGATTCAGGGTGCCTGCCTGGTGGCGCTGCTGGCTATCGTCACCGATCGCCTGTTTGAGCGCCTGCAAAAACGCTTCAGGAACGGATAATCAGGGTATAACCGGTCAGCATCACGCCGCCAATGCCGCCGAGCGCCATTAACAGGAAGATGAAGATGACGCCAATTTTTTGCAAGTTCATGCCGGTGTGTCCATGGTGGTCTGCCGCTGAAAGAGGGCGAAGTATAACGCCATTCGCCCTCGCGGGTTAAGCCTTTGCTGTCATTTTATTGCCCGGCCGGCTGCTCTTTGTTGAAGAAAATGGTGACGCGCGCCACTTCAACGCCCAGCTTTTTCATCGACGTTACGTTCATCAGATGCGTGGCATCCTGCTGATAAATCCAGTCATCAAAGTTCAACTTGTAGCTGCTGCTGTCGGTTTTGACCGTCATCGCATATTGCCAGTTGAAGGCGTTGCCCGCCGCATGACCCTTGGCGGTGCCAATGATATCGCCCGCCGTGCCGACATAGCTACCATCCTCCAGCTTGCGGATATGCCAGACGCGGCTCTGTTTTTCACCATCATCGTAAACAAACTGCTCGTTGAGGGTCAGCGTTGGCCCGACCACCGTGCCCTTGATGGTCACTTCAAAGCGGCGGATCTGCTTACCGCTGTAATCCTGCACCATGCCCCAGGCGCGGGACTGGCCGTTAAACCACTGGAAAATATCTATCTTCGGCTGGGCCTGCTGATAATCTTCTATTTTCGCGCCGCAACCTGTCAGCAGCAGCGCACCAATTAACATCAGGGATTTCCACATCAGCTACCTCCGGTGAGTGCCCGACGAATGTCGGGATAGGTGGTTTTTTCTGAAAGCCAGATGGCCAGGAAGGCGTCGCGGAAAGCCGGGTCAAAAGGCTGCCCCAGCGGCTTGATTGGGGAAGCGATCCCCGGCGCCTGCCAGTAAAACTGTCCACCCTGTTGGCTGGCCTGAAAAGCCAGTCGGGTGCCGTCCGTGACGTCGGGCCACAGTCGGTTTAATGCGGTGATCCACGCCTGACGCTGGCTAAGGGTGCCAATGTTTTGCGCCTGCCACTGCTCTTCGGTGGCCTGAGTCAGATCCTGATGGCTGATGTCGCGGCGGTAGGTGATCACCAGCGCTAACGGCCACTGCTGCGGCGTAAACGTGCCCGCCGGTGTAAACAGCTGCGAATCGTAAACCGTAAACGGTCCCCATGTCAGCGTAGCTTTCCCCACCGGCTGCCAGCGCTGCCAGTCGGAGGCCTGCGCCAGCGGCGAGAGTACCAGCATCATCAGCAACAGCGATCTCATCTCTCACTCCTTTGCAGCAGCCTGCGGGTAAGCGGCAGATAAATCGCCCAGCCGATGGCCATCAGGCCAAAGACTTTTAATGGCGACGCGGTCAGTTCCATGCCGCCCAGTCGTTCACCGAGATAATAGGTGAACGGACCAACAACGGCGCCCAGCACCGCCAGTAACGGTCCGCTTAAGGCGTAGCGGTGCAGGCACAGCGGCCACCAGCAGGCATAGGCCAGCCATAACGACAGCATCCACAGCGGCACCCAGTGTGCGTCGGCGAAATGGAACAGATCCAGCCACAGCCACAGACTGTCCATGGCTAACCCCACCAGCGCCACCGCTAACACCCGCAGCCGGATGGCGGCATCGCTGGCCCACCAGGCCAGCAGCGCAATGACCACTAACGCGTAAACCGCGCGCTCGCGCATCCCGACAGCCAGCGCCCAGTAGAGGTCAAACCCGAGCGTCAGCAGCCAGAAGCGCAGGGTGCTCATGCCCGCTCCGCGGTGAGCTGAACGGTGCCGATGGTTTTCGCGCGGAAGCCTGCTTCGCAATAGCATAGATAGAACAGCCACATGCGGCGGAAGTGTTCGTCAAAACGGCCTTTTTCCAGCTGCGGCCAGGCGTGATCGAAACGGTGACGCCACTCCTGCAACGTGCGCGCGTAATCCAGCCCCATCTCAAACAGATCCAGACTGACGAAATCCGTCAGCTCGTTCATGGTCTTTTGCAGCAAATTGACCGACGGCAAAAAACCGCCGGGGAAAATATAGCGCTGGATAAAATCAACGCCCCGCGCATAGCTGTCGAAACGTTCTTCGCTGATGGTGATTGCCTGCAAGGCCATGCGGCCGCCGGGTTTTACCAGCTGCTGACAGCGTTCGAAAAACAGCGGGATATAGTTTTTGCCCACCGCCTCAATCATTTCGATCGACACCAGCTTGTCATACTGACCGGTCAGGTTGCGGTAATCCTCTTTCAGCACCGTGACCCGATCGCTCAGCCCCGCCGCCTGAATGCGCTGGCAGCTGTAGTCATACTGCTCCTGGGAAATGGTGGTAGTGGTCACCCGGCAGCCGTACTCGCGTGCCGCGAACTCGGCCATCGCGCCCCAACCGGTGCCGATTTCCAGCAGGTGATCGTTGGGGCCCAGCCCCAGCTTGACGCACAGACGGCGCATTTTTTCCTGCTGCGCCTGTTCCAGCGTCATCTCCGGCTGCTTGTAACAGGCACTCGAGTAGAGCATCGCCCGGTCGAGAAACGCGGTGTAGAAATCGTTGCCCAGGTCATAATGTGCGGCGATATTGCGCTTCGCCTGTTTCACGCTGTTGCGGCGAAACGCATGGCGCATCCTGTTCAGCGGCGACGACATCCAGCTCAGCCGCGACTCCAGCTTATCCAGCACCGGCATATTGGTGGCCAGCGTCAGGATCACCGCCGTTAAATCTGGCGTATCCCAGTCACCGTCCATATAGGTTTCCGCTGCGGCAATGCTGCCGCCGAACAACACCCGACGATAAGCGCTGGAGTGATGAACCACCACTTCAGCCTGGATCGCCGCCTGGCTGTCGCCAAAGAAATGGGTGCCGAGGTGCGGATCGTGCAGACGCAGACCCGCCCCTTGCAGATGTTGCAACAGAGAAAAAATCAGCCGTCGTGAGGTGGACAAACGTTTGCCCGCTTTACCGCGACGGGTCAGGGTCAGTTCCGGTATACACATCCGCTATTTCTCCGACTTGGGGTGGTCATAGATCGGCGCGCCTTTGCGCCACAACTTCCAGGCCTGCCAGTAAATGGCCAGTCCGGTTCTCAGGGTGATCAGCGGAAACCGCCACAGATGGTGGCGCAAGGTCTTGCGGGTCAGCGGCTGATGACGCAGGTGCAGCGTGGCATCAAATTCGCGACCGGCCCGGTGATTCTCAATGTGCACCGACAACGATTTGCCGGGCGCGGAAAGCCGCCAGTGATAGACCATATCCATCGGGTTAAACGGCGAAACGTGAAACGCTTTCTGCGTGGTTTCGCTGCCGTCTGGCTTCACCGCATAGGTATGGCGTTCGTTCCACGGCGTATTGCGCACTTCGGCCAGCATCCAGCGCAGGCTGTCGGCGTCATCGTAGAGGTAGTAAAAATTTACCGGGTTAAACGCGCTGCCGAGATAGCGCAACTGGGTCAGTAACATCACCCGGCCGTTGAGCTGCTCGCCGGTCAGTTCGGCAATCCGCGTTTGCGCCCGCTGCTTAATGTCGCCGCCGCCAAGATAATCCTCCTGGCAAAAAGAGGCCCAGGAAAACTTGCCGGGCCGGATGCCGACGCTGCGCAGCAGTGGCAGCTCATCAAGGTCAATCAGCGGCATAAAAATGCGGTAGCTGAACTGATGATCCACCGGGGTGAAACGCCGGTGACGCACGTGGCCGCTGTACAGGGCGCTGTTCATAGCAATCCCGCCTGTTCCATGCCGGCCACCACATCCAGCCCGCTGCGAATGCCGTCTTCATGGAAGCCGTTATAGCTCCATGCGCCGCAGAACCAGCTGCGGTTACAGCCATTCAGCCGCAGCCGTTCGGTCTGGGTGATCAGGCTTTGCAGACTGAACTGCGGATGATGGTAGCTATAGCGACCCAGCACTTTGGCCGGATCGATCGGTTGCGTGGCATTCAGCGAGACACAAAAGGTCTCGGATGACTTGATGCCCTGCAAAATGTTCATGTTGTAGGTGACGCTGGCGCCCAACAGCTCGTCGCCGGCCTGCGTATCATCCAGCCGGTAGTTCCAGCTGGCCCAGGCGCGGCGGTTTTCCGGCAGCAGCGACGTATCGGTATGCAGGATCACTTCGTTGGCGCTGTAAGGCACGCCCAGCAGCATCTCGCGTTCTTCTGCGGTGGCATCGGCCAGCAGGTTCAGCGTCTGGTCACTGTGGCAGGCGAAAATCACCTGGTCATAGCTCTCCTCACCGCGCGCGCTGTGCAGGGTCACACCCTGTGGATGACGCACCGCTTTCAGCACCGGTGTGGCAAGATGTACGGTGAGCTTGTCGCCCACCAGCGCGATCAGCCGGCGGATATATTCTCTGGACCCGCCTGGCACCACATACCACTGCGGGCGCTGGCTCAAATCCAGCAGGCCGTGATGGTTAAAGAAGTGCAGAAACAGCGACAGCGGCATCTGGCGGATCTCAGCCAGTGACGTTGACCAAATCGCCGCGCCCATGGGCAGAATGTAGTGCTGGGCGAAGAACTGGCTGAAGCCCTCATGCTGCAAAAAATCATCCAGCGTTCCCTGCTCCGACTGATGTTCCAGCCAGGCCTTGCCGCGTTTATTGAAACGCACGATTTCCATCAGGAAACGCCAGAAGCTCGGCTTTAACAGGTTGCTGCGTTGAGCAAACAGCGTGCTCAGCGTATGGCCGTTGTACTCCAGGCCGCTGCGATTGTTGCGCACCGAGAAGCTCATTTCGGTCGGCCTGCTTTCCAGCCCCAGCTCGGCGATCAGCGATAGAAAACGCGGATAGGTCCGATCGTTGTAAACGATAAAACCGGTATCAATCGCCCAGCGTTTGCCCGCCAGTTCCACGTCAACCGTCGCGGTATGTCCGCCCAGCGTGTCGCCGGCCTCATACAGATGCACTTCTGCTTTGTTTGCCAGCTTCCATGCACAGCTGAGCCCGGAAATCCCACTGCCTACAATCGCAATTCTCAAAGATTACCTCGCTATCTGTTGGGTAAGCAGACGCTGTAGCGATACCGGCAGACGGGAGGTCATGCGCAGAATAAAGGAGAGCAGGCGCGGGAAGGAGATTTCCGCTTTGCCTTTCGCCAGGCCTTCACGAATGCAGCGCGAAGCCTGATTGACGTTGATGATCATCGGCATTGGAAAATCGTTGCGCTCGGTCAGGGGAGTATCGACAAAACCGGGCTGCACCAGGCTGATGGCGATTTGCTGACGCTTCAGATCCTGGGCCAGGCTGCGGGCGAAGTAGGCCAGCGCGGCTTTGGAGGCACCATAGGCTTCGGCCCGAGGCATCGGCACCAGGCTGGCGGTCGACCCGACCAGCGCCACCCGGCTGCCGGGGGCCAGCTGCGGCAGCAGCACGTCCAGACAGTTCACCGGGCCGTTGAAATTGGTGCTCATCACCCGATGGACTTTCTCCGCTTCCACCACGCCGTGATTAAGGTACTCACAGGTGCCGGCACAGAGGATCACCAGGCTGGCACTTTTACCCAGCAGCGCCTGGCGGGTCTCATTCAGATCGGTGATATCAAACACGCACAGCACGATGTCGCTGTGGTGTTCCCGCAGCGTTTCCAGCTTGGCGCGATTTCTGCCGCACGCGGTAACGTGCCAGCCGTCGGCGGCATAATCGAGCGCCAGTTGGTAACCAATTCCGGAGCTTGCGCCGGTAATTAACACCCGTTTCATGGTTGTAACCTCTTTTTAAGCTGCCTGATTACCGATCCCAGCACGGGGATCTTTTCGTACAGCATGGCGCCCATGTCGTAGTAATCGCGCTGAAAACTGATCTTATCGTCGCGGAACTGGATGTAGCTGCTGCCCTCCAGCGTCTGCTCCGCGCCGCCTTGCAGGGATGGGTGCGCATAGAACATTCGCCAGATCAGCAGGGCGTTATTGTCAAAATGGTGAGTCTGCGAGACGTCAAACCGGCAGTAGCGCAGGTTTTTCAGCAGTGAAGAAAAGTAGTCCGAGACCACCGGCAGCCCGCGATGTTCACCGACCGGGTCTGCCAGGCAGATATCAGAGTGGTAAATGTCGGCCAGTTGGTTGAGCTTGCTGGCCTCCAGCGTCTGGTAAAACGCCACTAGTCTGGCCAGCGTTTCCTGCTGTGTCATATGCCACTCCTCAGCCTCAGCTGTTGATATAGGTGATTAAGAACCCCTGTTCGTGCCAGTGCGTCAGCTGTTCCTGCTGTCGGCGGGTGAGGGGTTTACCGGTGAACACAAAGATTTTTTGGCCCGGAAACAGTTCAGGGCGCGGCATCTCAAGGGGTTCAGCCAGCACATCGATTCGCCAACCCTGCTGCGACAGCCGCCATGCTTCTAACCAGAGTCGGGTGCGGTCTTCATTGGCCCAACCCATCAGCAACGCGTCCTTGCCAGGTTTCTTACGCGAACCGGTTAAACAGAAGGCGACATAATCAATTAAAGCACCATCCAGCAAACTGCACATGGTCCTGGCGGTATTTTGATCCAGCCCCAGCCGCTGTCTGATTGGGATGAAAACGTGGTCAATCAACACATCTGCCGGATTTTCACGACCGGTTGCCGCAATTTTAGCGCGAAGTTTTGCCGGCCTGACATGACGGAGGACCGCCATCATTTCTTCCTGCAGTGTGACCCATCCATCATGGACGTTAACGTTTTCGCCTTCTAACAGCGCCTTGACCTTGCCGACAGGGACGCCACTTTGCACCCAGCGTTTAATCTCTTCGATGCGAAGAATATCTTCGTCATCAAACTGGCGGTGACCGCCTTCGGTCCGCTGGGGTTTTAATAAGCCGTAGCGACGCTGCCATGCCCGTAGCGTGACGGGATTGATACCGCAGCGGACTGCGACGTCACCAATACTGTACAATGCCATTCATTTCCTCACGATCTGCCCACTCCACCTAACCGTAGCGAACTCTCCATTGCTGTACAACTATTATTTTTCTGTACAAGTTGAAGTTCACACTAAATCCCTGTAGATCTCAATTTAGAGAAACTTTCCCTTTTATGAGATTTTTATGGAACCTCTTGCCAATACCGACCGACGTCTGGCCCAGCGGCTGGCGGATTTACGTCTGGAAAAAGGCTGGTCGCTGGAAACCCTGGCTGAGCTGACCGGCATCAGCCGGGCCTCTTTGTCGCGCATTGAGCGGGGCGAGACCAGCCCAACCGCCGCCCTGATGAACCGCCTGTGCATTGCCTACGGGCTGACTATGTCGCGTCTGCTGAGTGAGGTTGAAGAGCAGGGGCCGCAGCTTCTGCGCGCGGGCGCGCAGACCGTCTGGCAGGACCGCGAAAATGGCTATCACCGGCGCAGCGTTTCACCGCCGGCCACCCCTTTTCACGCTGAGCTGGTGGAAGGGCGTTTGCAGAGCGGGGCGCTGATTGAATATGACGCGCCGCCCGTAGAAGGCATTGAACAACATATCTGGATGCTCGCCGGCGTGCTGGAGTTCAGCATGAACGACGAGCAGTGGCGGCTGGAAGCCGGTGATTGCCTGCGCTTTCACCTGTTTGGCCGCTCCTCTTTCCACGCGCCGGAGGCCGAAGGTGCGCATTACGCGTTGGTGGTGTGTCGTCCATGAATGAAATTCAGTATCAGCTTCTCAGTGCAGAACAGGCAGCCAGTGAACAGGACGCGTTGTACAACGTTCTGCACGGCTGTGTGGCAGAAGGCGCCAGCATTGGTTTTATCTCGCTGGATCCGCAGCCCATGCTCACTTTCTGGCAGGGCGTGGTGACCAGCCTGGCCAGTGGCGATAAACGGTTAATCGTGGCCCGCCAGCAGGGCGAGATCGTGGCGACGGTGATAGTGGTGTTGGGCATGATGCCTAACGGCCAGCATCGCGCGGAAATGGCCAAGCTGCTGGTCCATCCCAAAGCCAGACGGCAGGGCATCGCCCGCGAATTACTGCATCAGGCGGAGAAACGGGCTGAGCAGGAGGGAAGAACCTTGCTGGTGCTGGATACCCGCAGCGGCGATGTGGCAGAGCAACTGTATCTGGCGCAGGGCTGGCAGATAAGCGGTCAGATCCCGCATTACGCGCTCTCCACCGAAGGGGTGTTTGATGCCACCACGGTGATGTTTAAGCGGGTGGGCTGAAAAAAAAGCCAAGGGTGCGCATCATGATGGTGCAGGCGCTCAGGCTATTCCCAGCGAATCCATAAACAGTTTAATAATCTGATTTATCTTGCGGCCTTTTTTTATTATCAGACAGAAGGGTGTATGCACCTGCAACGCATCCGGGCCGACGGCGCGGATGCTATTCTCCTGCACATATCGCGCGGCGTAATGCGTCGGTAAATAACCAATAAAATGCCCGGTGAGGATCAGCATCGCCACCGCTTCAACCTGTACCGCCTGAATGTTGCTCTCATTAAAGGCAAACAGCTTATTGCCGTGGCGATGTGTGACATAGGTATGATTAATGATCTTTTGTTGTTTTAATAATTCAAGGGTAATGTCGGCATCCGCCATTGAAAATAACGCATGCTCACTGCTGCAATATAATGCCGAGGTTTCGCTGTAGGCAGAATAATAATCGAAGTCACTCTTCTCATCATAAACCGGCGCAATAGCACAATTAAAACGGCCCTCATTTAATCCTTTTTCAATATCATCCAGATGCGCGGTTTGCAGCCGGATGTTTACTTTTGGTGCAGCAATATGCAGTCGCTGCACGGCTTTGGTGACCGGCGAATGCGGGTCAGAAATGGTGTTATCGACCACGGTAATACTCAGGTCGCCCAGCAGTTCATTGCGGCTGTTATGCAGCCTGTCGCGGAAGGTATTCAGCGACGAAAACAGCTCCAGCGTGGCCTGATAAACGGTAATGCCGTACTCCGTCAGCTCAAAGCCTTCCCGCCCACGGCTGCACAGAGTCATCCCTAAACGGATCTCCAAATCCGACACCTGTTTACTGATTGCCGCCAGACCAATATTCAGTTCATGACTGGCAGAGGTCAGCCCGCCGGCTTCCACGACACATTTAAATACACGCAATAACTTCAGGTCGACATTGTTAATGGTTATCGATGAATTATCGCTGCGCGGATAATTCATGTTTCCCGCATTGGAAACCTTACTTTCCATAATAACTATTCAACCCCGGCTTAAATACAGTGAAAGTAAGAGTGAACCTGAATCAGACACGAAATACCAGACAGTACGCAAATATAACCTTTATTTATCGTTAAGGCTGTTTCCAGAGGATTTCCTTATTCTCCTGCGGATCCGGCGTTAACCTCGCCATAAGAGAGAAATTATGTCAGACAGTGCCGATCGTTTATGGGGTGCCCGTTTTAAAACGCCACCAGCCGCCGCCTTAACCGCGCTGTCGCGCAGCCCTGAATACTATTTTGCACTGGCACCTTATGACCTCGCCGGCTGCCGGGCGCATGCGCACGAACTTCAGCGCGCGGGCCTGCTTACCGCAGAAGAAACCGGGCACATGACCGCCGCTATCGACCAGCTCGACCTGGATTACCGGGCAGGAAAGGTCGATCCGATCGCGGCTGATGAAGATGTTCATACCTTTATCGAACGCGTCCTGACCGAGCGGCTTGGCGCGCTGGGCGGCAAGCTGCGCGCGGGCCGTTCTCGTAACGATCAGACCGTCAACGATCTGCGACTGTATCTGCGCGATAACGTCCGCAATATCACCACCGCATTGCTGGCGCTGCAGAAGGCATTGATTTTCCAGGCCGACCAGCACACTCATACCCTCGCGCCCGGTTTCACCCATCTTCAGCAGGCTCAGCCGATTGTGTTTGCTCATCAGCTGCTGGCCCATGCGCAGTCGTTCTCACGGGATATTGAACGCATTCAGGACTGGGATCACCGCAGCGCCTTCTCGCCACTCGGCGCAGCAGCGATGGCCGGTTCCGCCATTGCGCGTCGCCCGGAACTGGCGGCGAAAGAGCTGGGCTATCGCGCCCCGTGCGAGAACTCGATTGATGCCGTGGCCAGCCGCGACTACGTTGCCGAATTCCTGTTTATCACCAGCATGATTGGCGTCAACCTGTCGCGCATCAGCGAAGAGATTTGCCTGTGGACCTCCCGCCAGTTCCGCTGGGTAGAAATCAGCGACAGCTATGCCACCGGCAGCTCGATCATGCCGCAGAAAAAGAATCCGGATATTGCCGAGCTGACGCGCGGTCGCAGCGGCCGCCTGATCGGCAACCTGACGGCGATGCTGGCCACCATGAAGGCGATGCCGCTCTCCTACAACCGTGACCTGAGTGAAGACAAACGCAGCGCCATTGATTCGGTCGACACCCTGCTGTTAGTGCTGCCTGCAATGGCCGGCATGATTGAAACCATGAAGGTCAACACCGGGGAGATGCTGGCTCAGGCCCCGGATGGCTTCACCCTCGCTACCGAAGTGGCTGACTGGCTGGCGATGCGCGGCGTGCCGTTTAAGGAGGCGCATGAGATCACCGGCAAACTGGTTCAGCTGTGTGAATTCCATCAGCAGGGCCTGTCCGATCTGACCGACGACCAGCTGGCTGAGGTCGATGTCCGGCTGACGCCAGAAGTGCGCAGTGCGCTGACGCTGGAAGCGGCGATCCATTCCCGCGACGGCTTCGGCGGCACCGCACCGGCGCGCGTCAGCGAGCAGATTAGCCGCCTGAAAGCGCGTATCCAGCAGCAGGCCGAGTGGGTGAGCGTCTATCAGGGCCCTCGTCTGTAATTTCTCAGCCTACAACCTCCGGAGCCGGAATGAACAGTTCGCAAAACGTTAACGAGACGGGCAGGGCAGCCGACCCCGCTTACGATCTCAAGCGCTACCAGATGGTCCCCAAGCGCTATTACGGGCGCATCACCGCCACGGTGGTGATCATCCTGTTGCTCGGCTCGCTGGTGCACGCCTTTTCGCAGGGCAAAATCGAGTGGTCCTATGTCGGGCAGTTCTTTACCGCCCGCGCGATTCTGGACGGGGTGGTGAATACGCTGGTGATGTCGATCCTGGCGATGGCGCTGGGCATCTTCTTCGGCGTGGTGGCGGCGATTATGTATATGTCGCCCAACCCGGTGCTGCATTACCTCTCGGTCGGCTATGCCTGGGTCTTTCGCGGTACGCCGCTGATCCTCCAGCTGCTGCTGTGGTTCAACCTGGCGCTGGTGTTCCCGGTGATCGCCATTCCCGGCGTGTTCAGCGTCGAAACCGTCAACGTGATGACGCCGTTTGTCGCGGCGCTGCTGGGGCTGAGCATCAACCAGGGCGCGTACACCTCGGAAGTGGTGCGTGCCGGCCTGTTATCTGTTGATACCGGTCAGTATGAGGCGGCGAAGTCGATTGGCATGCCGCGTCTGCAGGCGCTGCAACGCATCATCCTGCCGCAGGCGATGCGGGTGATCCTGCCGCCGGTCGGCAACGAATTTATCAGCATGATCAAAACCACCAGCCTGGCGAGCATGATCCAGTACTCCGAACTGCTCTACAACACGCAGAACATCTACTACGCCAATGCGCGGGTGATGGAGCTGCTGTTCGTGGCGGGCATCTGGTATCTGATTATCGTTACCGTGCTGTCGTTCGGGCAGAGCCGCCTTGAGCGCTACTTCTCACGCGGCCAGCGCCGCCGCAACTAAGGAATTCCTGCGATGAGAAATATCGTCAGAGCCGTTGAGGTGAACAAGTACTTCGACCATTTCCATGCCCTGAAGGACGTCAGTCTGGAGGTAAATTACGGCGAGGTGATGTGCATTTTGGGGCCGTCCGGCTCCGGCAAAAGCACTTTTCTGCGCTGCATTAACCAGCTGGAGAGGGTCGATCAGGGCGGGATTTGGATCGACAACGAACTGGCCGGCTACCGCATGGCCGGCAACAAACTGCATCCGCTGAGCGACAAGCAGATTGCCCGTCAGCGGCTGCAAACCGGCATGGTTTTCCAGCGTTTTAACCTGTTCCCGCATAAAACCGCGCTGGAAAACGTGATTGAAGGGCCGTGCAGGGTGCTGTTGCGGCCAAAGCGGGAAGCGACGGAAGAAGCGATGGCGCTGCTGGATCGGGTGGGGTTATCCAGTAAGGCGCACGCCTATCCGCAGGCGCTTTCCGGCGGACAACAACAGCGTGTGGCGATTGCCCGCGCGCTGGCGATGAAGCCCAAGCTGATGCTGTTCGACGAGCCAACCTCGGCGCTTGACCCGGAAATGGTCGGCGAAGTGCTGGCCGTGATGCGGACGCTGGCAAAAGAAGGAACCACGATGGTGGTGGTCACCCATGAAATGGGCTTTGCCCGTGAGGTGGCCAACCAGGTGGTGTTCATGGATGAAGGTCGCATTATCGAACGCGGTGCGCCCGAAGACATCCTGCTGAATCCGCAAAATCCGCGGATGCAGAATTTTATCAACGCCATTCTTCTTTAATAACCAGGGTAAATCAGATGAAAAAGATCGTGCTTACTGCCGTTGCTGCCGCTGTTCTGCTTAACTCCGCCGCCTGGGCTGCGGAGCTGCCTGCTGCCCTGAAAGCGAAAGGCGCACTGACCGTGGCCATCATGCCGAACTATCCACCGATGGAATTCAAAGATCCGGCCACCAATACCTTAACCGGCGTCGATGTCGACCTGGGTAACGCGATTGGCGAGAAGCTGGGGGTCAAAATCAACTGGCAGGAAATTGCCTTTGAACAGATGGTTAATGCCGTATCAACTAAGCGTGTCGATATGGTGATGTCCGGCATGACCGACACCGCCGAACGTCAGAAGGTGGTCAGCTTTATCGACTACTTCACTACCGGCCCGCAGTTCTACACCTTAGCGGCGCGCAAGGACATCAACAGCGCGACCGATTTGTGTGGCAAGAAAGTCGGCACCAGCCGTCGCACCACCTTCCCACAGGAAATCGCCAAATGGAGCCAGGCCAACTGCGAAGCCAAAGGTAAGCCCGCTATCGTGGTGGTCGGCGCGGAAGGTACGGCAGATGCGCGTACCCAGCTGCGTCAGCGTCGTCTGGATGGCGCGGTGCAGGGCAGCGAAACCCTGCCGTACGTGATGAACCTGGAGAAAAACACCTACAAACCGTTGGATAAGGCGATCGCTTCGCAGTTCACCGGCATGGCGATCGACAAAAACGATCCGGCGCTGATTGCAGCGGTGCAGGGCGCGGTCAATGCGATGATCGCCGATGGCAGCTATGTGAAGATCCTCAGCAAATGGGGCCTGGCGGATAACGCCGTGAAAACAGCGACCGTGAACGGGAACTGATGATGACCTCACCTGACGTTCGCCCGCGCTGGCCGCAAGGCAAGCAGGGCTGTATGGCACTGGCCTTCGATCTCGATGGCCCCACCGGTGACGCGATGCTTAACGGCACGATCTGGCAGACGCCCGAGTATTTCACCTTCGGCGGCTACGGTCCGTTCCGCGCGCTGGGGCGGATCCTCGATCTGCTGGAGCAGTTTGACGTTCCCGCCACCTTCTTTATTCCGGCGTGGGTGGTGGAGCAGTGGCCGCAGCAGTGCGCCGCCATCGTCGAAAAAGGGCATGAGGTGGCGTATCACGGTTACCGCCATGAATCCTTCTATGCCCTGAGCGGCGAACAGCAGCGTCAGGTGATGGCGACATCCCGTGAGATTTTCTGGCAACACCTCGGTATCCGTGCCGAGGGGTTCCGCACGCCATCGGGCGACTGGCACCACGAGACGCCGGGCATATTGCTGGACGCTGGCGTCACCTATTCCAGCAGTATGCGCGGCGACGACCGGCCCTACGCCATCGCCGTGCCGGGTTTTACGCAGAAGCTGGTGGAAATCCCCGGCAAATGGGAGATGGATGATTATGCCTCGCTGGCCTACACCCGCGAGCCGGACTTCCCGAAAGGGCTGGATCGCACCGCCAGCTATGCCCTGACGCTGGATAACTGGTGCCGCGAATTTGATGGCGCGATGGACGAAGGGCTGTGTCTGACCACCCTGTTCCATCCGAAAATTAGCGGGAAACCCGGCCGCATTCTGCTGCTGGAACAATTTATCGCGCATATGCGCCAGCGCAACGTGTGGTTCGCCCGCTGCCGCGATGTCGCCCACTGGTATCTCAAGGAGCAGCAGCATGACTGAACCCACACGCTGGCCAGACGGGCAGCAATCCGCCGTGGTGCTGACCATCGATTTCAATGATATTCACGGCATTCTGACGCACACCCCCGCCGTGGCCGGGCGCGATAAAACCCTGTCGGTCTGGCGTTACGGCACGCTTCGCGGCGTCGATCGCCTGCTGAAGCTGCTGGCAGAGAAGAACGTGCGCGCAAGCTGGTGTCTGCCCGCTATCGTGGCGGAAGAGAATCCTGAGGTGTTCGCGCGGATCGTCGCCGCGGGGCATGAAATTGCCGGCAGCGGCGATCGCCATCAGAATTTCGATACCCTGACGCTGGCGGAGCAGGTAAGCAGCGTCACTGCCGGTTGCGACCGGCTGGAAGCCGCCTGCGGCCAGCGTCCGGTGGGATTCCGCACGCCGGCCGGGCAGTGGAAACCGGGGCTGGCAGCGGCGCTGAGCGATCGCGGCATCCGCTGGTCTTCCAGCTGGCGCGGTGACGATTTGCCCTATTTTCATCCGGCCACCCGGCTGGTGGAACTGCCGATGCACTATGAACTGGAAGACGAGCCTTACTTCGCCTTCAACCTCAGTCCGGCGGTGCCGCCGGGGCAGTCGCGCATCGCCTCGTATCAGCAGACGCTGGAAAATATGAAGCTCGATTTTCAGGGCTTCCACCGCTTTGGCCTGTGCTACGTCTTACGCCTGCATCCCGAAATCATCGGGACGGCCGGGCGCATTGGCCTGCTTGGCGAACTGCTGGACTTTATCCGCAGCCATGAAAAGGTCTGGCTGGCCAGCGCCGGAGAAGTGGCGGCGTGGTGGCAGACCCAGCCGGATAACGTCAGCGAACACCCAGCGGAGATCTTCCAGCGCCAGCGTCAGGAGCAGCAAGCATGAGCCAGAGCATCAATCAACTGGCCCGCTTTGTCGTGCAAACCACCTTCAGCGATCTGCCTGAGGCGCTGGTTGAGCGCGCCAAACGGCATATTCTGGATACCTTCGGCGCGACCCTTGCGGGCAGCAACAGCCCGATCGCGCTGGCGGTTCAGCAAACGGTGCTGGCTGAAGGCTGCGCGCCGGCTGCCCGCGTCTGGGGACGTTCGCTGGCCACCTCGCCGCGTAATGCGGCCTGGCTGAACGGTATTGCAGCGCATATGTATGAGCTGGACGATACCGGCGGTTGCGATCACTCCGGCGCGGTGGTGCTGCCTGCGGTGATGGCGGTGCTGCCACTGTGCCCGCCTGATGTCACGGGCCGCGAGCTGATTACCGCCGTGGTGTTGGGCTATGAGATTGGCCGCCGGGTGCTGGAAGCCTGCGGTGGCTATGCACCGCACAACGAAGCCGGTTGGCATTCCACCTCCACCTGCGGCGTATTTGGCGCGGCGGCGGCGGTGGCCTCATTACTTAAGCTTAATCAGAACCAAACGGTGCAGGCGTTGGGCATAGCGGCCAGCTTTAGCGGCGGCTTATGGGGCTTTATCCACGACGGTTCGCAAAGCAAGAAGCTGCACGCCGGACGGGCCGCAGAGGGCGGGGTGCTGGCGGCGATGCTCGCCGGCCAGGGAATCACTGGGGCATCACAAACCTTTGAGGATCTCTGGGGCGGCTTCCTGAAGACGCTGGCTCCTTCCAGTCGGCAACCGCAAGCGCTGACCGCCGAACTGGGGCTGGTATGGAAACTCAACCGTTGTTCGATCAAGCCCTATGCCTCCTGCCGCGGCACGCATTCGGCGGTGGATGCCGTTGGCGAGTTGATGGCAGCCCATCGTTGCAGCGCCGCAGAGATTGCCCGCCTTCACGTTTACCTCAATCCTTTCCTGCAGGAGATGTGCGGCAACAGCGATCTTGCAAGCCTGGCGGCGGCGCAGATGAGCCTGCCTTACGCGATGGCCGCACGCGTGCTGTATGGCCATGCGGGCCTCGCGGCGTATGACGCGGAAAAACGCGGCAGCACAGAGATGGCCGCCATGCTGGAACGCATTGTGCTGCATGTCGACGCCAGCCAGAACAGCAACGAAGAGCCGATTGTTGAGCTGGAAACGCTTAGCGGCGAGCGCGGGCGTAAGCAGGTGACCGTTCCGCTGGGATCGCCGCAAAACCCATTGAGCGATGAGGCGTTGTTGCTGAAGTTTCAACAGCTGGCGGTCAGGGTGTTACCGGCGCAGCAAACCGCCGCGCTGGAAGCTTACTGCCTGACGCTGGAGCAGCAGACCGATATGCAGGAACTGCTGAATCTGCTGACGGTGCATTAAAAAAATCCCCGCAGTTGACCTTCAGGCGCTGCGGGGGTTACTTTCCTTTAATGCCCGTTTTTCCCCCAGGTGGATCAAGGAACTATGCTCACGTTGAAAGTGTTAAGTATTGGATTTATCTGCATCATGCTGCTCTCTTTCGGCCAGAGTTACCTTAACGCCTCGCAGAACGGTACGGCGATGACCGGTCAGAGTTGGTCCACAGCGAAACGGGATTCCGCCGGCATCGCCCCCGATCCGGTGGCCTTCAGGCAGACCGCCATTGTGCAGGTGTATATTGCGCCTGCCTTTAGCTGGCGCGGGCTGCTGGCTGTTCATCCGTGGATCATCTTTAAGAAGGCTGGCGAGACGCAGTTCCGCCGCTATGAAGTGGTGAGCTGGGGAAGTAACAACGTCATCAGAGAGAATTTCACCCTGCCGGACGGTTACTGGTTTGGCGGTCAGCCGCAGCTGATCGTCGATCACCGGGGCGCTGGCGCAGAGGCGATGATCCCGCAGATTGAAGCGGCAATTAAAAGCTATCCGTGGCCGCACACCTACCGCGTCTGGCCTGGCCCGAACAGCAATACCTTCCTGGCGCACATTGGCCGCGAAGTCCCCGCGCTGAAGCTCGATCTGCCCGCTAACGCCATCGGCAAAGATTTCCGGCCGCTGACCAATCCGGTCGGTTTGCCGCCGTCAGGACGCGGTTTCCAGGCCTCGCTGTTGGGCGTGCTGGGATTAACGTTGGGTGGGGAGGAAGGGCTGGAGATCAATATCCTCGGCTTCAATATGGGCGTGGATGTGAAATCTCCCGCGCTGCGCCTGCCGTTTATCGGCCGCATCGGCAAAGCCCGGCTGGAAACGGATAGCGGAAGCTAGCGTCTGCTGGCATCAGCAGGCCGATAGCGAAAGCGAAGGTGGGTTGGAGAATCCGGAGGAGAGCGAAAGCGAAGCTTTACTGGATAACCTGGAGGATAGCGTTTGCTGCGGGTTTACCGGCGCCGAAAGGCGCCGTTTTCACCACTAACTTCGCGGCTTATCGCTGCGCTGCCAGCGCCTCCACGCGGGCAATCGCCTGGTACAGCGCCTCGACAGTAACCGGTTCGGCCATGTTTTCCATATCCGGCGCGTGTACCGACTCGCGGACAATCACCTCAAGCTCTTCCTCCGTCAGCCCGGCAATCTCTTGCAGACTCAGCGGCACGCCGCATTTGTGCGCCAACGCCATCTCATGCAGCAACTCTTCATCACTGCGATTTTCCAGCGCCAGCAGACACAGATTGCCGTAGCCCACCAGCAGGCCGTGACCGAATTCGCGGGTTTTATCGCAGAAGGTAAAGCCTTCATAAATCGCGTGTGCGGCTGCGGCATGCGCGCCATTGCTCATCAATGAGGTCAGGCCGGCAAAGGTAAAGATCACGTCCAGCACCTGATCCAGATGGTGATCAGGCAGATTTTTGCGCACCGCCTCGACCGCTTTCGGCCCGTGGGCGGCGATAATTTCATAGCAGATATGGCTGTGCGCCAGCGAAGAACGGGCGTTGGCATCCAGCGCCGGGTGACGCTGGCTGACCGCACGGAATTCATACCACTTGGCCAGCGTATCGCCGAGGCCAGCCGCCAGCCAGCGCAGCGGTGCCAGCGCCAGCAGTTCGCTGTCGATAATCACCGCCGCCGGCGCCTGATGCAGCGGAAAGATATCGTGAAAGTTGCCGTTATCATCGTAACGAATACTCAGCGGCGTCACCGCCGAACAGGTGGCGGCAATGGTGGGCAGGGTAATTACCGGGATATTGCATTCAGCGCCTACCGCCTTACAGGTATCCAGCGACTTGCCTCCGCCGGTGGCGATAATCACATCCGCCCTTAACGCCATTGCCAGCTCACCCAGCCGGGCAATCTGCGTGAGCGAGGTTTCCCCGCCGAACCATTCGCAGCCGACCAGCGCCACTTCTGCATCCGCCAGCTGCGTTCGCACCTGCGGCTCCACCGCTTTCAGCGCCTGATGGCCGCCAATCAGCAACGCGCGCTGCCCCAGCTCGCGACAGATTTCTCCTAACTGATGAATCACCCCTGCGCCACGCAACACACGGGCCGGGAAAACCAGATTTTGTTCAGACATGACTGACCTTATCAATGTGCCGACGCAGGGCGCCTTCAGTTGTATTTCACTCCGGGTAACACACAGAGCATTTCGTAGAGAATGTTTGCTGCCAGCTGCGAGGTGGTGCCGCTGATATCATAAGGGGGTGAAACCTCAACCAGGTCAGCGCCAATCAGGTTCAGACCGCGGCATCCGCGCACAATTTCCAGCCCCTGAATCGAGGTTAAGCCGCCCACTTCCGGCGTGCCGGTGCCCGGTGCCCAGGCGGGATCAAAGCTGTCGATATCATAGGAAAGATAAACCGGGCCGCTGCCCATCTGCGCACGAACCTCTGCCATCAGCGGTGCCATGGACTGATACCAGCATTTTTCAGCGGGTACCAGACGGAAACCCCGGTCGACGCCCCACTGAAAATCGCCGGCATCATAGCCCTGCGCCCGCTGACCAATCTGGATCACCCGTTTGAGATCGAGTAATCCTTCTTCGACCGCCCGGCGGAAGGTGGTGCCATGCGCAATCTTCTCGCCAAACATGTCGTCATTGGTATCAGTATGCGCATCGACATGGATAAGTCCTACCGGTCCGTGCTTTTTTACCAGCGCGCGCAGAATGGGCAGCGTCAGGGTGTGATCGCCACCGAGCGTAAGCGGCACCAGCGGGAAGGCGTTCAGCCCGGTGTAGTAGTCTTCGATAATCTGTACGGATTTATGCAGATTATAGGTATTGATCGGCACATCGCCGAGGTCAGCCACCCGCAGTGAATCAAACGGCGCCGCGCCGGTGGCCATGTTATACGGCCGGATCATCACCGAGTCCGCCCGAATGGCGCGCGGGCCATAACGGGTGCCTGAGCGCTGCGACGTGCCGATGTCCAGGGGAATGCCAACAAAGGCCGCATCCAGTCCAGCCGGCGTGTCGGCTGCCGGCAGGCGCATCATGGTGCCACGTCCGGCAAAACGCGGCATATCGTTACCGCTTTGTGGCTGCGGGAAAGAGTGATTATCAACAGGTTGCATCGGGTGCGCCTCCGGGCAGTCAGCAAATGAAACGCCATCATCTGTCGTACAGGCTTGTGAAAAAATCCCTGAGAGCAAATAATCAGTTCAGAAAATTCATAACTGATTGCCGACCCTGAGGATCCGCCGTGAGCGCCACCCGTCTGCCCAACCTCAAGCTACTGACTATTTTCGCCACGGTGGCCCGCTGCCAGGGCTTTTCCCGCGCGCAGCAAGAGTTGAATATGACCATGCCGGCGATCAGCGGTTATATGAGCGAACTGGAGCAGCGGTTGGGTTTTGTGCTGTGCCAGCGCGGACGCGGCGGATTTTCGTTAACCCCGCGCGGTGAACAGTTTTTGCAATACAGCCTGCAGCTGCTGGGCACGCTGTCCGACTTTGACCGCCAGGTTGAGGGGCTGAAAACCGAACAGGGCGGCGTTTTTTCGCTGGGGGTGGTGGATTCCGTCTCTACCGACACCCGGCTGGGGCTGGCGGAGAGCATCAATCAGTTCAGCGAGCGATTCCCGGCGGTCTACCTCAATCTTTCGGTTCGCGATCCCAATGAGCTGCAGCAGAAGGTGCTGGATAACCGGCTGGATCTGGCCATCGGTCATTTCCCGGTTAACGTCAATAACCTGGTGACGGTGCCGCTGCATCACGAGCAGCACTGGCTGTACTGCAGTGACAGCCATCAGCTGTTTGACCAGCCGGACCTCGATGCGCTGGATCTACATGATTATGGCTTTGTCACCCGCAGTTACTGGAATCAGGCCGAGCTGATGCGGCGTGGATTCAAGGCCAGCGCCGCTTCGGTGGAAAGTATTGAAGCGCAACTGATCCTGATCCTCTCCGGGCGTTATATCGGCTATCTGCCGGAACACTGTGCGCGGCCCTGGGTGGAGAAAGGGCGGCTGAAAAGGCTGTCTCCGCAGCAGTTCAGCTATCAGGCCTCTTTCTCACTGATTTTCCGCCGTGGGCGCAGCCGGGAGACGCTGATCAGGACCTTCCGCGATTTAGTAAAATTGCGTGCCGCGCCGACACAATAATCTAAGAAGGCTGACGTCAGCCTTATACTGTGTAAAAATACAGGCCGTCTCAGTAAAAAGTGGTTGTCATGGCGTTATCTGCCGCGTTAAAAACGCAAATTGCCGAATGGTATAAAGCCCTTCAGCAACAAATTCCCGATTTTATTCCCCGCGCGCCGCAGCGGCAGATGATTGCCGAAGTGGCGAAAACGCTGTCGGGCGATGATGGTCGCCATCTGGCGATTGAAGCGCCGACCGGCGTGGGGAAAACGCTCTCCTATCTGATCCCCGGCATCGCGGTCAGCCGTGACGAGAAGAAGCCGCTGGTGGTCAGTACCGCTAACGTGGCGCTGCAGGATCAGATTTACAGCAAGGATTTGCCGCTGCTGAAGAAAATCATTCCCGATCTGCAGTTCACGGCGGCCTTTGGCCGTGGGCGCTATGTCTGCCCGCGCAATCTGTCGGCGCTGGCCACCGATGAAGAGAAGCAGGGCGATCTGCTGCTGTTCCTTGATGAGCAGATGACCGCCAGCAAGGATGAGCGCGCGCTGTGCACCACGCTGGAAAAAAACCTCAACCGCCATCAGTGGGACGGCCTGCGCGATCACTGCGAAGACACCATTGAGGATTCCCTGTGGCAGCGCCTGAGCACCGATAAAGCCAACTGCCTGGCCAGCAACTGCCACTGGTTTCGTGAATGTCCGTTCTATGTTGCCCGCCGCGAGATTGAACATGCGGATGTGGTGGTCGCCAACCATGCGCTGGTGATGGCCGCGCTGGAAACCGAATCGGTGTTACCGCCAGCGAAAAACCTGCTGCTGGTGCTGGATGAGGGCCATCATCTGCCGGACGTCGCCCGCGATGCGCTGGAAATGAGCGGCGAGATCACCCCGGGCTGGACCACCTTACAGCTCGATCTGTTCTGCCGTCTGGTGGAGCAGTGTATGGCGCAGTTTCAGCCAAAAAGGCCGCCGGGGCTCAGTAATCCTGAGCGGCTGAAAGCCCATTGCGAAGAGGTGCGTGAACAGCTTCAGCAGCTGTCGCATATCCTCGCCCAGCTGCTGCCGCCCAATAATCAGGAAGGCGAATACCGCTTTGAAATGGGCCTGCTGCCGGAAGAGGTGCTGACGATCTGTGCGCGCCTGTTTAAGCTCAGCGACGGGCTGCGCGGTCTGGCAGAAGCCTTGCTTAACGATCTGAGCGAAAAATCCGGCCAGTTTGATGTGGTCAGGTTGCACCGCACGCTGATCCAGATGAACAAGGCGTTGGGCTGGTTTGAAGCCAGCAGCAAACTGTGGCGGCTGGCGGCGATGGAGAAAGCCTCTGGCGCACCGGTGTCGAAATGGGCCACGCGGGAAATCCGTGAAGGCAATGCGCATCTGATGTTTCATTGCGCCGGGATCCGCGTCAGCGATCAGCTGGAGAAACTGCTGTGGCGCAAAATTCCCCATGTGGTGCTGACCTCCGCGACCCTGCGCTCGCTCAGCAGCTTCCAGCGTTTGCAGGAGATGTCTGGCCTGACGGAGAAGGTCGGCGATCGTTTTGTCGCCCTGGATTCCCCGTTTAACCATATTGACCAGGGCAAGCTGGTGATCCCACAGATGCAGTACGAGCCGATGCTGGCGAATGAGGTGAAGCATCTGGCGGAAATGGCGCACTTTTTCCGCGATCAAATTAAGCAGGCGAAGCACAAAGGCATCCTGGTGCTGTTTGCCAGCGGCCGCGCCATGCAGCAGTTCCTCGCTTACATTCCTGAACTGCGGCTGATGATGCTGGTGCAGGGCGATAAGCCGCGTCCGGCGCTGGTGGCCTTACACCGCAAGCGCGTTGAGCAGGGTGAAACCAGCATTCTGGTTGGCCTGCAGTCGTTTGCCGAAGGTCTGGATCTGAAGGGCGATTTGCTGTCCCAGGTGCATATTCATAAAATTGCTTTCCCCCCGGTGGACAGTCCGGTTATTTTGACCGAGGGCGAATGGCTGAAAAGCCTGAAGCGCTACCCGTTTGAAGTACAAAGTCTGCCCAGCGCCTCCTTTAATCTGATTCAGCAGGTGGGCAGGCTGATCCGCAGCCATGAATGTTTTGGCGAAATCGTGATTTACGACCGCCGTTTACTGAGCAAAAGTTACGGCGCCCGTTTGCTGGGGGCGCTTCCGGTCTTCCCGATCGAGCAACCTGCCATGCCGGAAGGGCCGTTGCCGAAAGCCAGTCCGGCCCTCAGCGGCAAGAAACCTGCCGCCCGTCGTCGCCGCTAACCACCGAACAGAGTAGAAGCATGGAATATAACAAGATCATCAAAGAAGTCGGGCGCGGTAAAAACCATGCCCGTGATATCGATTTTGCCACCGCGCGCGATCTCTATCGCCAGATGTTGGCGGGAGCGGTGCCGGATCTGGAACTCGGCGGCATTCTGATTGCCCTGCGCATCAAAGGCGAAGGCGAAGAAGAGATGCTCGGCTTTTATCAGGCGATGCAGGAACGGGTGATGCAGCTGACGCCGCCGGCCAATCAGCCGATGCCGGTGGTGATCCCCAGCTACAACGGCGCGCGCAAACAGGGAAACCTGACGCCGCTGCTGGCGCTGTTGTTAAGCAGGCTCGGCTTTCCGGTGGTGGTCCATGGCGTCAGCGACGATCCGACCCGCATTACCAGCGAAGCGATTTTTGCGGCGTTAGACGTGCCAGCGGTGCACAACGCCGAACAGGCCCAGGCAAAACTGGCGCAGGGTGAACTGGTGTTTATGACCGTTGCCACGCTGTGTGAACCGCTGGATCGTCAGCTGTCGCTGCGCTGGAAGATGGGCGTGCGTAACAGCGCACACACGCTGGCCAAGCTGGCGACGCCGTTTGCGGAAGACGCGGCGCTGCGCCTCTCCAGCGTGTCCCATCCTGAGTACATTCCCCGCGTCGGCAAGTTTTTCCAGGCGATCGGCGGTCGTGCGCTGTTGCTGAACGGTACCGAAGGCGAGGTGTACGCCAATCCCCAGCGTTTTCCGGCCATCAGCCTGATCAATGGCAGCGAACCGCAACTGATGCTGCCGCGCCAGGACGAGGTGGTTACCGACCGTGATGCCCTGCCGGAAGCGAAAGATGCTGACACCACCGCCGCCTGGATCACCCGCTGCCTGAATCGTGAGGTTGCGGTGCCGGAAGCGCTGCGCCAGCAGATCGCCTGCTGTTATGTCGCCACCGGTCGGGCGGCGGATATCGCCGAAGGGTTAGTGCAGATCGACGCTGCCGGCTATTAAGCGCGACGTCGCGGGGAGAGTTGCGTGACAGAGATTCGGGCGGCGCGTTTACCGCCCGACGTTAGTTTAACGCAGAGGCAGTAAACGCTCGGCCAGCGCGGTCCACAGCGAAATGCCTTCGCCAATTAGCTGGTCGTTAAAGTCGTAATGGGCATTGTGTAACGGCCTGGAGGGCGTCTCGCCATCGGCGCCAATCCAGAAGTAGGCACCCGGACAGACGTCCAGCATGCAGGCGAAGTCTTCCGACGCCATCGACGGACTGACTTCCCAATGCACCCGTTCAGCCGGCAGCAGCGCCAGCGCACAGTCGCGCACCTTCTCCGCTTCCGCCGCATTGTTGCGCGTCACCGGATAATCCGTCAGATACTCAATGCTGCCTTCAATGCCCATTGGTGCGGTGAAGGTAGTAACGAATTCATCAATCATCTTGCGCACTTTGCTTCGGACATCCCCTTGCAGACAGCGCAGGGTGCCGCGCAGCACCACATTCTCCGGGATAACGTTGATCGCTTCACCACCGGCAATCTGGGTGATGCTGACCACCGCAGACGCCAGCGGCGACAGGCGACGGGCTGGAATGGTTTGCAGTGCGAGGATCAGCTGGGCGGCAGCCACAATCGGGTCCGCGCCGTTTTCAGGCATCGCCGCATGGCAACTTCTGCCATGCAGGGTAATTTCGAAGGCATCCAGCGAGGCCATCATCGCGCCGCTGTTAACCGCCAGATGACCGACCGGCAAGCCGGGCCAGTTATGCAGGCCGTAGATCGCATCCATCGGGAACAGCTCAAACAGGCCATCCGCAACCATTTTGCGGGCGCCGCCGAGATTCTCTTCCGCCGGCTGAAAAACAAAGTGCACCGTACCGCTAAACTGGCGGGTTTCACTCAGATGTTTTGCGGCGGCCAACAGCATGGCGGTATGGCCATCATGTCCACAGGCATGCATCACGCCTGGCTGGGTGGAACGCCATTCGGCATTGCCCAGCTCGGTGATCGGCAGGGCGTCCATATCGGCACGGAAACCAATCGTCGGCCCAGGGCCGTTTTCCAGCGAGCCCACCACGCCAGTGCCGGCCAGGCCGGTATGCACCTGCAAGCCAAATTCCCGCAGCAGTTCAGCGACTTTGCGGGAAGTCTGATGTTCCTGGTAGCCCAGTTCCGGCAGAGCATGCAGCTCTTTACGCCAGCGGGTGGCTTGTTCAATCAGCGAAACGGGGATTGCCATAACGTCCTCTCCTCTGCGGGCTGTCATTCCTGATATCTGGCTGATTTAAGGTAGCATAAAATGGCGGGCAGAAATGGCGTGCTGTGCGGATGTCGAAAAAATGAAACAGGCCGGGCAGGGCGCCCGGCCATCAGGTCTAGCGAATCATCGGCAGGTTCAGTTCGTGCTTCGCGGCACATTCCTGCGCCAGTTCATAACCCGCATCCGCATGACGCATCACGCCGGTCGCCGGATCGTTCCACAGCACGCGGCCCAGACGCTTATCGGCCTCTGCGGTACCGTCGGCAACAATCACCACGCCCGCATGTTGTGAGAAGCCCATACCGACGCCACCGCCGTGGTGCAGGCTGACCCAGGTCGCGCCGCCCGCAGTATTCAGCAGCGCATTCAGCAGCGGCCAGTCGGAAACGGCATCAGAACCGTCTTTCATCGCTTCCGTTTCCCGGTTTGGCGAGGCGACTGAGCCGCAGTCCAGATGGTCACGGCCAATCACCACCGGCGCTTTCAGTTCGCCATTGCGCACCATTTCGTTAAAGGCCAGACCGGCAAGGTGACGCTCGCCCAGTCCCAGCCAGCAGATACGGGCTGGCAAGCCCTGGAAAGCAATGCGCTCCTGCGCCATATCCAGCCAGCGGTGCAGGTTTTTGTGATCAGGGAACAGCTCTTTCAGTTTGGCATCGGTCTTGTAGATATCTTCCGGGTCGCCAGACAGCGCCACCCAGCGGAACGGACCTTTGCCTTCACAGAACAGCGGACGGATATACGCCGGGACAAAGCCTGGGAAATCGAAGGCATTTTTGACCCCTTCTTCCAGCGCCACCTGGCGAATATTGTTGCCGTAGTCGACGGTGGGGATGCCCATATGACAGAAGTCGAGCATCGCCTGCACATGCACCGCCATCGAGGCACGGGCGGCTTTCGCCACCGCTTTAGGATCGGATTTGCGGGTCTCTTCCCACTGCTCAACGCGCCAGCCCACCGGCAGGTAACCGTTGATTGGGTCATGGGCCGAGGTCTGATCGGTAACGATGTCCGGCTTCATGCCGCCAGCTTTGGCGCGTTTCACCAGTTCCGGCAGGATTTCAGCGGCGTTGCCCAGCAGGCCGACGGAGATTGCGCGTTTTTCTTTGTTGGCGCTGTCGATCATCGCCAGCGCTTCATCAAGGCTGGTGGCTTTAAAGTCGACATAGCGGGTGCGCAGGCGGAAGTCGATACGCGATTCCTGGCACTCAACGGCCAGCACCGACGCGCCAGCCAGTACGCCAGCCAGCGTTTGCGCGCCGCCCATGCCACCTAAGCCTGCGGTCAGTATCCATTTACCGCTCAGGTCGCCGTTGTAATGCTGGCGGCCGGCTTCAACGAAGGTTTCGAAGGTGCCCTGCACGATGCCCTGGGCACCGATGTAGATCCAGGAACCGGCGGTCATCTGGCCGTACATCATCAGGCCGGCTTTATCCAGCTCGTGGAAGTGGTCCCAGGTGGCCCAGTGCGGCACCAGGTTGGAGTTGGCGATCAGCACGCGCGGCGCATCGGCATGGGTACGGAACACGCCGACCGGTTTGCCGGACTGAACCAGCAGCGTCTCTTCCGGTTGCAGGGCTTTCAGCGAGCGCAGGATCTGCTCGAAGCACTCCCAGTTACGGGCCGCTTTCCCGATGCCGCCGTACACCACTAGATCTTCCGGGCGCTCTGCCACGTCGGGATCGAGGTTGTTCTGGATCATGCGGTAGGCCGCTTCAATCAGCCAGTTGGCACAGTTAAGTTCGCTACCATGAGGGGCACGCACTTCGCGAGCCACGGCTTTGCTTACGTTGTCACTCATTTTTCAGTCCTTAATTTTGGGGTTGCTTAACGTGCTGCACTGGGTAAAAGGGCGGCAACTGGCTGCGGCCAGCGGTCGCTGCTTGCCCATAACCGCATTTGTTCAATATCCGGCGCCATCAGGCGATCTTTGTCGAGGAAGGCGACGCGCTCGCGCAGGGCAGAGAGTTCCTGCTCAATCAGCGGAGAGCTTTGCAGCGGGCGATGGAAGTCTATGCCCTGTGCCGCCGCCATCGCTTCAATGCCGACCACCGCCGAGGTGTTAAAGCACATCGCGCCGAGGCGTCGGGCGGCATAGGTTGCCATTGAGACGTGGTCTTCCTGGTTTGCCGAGGTAGGCAGGCTGTCGACGCTGCCAGGGTGCGCCAGGGATTTGTTTTCCGAGGCCAGCGCGGCCGCGGTGACCTGGGCAATCATAAAGCCGGAGTTGACGCCGCCATCGTTAACGAGGAACGGTGGCAGGCCGGACAGGCCGGTATCCAGCAGCAGCGCCATGCGGCGTTCGGAGATGGCGCCAATTTCGGCAATCGCCAGCGCCAGAATATCGGCGGCGAAGGCAACGGGTTCGGCATGGAAGTTACCGCCGGAAATCACATCGCCGGTGTCGCTGAAGACCAGCGGGTTATCCGAAGCCGCATTGGCTTCAATCTGCAGGATTTTGGCGGCGTGGGTCAGGTTATCGAGGCAGGCGCCCATCACCTGAGGCACGCAGCGAATGGAGTAGGGATCCTGCACCCGGCCGCAGTTGGCGTGCGAAGGGAGGATTTCACTGCCTTCCAGCAGCGCAGTGACGGCGGCGGCCACGGCGATTTGCCCCACTTGACCGCGCGCTTCATGGATGCGGCTGTCGTAAGGTTTAATCGATCCCTTGATGGCTTCCAGCGACAGCGCGCCGGCAACCAGTCCGGCGGCAAAGGCTTTTTCGCCTTCGAACAGGCCGCGCAGGGCCAGTGCGGTCGACACCTGGGTGCCGTTCAGCAGCGCCAGGCCTTCTTTTGGTCCCAGCACGAACGGTTGCAGGCCGGCCAGCGCCAGGCCTTCCGTCGCCGGGATCAGTTTGCCTTCAACCCGCACGTCACCTTCGCCCAGCAGCATCAGGGAAAGGTGCGCCAGCGGTGCGAGGTCGCCGGACGCGCCAACCGATCCTTTTTCGGGAATGCAGGGCATCACGCCGGCGTTAAACAGGGCCAGCAGGCCGTCGATCAGTTCGATGCGCACGCCTGAATGGCCGCGCGCCAGGCTGATGATTTTGGTCGCCATCACCACGCGCACCACATCATCGGGCAGCAGGTCACCCAGGCCGACGCTGTGCGAGAGCACCAGGTTGCGTTGCAGTTCCGCCAGGCGTTCAGCCGGGATAGAGGTTTGCGCCAGTTTGCCGAAGCCGGTGTTGATGCCGTAGGTTACCTTGCCAGAATTAACGATGGCTTCGACGGTGGCGCGGGCCTCAAGGATTTTGGCGCGGGCGCTGTCATCCAGCGAGAGGTGAACCTCACCGTGATAGATGCGTTTCAGCATCGCCAACTCAACCTTACCGGGGATCAGGTGGCAGAGATGCGGGGTGGCTGACATGGTATACTCCTGTATAGACAAGTTCGTAGGGTATCGACCCTTTTTCAGGGATGCCGTTGCCATTGGGCAGCGGGGGCTTAACAGGTCACTTTCTGCAGTGAAGCAGATGTGTATAGTCTTGTCTATACAATTAGCAATGCTTGTGCCAGTTCGATCACAAAACTTTCTGTCTGTGGTGAATTTCATCTCAGGCGAGGTGGCGGCGGGCTTCAGGGCCGGATCCGCGTGGTGACTGGGCTGGTGGTGTTTTTAATCGAGGCGCGGGTCGTGCGCTATTCTGAAGCATGCTGCTCCATTGCAGTGCAGTGGTTGCCCCTCAGATGTATATACATTTGGGTGGGTTAACAGTAAACTGGCGAAAGTATTTTCATTAAGGAAGCAATTTATGGTCGAGCAGACTGCCATTTCTCAACTTTCAGCCGCCATGAGCGATCAGCCTGCGCCGATTTATCAGCGGGTGAAGCAGGCGATCGTCAGCCAGATTACGGAAGGCGTTTGGAAGTCGAATCAGCGGGTGCCGTCTGAGAGCGAGTTGGTGAATGAGCTTGGCGTCAGCCGGATGACCATAAATCGGGCGTTGCGTGAGCTGACCAGCGAAGGCTATTTGATCCGCATGCAGGGCGTCGGCACCTTTGTGGCCGAGTCGAAAGGTTACACGGCGATGTTGGAAGTGCACAATATTGCCGAGGAGATTGCTCAGCGCGGGCATCGCCACAGTTGCAAGATTGTGGCATTACGGGAAATCAAAGCCGATCCTGAGCAGGCCTCGGTATTGGGTTTGAGCACCGGTAATGCGGTGTTCCATTCGGTGATTGTGCATTTCGAGAACGATCTGGCCGTTCAGTTGGAGGACCGGTTGGTGAATCCGCTGGTGGCGCCGGATTATTTGCAGCAGGATTTCACCGCGCAAACCCCTTACACCTATTTGATGCGCGTCGCGCCATTAACGGCGGGTGAGCACATTGTCGAAGCGGTATTGCCGAATCGTCAGCAGTGTACGTCGTTGGCGATAGAGGCCAATGAACCCTGTTTGTTAATCCGTCGTCAGACATGGAGTGACGCGAAGATCGTGACCTACGCCAAGCTGTTGTATCCCGGCTCGCGATATAAGTTGCTGGGGCGTTTTAAGGGGCACGGCTAAGTTTACTAAGGTCAAAACCGGGTTCGGTGTAAGTCTTCAGCCAGGGTCAAATTCGGCTTTGGTGTAAGCCTTCAGTCAAGTTCAAAACCGGGTTCGGTGTATGGCGTCCGCACAGAGCGGGTTATCCGAGACGCCGTGAACCCATCCCTGGGGGCTTGGATGCCGCATCCTTGCGGCATACACTCGGCTAACCCGCTCTGTGCTACCGCCCGGTAACTTCAACGTTTATTGGGCGGTTTTGTGGATGCACAGGTCAAAACCGGGTTCGGTGTAAGTCTTCAGTCAAGGTCAAAACCGGGTTGGGTGTAAGTCTTCAGCCAAGGTCAAATTCGGCTTTGGTGTTAGCCTTCAGTCAAGGTCAAGACCGGGTTCGGTGTATAGCGTCCGCACAGAGCGGGTTATCCGAGACGCCGTGAACCCATCCCTGGGGGCTTGGATGCCGCATCCCTGCGGCATACACTCGGCTAACCCGCTCTGTGCTACCGCCCACTAACTTCAACGTTTTCGGATGCTTTGGTGAACGCACAGGTCAAAATCCATCTGGTTTTGACCTGTGCGTCCCGAATTAACTATTCGACGCTGAAGCTGACGGGAAGGGAGAGAGGGGTGATAAGCAAAGCATCGGCGACAGGGATGTCGCCGCTGAGCCCCCAGGGATGGGTTCACGGCGACTTTGTGTTCACCCCTCTCTCCCAGACCTTGCCACCAAGACACCCAGACGACTTACAGAATAGCAGCCACAAACTCTCCCTAACCTTGCCACCAAGACCCCCAAACGACTTACAGAATAGCAGCCACAAACTCTCCCAGACCTTGCCACCAAGACACCCAGACGACTTAACTCACCAACCCAACCTATCTCTGCCTAATCTCCGTAAACAGCAACTCGGCGTCCGCCGATCCCGGTGCCAGCGGCTCACCGTTTTGCGGCCACCAGACGCCCTGACCCTGTTGCAAACGGCGGTCGCCAAGGACCCATTCTCCGGCTAACACATAGGCGACGCCGGCGGTTTCGGCGGCAGGGAAAATACTTTCGTTGACCACCCGCACCGCTGCCTGATGCGTTTCCCGCCGGGTCATCACGTTAAAGTCACTGCTTACGCCACCGATTAACCGTGACGCAATCTCATCTTCACCCGCGAAAACAAATGGCTGATTACGCAACAACAGCTGCTGATACTTGCCACGGGCATTCAGCTCCACACCGTCGCCGTCCAGGAGCGTGATCACCCGATCGATGCCTGGAAACAGGGAAAAATCCCCGTCCTGAGCGATGGTGGCAATGCTGATGCGCCAGCTGAAGGCTTCGACGGAAGGCGGGAAACTGATGATCTCTCGCGTTTCGCCGCCACCATTTCGCCAACGGCTGACCGGCAAGGTTTGCATGTCAAAGAAATGCATCATTTCAGCGCCTCAACCACAGCACGGAAAGCCGCATCGATTTGCGGCTGATCGGCATGCTTACCGTCCGCAATCACCTGCTTACCGGCAACAAAGACGTCCTGAATCTGCCCACGATGCCCGGCAAACAGCCAGCGGTTCAACAGCGAAGCGTCTGCCGTGCTTCCCAATAACGCATCATCGGCCAACACCAACCAGTCGGCCCGGTATCCTTGCGCCAGCTGACCCATCTTCACGCCACAGGCCTGCGCGCCGCCTTCCAGCGACTGACGGTAAAGCAGATCGCCAACCGAGGTTTGTTCTGGGGTGACTATGCGGTTGCGACGACGATCGCGCAGCCGTTGACCGTATTCAAGCAGACGCAACTCTTCAACGACATCCAGCGAAACGTGACTGTCGGAACCGATGCCCCATCGGCCGCCAAGGGCGATATAGTCGGTGGCCGGGAAAATCCCGTCGCCGAGATTGGCTTCGGTGGTCGGGCAAAGACCGGCGACCGCCTTGCTGGCGGCGAGACGCGAAACCTCGCTCTCGTCGAGATGAGTGGCGTGGATCAGACACCAGCGCGCATCCACCGCAAACCGATTGAGCAGCCAGCTGACCGGGCGTTCACCGCTCCACGCCAGACTGTCAGCCACCTCTTTTTCCTGCTCGGCAACGTGAATATGCACCGGCAGACTGTCCGACAGGGCGGCCAGCACCTCACGCATCTGCGTTTCGCTGACCGCACGCAGCGAGTGGAAGCAAATCCCCTGATTATGCAACGGCTTGTCGGCGAGCAGCTCAGCCAACTGCTGCTGCTGACGCAAATAACCGGCGGTATCCTGAATAAAGCGCTTCTGGCCCGGCTGCGGCGGCTGCGCACCAAAACCGGCATAGCTGTAGAGAACCGGCAACATGGTCTGACCGATGCCGACGCGGCCGGCTGCGGCAATCAGCTGCTGCAACATCTGATCCTGCGGATACGGCGTGCCGTCGGTGTGGTGATGCAGATAATGGAATTCAGCGACCTGGGTATAGCCGCCTTTCAGCATGTCGACATAAAGATGGGCGGCGATGGCGCCAACCTGTTCGGGCGAAAGGCGCTGCACCATGCGATACATTAAATCGCGCCAGGTCCAGAAACTGTCCTGCGGATCGCCAGCCACTTCTGCCAGCCCCGCCATTACGCGCTGAAAGGCATGAGAATGCAGGTTTGCCATCGCCGGGATCACCGCGCCATTCAGGCGTTCGGCGTCGCCTTCAGCGGCATTGGGCGTGAGCTTCTGAATAAAACCAGCGTCGTCGACTTCAATCAAAACATCGTGATGCCAACCGTCCACCAGCAGGACGCGCGGCGCAAAATAGCGAGCCATCATGGTTGCTTCCCAGGCAATGTAGTTGTATATACATATACATACTTATGAATCAACAGTAAAGCCGGGAGAGAAGATGAGCGGTGAACTTCGCTGTGACAGCCTGTGGTACGGTGCCGATATCGTGACGATGCAGGAGGGCAAGTATAGCATCATCCCGAACGGGGCTATCGCGGTGCGTCAGGACAGGATCGTCTGGATTGGCCCATGGAAAGACGCAAAACATATTCGCGCCGATATCCATAACAAACTGGATGGCGGGATCGTGACGCCAGGCTTCGTCGATTGCCATACGCATTTGGTGTTCGGCGGCGACCGTAGCCACGAGTTCGAACAACGACTCAACGGCGTCAGCTACAGCGAAATTGCGGCGCAGGGCGGGGGGATCATTTCGACGGTCACCGCCACCCGCAAAGCCTCGCTCGACGAACTGGTGGCCAGTGCCAGCTGGCGGCTGGAAAGACTGCTGGCGGAAGGCGTCACCACCGTTGAGATCAAATCCGGTTACGGGCTGGACCAGGAGAGCGAACTGCGGATGTTGAAAGCGATCCGCCAGCTGGCAAAGATCCATCCGGTGCAGATTCGCTCGACCTGCCTGGCCGCTCATGCCACCCCACCTGAATTCAAATCCGATCCTGATGGCTGGATCACGCTGATCTGCGAACAGCTGCTGCCGCAGGTCGCCCGCGAAAAACTCGCCGATGCGGTGGACGCCTTCTGCGAACATCTGGCGTTCTCGCCTGCTCAGGTCACCCGCGTGTTTGAGGCCGCGCAACGGCTGGGGATGCCGGTGAAACTGCATGCCGAACAGCTCTCTTCCCTCGGTGGGAGTTCGCTGGCGGCGAAGTTTAACGCGCTGTCTGCTGACCACCTGGAATATGCCACCGAAGCGGATGTGGCCGCGATGGCCGCAAGCGGCACCGTGGCCGTCTTGCTACCCGGCGCTTTCTACCTGCTGCGTGAAAAACAGGTGCCGCCGGTGGCGCTGTTCCGCCAGTACAAAGTGCCGATGGCGCTGGCCAGCGATGCCAATCCGGGCACCTCGCCCGCGCTGTCATTACGCCTGATGCTGAATATGGGCTGCACGCTGTTCGGTATGACGCCGGAAGAAGCGCTGGCGGGAGCCACGCTGCATGGCGCAAGGGCGCTGGGCCTGGCGGATACGCAGGGATCGCTTGAGACCGGCAAATACGCTGATTTCGTTCACTGGCCGCTCAAGCGCCCGGCGGAACTGGTTTACTGGCTTGGCGGGCAATTGCCTTGTCAGGTGATCTTCAGAGGAGAGGCAATTCGATGAAACCATTTGAGTTTACCCAGGGTTCGCTACCCTTACTGGTCAGCATCCCGCATGCCGGCACCGCGCTGACACCCGAAGTCGAACAGGGCCTGAGTGAAGCGGCTCGCGGCCTGCCGGACACCGACTGGCATATCCCCCAGCTGTATGATTTTGTCCGTGAGATGGGTGCCAGCGTGCTGGTGGCCAACTATTCCCGTTTTGTAATCGACATGAACCGACCGCCGGACAACGAGGCGCTGTACACCACCGCCACCACCGGGCTCTATCCCGAAACGCTGTTTGACGGTACGCCAACCTTCAAGCCCGGCATGACGCCGAGCGATGCGCAGCGGCTGGGCTATCTGGCGACTCTCTGGACGCCATACCATCAGCAAATCCAAAAGGAGCTGGCGCGAATTAAGCAGAAGTTTGGCTATGCACTGCTGTTTGATGCGCACTCCATCGCCTCGGTGATCCCGCGTCTGTTCGACGGCCAGCTGCCGGATGTGAATCTGGGTACCAATGGCGGCCTGAGCTGTAGCCCGGCCATCGCCGAAGGGTTGACGGAGATTTGTGCCGCGCAATCCAGCTTCAGCTGGGTGATGAACGGGCGCTTTAAGGGTGGCTACATCACCCGCGCTTACGGTAAGCCGGAAGAAAATCAGCATGCGGTGCAGCTGGAGCTGGCCCAGTGCAATTACATGGATGAGACGCCGCCGTTTAACTGGCGCGGCGATAAGGCCAGCACGCTGCAACCGCTGCTGAAGCAACTTATCGACCGGATGCTAAAGCGCTAACCTCACTAGCCTGTTCAATCAGCAGGCTGGCTTAATCCCCTAATTCTGCGGCTGGAAACGGCCGAACATCTTATAGCGCGCGCCCGGATACAGCAGGCGTGCGCAGGTCACCACCGCCTGCTGATGCCAGGTGCGGCGCTGAATTTGCAGGCAGGGTTCGCCCACCGCAATCTGCAGCAACTGCCGCTCCTCTTCCGTGGCGCTCACCGCTTCCACCACATGCTCGCCGGCGGTTAACGGCGCAATCCCGGTCAGATAAGCAAAGGGCGTTCCCTGGGTAAAATCCTGCTGAAGATAGTCAGGGGCGACCCGCGGATTAACCTGACGATCCTCTAACTGCACCGGTATCTCGTTATCAAAATGGATAATGCGCGAGTGAAACAGGACTGCCCCCACGCTGATGCCCAGCGCCTGGGCGGCGACAAACTCGGCCTTTTCCTCACGCAGGAACAGCACCTCGCTGGCGTGACGATGTCCCCGGCTGGCAATCTCATCGGCAATGTTATGCACCTCCAGCATCGGCGTGAACGCCTTTAACTCGGCGACAAACGTGCCGACGCCCTGCAGGCGCATCAGAAACCCTTCGCTGGTCAGCTCCCGCAGCGCACGGTTGATGGTCATTCTGCTGACGCCCAGTTCCACCACCATTTCACTTTCCGAGGGAACGCGCTGATGGGGTTGCCAGTGTCCGGCGCGGATCAGGTTGATGATGCCTTGTTTGACCTGTTGATAGAGCGGGGCGGGTTCATTGCTGAGCAGGGTAATCATCTCGGAGAGCGCTTTGTGGTCTGACACTGCGGATACCTTTTTGCGGGCTGAGGAGAAAGTGTACACAGTGTATCTGACGGTACAACAGACATTTTTTGCCGCCGTTAGCCGCACTTAACCGTGCCGTTTTGGTGCGTATTGCCTTCTTCTGGTGCAAAAGGTTGATGTCGTTACCAGGCTAAACGGCTGTTTGGCTCAGACGTGTCTTGTTTTAGCAGGGGTGAGCCGGTAAGGGTGAAAATGGCATAAAAATTGCTCTGGTTGTATGTACAAGACATAACAACTGATGACAACAAGTCATTAACATAGAGTGCGTCACAGTTTTGTCTTTGGTCGCGGGAATAGTCACGGCTTTACTTGTATATACATGACATAGCTACTTCACCTCTGTGCGGGTTTAACAGAGACAAACTCAGGGTTGCGCCGTCAGTTGTGCCACCCCTTTTCTCCAGGAGCGCTTGATGAAACATCCGTTAGTCCGTCGGGTACTGGTTACCTCCCTTGTTACTTCAGCCTTGCTTTGCGCCGTCTCTGTTCAGGCGAAAGAGTGGAAATCGATCACCATTGCCACCGAAGGCAGCTACGAACCCTGGAACATGACGTTGCCAGGCGGCAAGCTCAGCGGCTTTGAGCCAGAGCTGATGGCTGACCTGTGCCAGCGGATGAAAATCAGCTGCAAGCTGGTGGTGCAGAACTGGGATGGGATGATTGCCGGTATGCAGGCCGGGAAATACGACGTGATCATGGATGCGATCGTCATCACCCCGGACCGCCGCAAGGTAATTGACTTCACCGTGCCGTACGCCTCAACGCCGGCCAGCTTTATTACCACCAAAAGCGGCGGCGTGCTGCCGGCGGGCACCGGCGCTGCCGGGATCATCAAACTGCATGACGATGCGAAAGAAATCGAACCGGCGATTGCCAGCCTGAAAGCGGCGCTGAAGGGCAAAACCATCGGCATCGCCTCCGGCACGGTGTACACCCCATTTATTGATAAGTACTTCAAGGATGTGGCGACCGTGCGCGAGTACAACGCGTCGGCGGATGCGATCCTCGATTTGCAGGCCGAACGTATTGACGCGGTGTTTGACGATGTGACCTTTGCCACCTCGATTCTCAGCAAGCCGGAGAACAAGGATCTTCAGCTGGGCGGCACGCAGTTGGGCGGTCCGATCTGGGGTGAAGGCGAAGCGCTGGGCATCCGTAAATCTGACAACGATCTGAAAGCCAAACTGGATGAGGCGATCAAAGCGGCGCTGGCGGATGGCACGGTGAAAAAGCTCAGCCAAAAATGGTTTAAAACTGACGTAACGCCGTAGGCGGGGAGAAGCAACAATGGCCAATCTTGGGTTTGGTGAAAATGGCTGGGGAGGCTTAATCCTGAGTGCAACGCTGACCACATTACTGCTTTCGCTGGTGGCGATGATGGTCGGTGCGGTAGTGGGCAGCGGCGTGGCGGCAGCCAAGCTTTCTCCCAGACGTCCGGTGCGCTGGCTGGGTGACGGCTATTCAGTGATTTTCCGCGGCATTCCGGAACTGCTGATTATCTACCTGTTCTATTTCGGTGGCTCCGGGCTGATTACCCAGATTGGTCAGATGTTTGGTGCTGATGGCTTTATCGAGGTGCCGCCGTTTCTGATTGGCGCGCTGGCGATCGGCCTGATTTCCGCCTCGTATCAGGCGGAAGTCTTTCGCGCGGGCCGACTGGCGCTCAATTCCGGCGAGATCGAAGCGGCACAGGCCATCGGCATGCCGAAGTGGCGCATTCTGCAACGCATTATTCTGCCGCAGGTGGTGCGTTACGCGCTGCCGGGCCTGTCCAATGTCTGGCAGATGAGCCTGAAGGATTCGGCGCTGATCTCGGTGACCGGCATCGTGGAGTTGATGCGTGCCAGCCAGGTGGCGGCCGGTTCCACCCGGCAGTACTTCACCTTTTATCTGATTGGCGGCACCTGTTATCTGCTGCTGACGGTGCTCTCGAACACCGCCTTTAAAAAGGCGGAACAACGGCTGGGGCGCGCACATCAAAGCCGCACTGCGGCCCACAGCTAAAGGAGAGGCCCGATGATTGATTTTGCTTTTTTGACCGATACCTTCCTCAAACTCGCGGCCGCGCTGCCGGTGACGCTGGGGCTTTTTTTCGCGTCATTTGTGCTGGGCGGTCTGCTGGCACTGGTGATCCTGGCGATGCGTATGAGCCGCAACCCGCTGCTCAGCGGCTTCGCCCGTCTGTATATTCTGGTTTTCCGCGGCTCACCGCTGATGATCCAGCTGTTCCTGATCTATTACGGCCTGGGGCAGTTCGAGGTGATCCGCCACAGCTTTGTCTGGCCGGTGCTGCGTGAGCCGTTCTTCTGCGCCGTGGTGGCGCTGGCACTCTGTACCGCGTCTTACACCGCCGAAATTTTCCGTGGTGGCCTGCTGGCGATCCCTTCCGGGCAGATTGAAGCCGGAATGGCCTGCGGCATGTCCCGCTGGCTGCTGCTGCGCCGGATTATCGCGCCCATCATGCTGCGCTATGCGCTGCCGGCCTATTCTACCGAAGCGATCCTGCTGGTGAAGTCCACCGCGCTCGCCAGCCTGGTGACGGTATGGGATGTCACCGGCGTGGCGCAACAGATTATTCAGCGTACGTACCGCACGATGGAGGTGTTCGTCTGTGCGGCGCTGATTTACCTGATCCTCAATTTTATCATCGTCCAAATCTATGCCTGGATTGAGCGCAGGCTGTCGCCACGTCTGCGCCCGGTGGAGGCCGATGTGCCGCTGCCTGTTCCCCCTGTGATTGCCGGAGAGAAACATGACTGATTACGCCCCAATTACCCTGTCGATGAACGACATCCGCAAGTCTTTCGGCTCGCTTGAAGTATTAAAAGGCATTTCGCTGGAGGCGAGAAAGGGCGACGTGATCTCGATCCTCGGCGCAAGCGGTTCCGGCAAAAGTACCTTTCTGCGCTGCATCAATCTGCTGGAAACGCCGGACTCGGGCGTGGTCAGCGTGGCGGGCGAAACTATCGAGATGAAGCGCCACGCGCGCGGGCATCAGCTGGCGGCCAACCATCGCCAGGTGGAGTCGCTGCGTTCCCGGCTGGGAATGGTCTTTCAGAGCTTCAATCTGTGGTCGCATATGACCGTGCTGCAAAACGTGATTGAAGGGCCGCTGTATGTGCTGAAGCGCAGCAAGAAAGAGTGCATTGCGCAGGCGGAAAAAATTCTCGACCGCGTCGGATTGCTGAACCGCAAAGATTTCTATCCTTCGCAGCTGTCGGGTGGTCAGCAACAGCGGGTGGCGATTGCCCGCGCGCTGGCGATGGAGCCGGAAGTGATGCTGTTTGATGAGCCGACGTCCGCGCTGGATCCCGAGCTGGTCGGCGATGTGCTGAAAGTGATGCGCAGCCTGGCCGAAGAGGGCCGTACCATGCTGGTGGTTACCCATGAAATGGGGTTTGCCCGTAACGTGTCGAACCGCGTGGTGTTTATGCATCAGGGCACCATCGACTGCCAGGGCACGCCGGAAGAGATGTTTGGCGAACAGGGATCGCCGCGTTTCCAACAGTTTATTTCCAGTCATCGGGCGGGCTGACCATGAGCACAACAGAGCAGGTCACCTGGGGCGATACGCGCCTGAACTGGCAGGACGTGGTGCAGGTGGCGAAATCCTCCGCCAGCCTGCAACTGAGTGCCGCCGCCTGGCAGCGCATCTATGCCGCGCGCGACATTGTCAGCCGCATCGTCAGCGATAAGCAGATCGCCTATGGCATCAACACCGGACTGGGCGCGCTGTGCAATATCACTCTGGAAGACGATCAGCTCAGCCAGCTGTCACGCAATACGCTGCTGAGCCATGCCTGTGGCGTTGGGCCTAAACTGCCGGATGTGCAGGTCAGGGCGATTATCTGCGCTGCCATTGGCAACTACAGCCACGGTAAATCCGGCGTTTCGCCAGAAATTGTGCAGGGGCTGCTGTCGTTACTGAATCGCGGCATTACCCCACAGGTGCCGACGCAAGGATCGGTTGGCTACCTGACGCATATGGCCCATGTCGGGCTGGCGCTGATTGGCGTCGGCCACGTCAGTTATCGCGGGCAAATTGTGCCGGCCACGGAAGCGCTGGCGGCCGAAGATTTGCCGCTGTGTCGGTTAGGCGCGAAAGATGGCCTGAGCCTGGTGAACGGCACGCCCTGTATGACCGGACTCTCCTGCCTGGCGCTGGAAGAAGCAAGCCGCTTATTTGCCTGGGCAGACGTCACCGGGGCGATGAGTTTTGAAGCCTTGCGCGGCCAGCTCGACGCCTTTGATGCCGAGATCCTGGCACTCAAAGGCAGCGCCAACGTGCAGATTGTGGGGGAACGGCTGCGTGGCCTGCTGGCGGGCAGCCAGATTATCGCCGAGAGCAAAGGTATCCGCACCCAGGATGCTCTGAGCCTGCGATCGATGCCGCAAATCCACGGTGCCAGCCGCGATCAGTTTGATTACGCGGCCCGGCAGATTGAAACAGAGCTGAATGCCGCCACTGACAACCCGCTGGTGCTGGGAACGGCTGAGCAGTGGCGCGTGGTGTCACAGGCCAACCCGCACGGTCAGTCCGTGGCGCTGGCCGCCGATGCGTTAGCCATTGCGGTGGCCGAAGCCGGCAGCGTGGCGGAGCGCCGCCTCGATCGCCTGATCAACCCGCTGGTCAGCGGCCTGCCCGCCTTCCTGGTGGCTGAACCGGGCGTCAACTCCGGCATGATGATTGCGCAATACGTTGCCGCCTCACTGTGCGGCGAGAACCGCCAGCTGGCACAGCCCGCGGTACTGGATAACTACGTCACCTCCGGCCTGCAGGAAGACCACCTGAGCATGGGCACCAGCGCGGCATTAAAGCTGCTGAAACTCACCGACAACACCGTACAGATTTTGGCTATCGAATACCTGCTTGCCGCCCAGGCGCTGGACTTCCATAACTCTGAACACGCGGGCGAGGGCACGCAACGTGCCTGGCGATTGCTGAGACAGACTGTCGCAACCTGGCGGGAAGATCGCTGGCTGGCACCCGAGATCGAAAAAGCCGCCCACCTGATCCGAACCCAGCATATTGCGGTGTGAAAGTGACTACATATGAACGCTCATGTCGGTCTTAAAACTTTCCCACCCAGCCACAATCTCCACAACAACGCCGAACCACGGAGCAGGTTTTGACCTGTGCAGCCACCCAGCTCCCCAACAACACAGAAGCTTAAGGGTGGCGGCATAGGGCACCTTAGCCGGGTGTATGCAGCAGGGATGCTGCATCCAAGCCTACAAGGATGTATTTACGGCGTCCCGGATAAGGTGCCCTATGTCGACGCCGAACTACGGAGCAGGTTTTGACCTTTGCTGACGCCGTACCCCGGAACAGGTTTTGACCTGTGCCCTTAACCTCATTCCTCAAAAACCCTATCGACGCGCATCCGGCCGAATCAAATCGAAACGCAACTCCTCGCTGATCCCGTAATACGCACTTGGCCCACCGGCCCTCAGAATCGGATTGGCCTTCGCCGTCTGGTAAATGCCGTCTTCCAACAACCTCGGATCAATGTGGATCGCGACCACTTCGCCAAACACCATCCACTGCTCCAACTTCTCGCCGTTGACCCCTTCCAACTGCAACACCTGCGTCAACTTGCACTCAAAATTGACCGGACTTTCAGCGACCATGCTCACCGCCACCTGCGTGCCCGGCAACACGGTTAACCCGGCCAGCGCGAACTCATCCTCATCTCGCGCAACCGAGGCAGAACTCTCGTTCATCGCTTCCGCTAACTCACGCGTCGCCAGATTCCAGACAAACTCGCCGGTTTCAACAATGTTGGCCACACTGTCTTTCCAACCCTGACTCGAAAAGCCAATGATCGGCGGCTTATAGTTGAAACAGTTGAAAAAACTGTATGGCGCCAGATTGCGATCGCCGCTGGCACTCTGTGAACTGATCCACCCTATCGGCCGCGGACCGATAATGGCGTTTAAAGGATCGTGCGGTAAACCATGACCAAGACGGGGTTGATACGAGTAACGGGATTGGGACATCAGGACACCTTTATCTTTACGGGAATCGCACAGTGTAGAACAACTGTTCGCGGAAAAAAGTCGGGAAGTGTTTACGATCTTTACCTTAGCAGGTATCTTACGCGGCTTCAGACAAGAGAGCCGCTCATGAAATACACCGCCGAAAAAACACAGCTTCATCCCCGTAACCGTCACCGCGCGCGTTATGACTTCCCCGCGCTGATCGCCAGCTTTCCTCCGCTGGCAGACTTTGTGGCCGTTAACCAACACGGTGATGAATCGGTGAACTTTGCCGATCCGGCGGCGGTGCGTACCCTGAATCAGGCGCTCCTGCAGCACTTTTATCAGATCGCTAACTGGACCATCCCGGAAGGCTTCCTTTGCCCACCGGTGCCGGGCCGCGCTGACTATGTTCACCATCTTGCCGACCTTTTGGCGGAAGATAATAAGCGTTCTGTGCCGCGCGACATCACCGTACTGGATATCGGCTGTGGCGCAAACTGCATCTATCCACTGATCGGTTTCCGCGAATACGGCTGGCGCTTCACCGGTAGCGAAGTTAATGAAGAAGCGATGAAGGCCGCAAACGCCATTATTGCCGCTAACCCAGACCTCAACCGCGGCGTTCGCCTGCGTCGTCAGAAAGACAGCAGCCTGATGTTCAGCGGCATCATCCACAAAAACGAATTCTTCCATGCGGTGATGTGTAATCCGCCGTTCCACGCCTCTGCCGGCGATGCCCAACAGGGTACCCAGCGTAAAGTGCGTAACCTTGGCTTGGCGAAAAACTCTCCGCTCAACTTCGGCGGCCAGCAGGATGAACTCTGGTGTGAAGGCGGCGAAAAAGGCTTTATCAGCCGCATGATCGCCGAAAGCGTTAACTTCTCCCGCCAGTGCGTCTGGTTCACGTCTCTGGTATCCCGCAAAGAAAACCTGCCGGACATCTGGCGCGCACTGGAAGAGCACGAAGTCGTTGCCTACCGCACCATCGAAATGGCGCAGGGGCAAAAACAGAGCCGCATCATCGCCTGGACCTTTATGGAAAAACCGGCGCGTGAACGTCAGATGGGCCGCGTTTAATCCGGCGCAGGTAACGACTGGACGCTGGCGGCACCGTCAATCTCGCTACCGGTCTGCATCACCTGCACGGTCTGATGCGGCGCTCTGATACCGGCCGCATCAAAATGTTTCTTCACCATGTTGTCCAGCGCGAAGCGAACCGTCCACTGCTTCAGCGGCTGCGTGGTGAAAGACACCCGCACCGTAAAGCCCTGATTGGTCAGCCCAACCAGCCCGGCAAAGGACGGCTCGCCAATCACCATCCCGCGAATATCCGTATCCTGCATCAACTCCTCAACGGCCGCCTGTAAAATGCTGTTCACCCGCTCGCTGTCCTCCCGCCGATCGACATCGTAATTCGCCACGAACGAGCCAATGCCACGCACAAAGTTGGCGAAGGTGGTGATCGAAGACCAGGGAATGATGTGATACGCACCGGTATCCTGCCGCACGCCGACCGAACGAATCGACATCCGCTCTACGGTGCCGGTGATCGCGCCGATAGTCACCAAATCCCCGGTATTCATGCCGTTCTCAAACTGGATGAAAATCCCGGTGATAATATCTTTCACCAGCGTCTGCGAACCAAAAGAGACCGCCAGACCTAACGCTCCGGCACCCGCCAATAATGGCGCAATGTTTACACCAATTTCTGACAACAGGATCATGATGGTAATGGTGCTGATCACCACCGCCAGTGCATTGCGGAACAGGGTCAACAGCGTGCGTGTTCGGGCGCTGGGCATCGGGCGACCGTGGGAATCGGACGCCAGACGGCTCTCAATCAGACTCGCCAGCAGCGTCCAGCCGACGGCGGAGAAGAACAGGATCATCACGATGCGGATAATCACATCCACCAGCTTCACGCCCGCGCCGACCGTCAGCCAGTGCCAGAGATCAAACAGATTCCACGCGTTCAGCAACAGCAAACTCACGGCGAACACCGTCAGCGTGCGCGCCAGCTTTAACATCACCGAAATCCAGCCGTTCACCCGCTGCTGTAACTCGGGATAGTTGCGCCGTAAGTCAGGCGACAGAATGATGGTTTTGGAAATCCAGCGGGTCAGGATGCCCGACACCAGTGCGCCGATGCCGATAATCGCCAGCGAACGCACCGTTGCGGACATCATAAACTTCAGGCTGTCGCCGGGATTGAACATCGAAAACAGGAACAGGGCGATAAAATAGGCGCTGGCCAGCCAGTGCCAGACCAGCGCAAACGCGCGGATAAACAGCGAGAAGAACGACAGGGAACGGTCGGCAAGATTCACCAACTCGCGCTGAATATTGCGACGGTTGTGGAAAATCAGATACAACGCCCAGACGGTAATCAGCCCCATCACAATCACGTTAACCAGCGCGGCCACCTGGACATTGACCTGATTGGAAACAATCGGCACCACCACTAGCAAACCATAGCCAATCAGTCCGCTCAACCAGCTCAGGCGCGTGTTCCAGTACGCGGCGCGGTCATCAGCCAGATGGAAGAAACGCAGCTGAGGATAGCGTGGACAGAACATCAGCCGCAGGATCGCCTTAAAGAATTCAATCAGCGCAAAGGCATTCAGGAACAACCCTTGCTGATAGGCAATGGTGCGGTTGCCGGCATTCAGCGCGTCACTGAGGATTTGCCCGACAAACAGCGCGATACCCAACAACAGCAGATCGATAATAAACGCGCCAAGGATCATGCCGGGCAGATGCAGCCAGTTGGTGCGGTCGCTGTTTTTCACCCGTCCCCATTGCCCCATCCGGCGGTAAACCGGCGTCATTGCCCAACCGATCAGCCAGTAAAAGGCGAACAGCGCTACGGCCAGCATCGAAAAGTGGCTCAGGGCGGTGAAGAACGTGTGCTGATTAAAGGGTTTGTGCGGGGCATCGGCAATATTGCGTTGCAGCGTTTCGACTTTGGTCAGGAACTCCCCGCCAAAGTGGCGGCTGACGTCGGTAACGCTCTCCAGCACCGTTTTATCATCATCCACTGCAGGTGGTGTCAGTACCGGTTCCGGCGCGCTGGCAGGCGTCTCTGAGGCGCTTCTGAGCTGGTCAATCAGCGCCTGACGCGACCGATCGTTCTGCAGGATGTTGGCTAACGCGGCATAGGCGGCCTTTTGCTCGGCAGGGTCAGGTTGATCCTGCTGGCTGGTCGCGCTGTGTTGCTGGGTTTGCGAAGCCGCCACGGCAGCGGCGGGAAGCGACACGGCGTGCGTCGGTGCGGTAAACAGTGTTACGACAAAAAAAAGCCACCTGAAGGCATAGCGCCAGGGTGGAGAGGGTACCCACATCGTGTTCTCCAAGTGCGGCGCGAGAAAGCATCAGCCAGAAAGTATAGTCGGCTCAGCGTCAGCAAAAGGTAAAGAGGGCACGTTAAGATAAGGTGGGTGAAAAACAGGGCGAACCGATGTTCGCCCCGGGGGATCAGGAAACGTGCTGCAGGAATTCGCGCAGACGGGCACTCGGCGGGTTGTCGATCAACTCATCCGGGTTGCCATCTTCCGCAATACGGCCTTTATCGATAAAGATCAGACGCGAGGCGACCTTCTTGGCAAAGCCCACTTCGTGGGTGACGATCACCATGGTCATGCCTTCTTCCGCCAGATCCTGCATCACTTTCAACACTTCATGACGCAATTCCGGGTCCAGCGCCGAGGTCGGCTCATCAAACAGCATCATTTTTGGCTTCACCGCCAGCGCACGGGCAATCGCCACGCGCTGCTGCTGTCCACCGGACAACTCAGACGGGAAGTGATGGGCACGTTCGGCCAGGCCAACTTTGCCCAGCAGCTCTTTCGCCAGACGATGCGCCTCGGCTTTTTTAGTGCCGCGCACGCGGATGGGGCCAAACGCCACGTTATCCAGCGCGTTCATCTGCGGGAACAGGTGGAACTGCTGGAACACCATGCCGGCTTCCTGACGGATCAGGCGCTCGTCGACTTTCGGGTCGTTAACCTTCAAACCATCAACAATCAGCTCGCCGCTGGTGATCTCTTCCAGCTTGTTGATGCAGCGCAGCAGAGTAGATTTACCGGATCCGGACGGGCCGATAATCACCACCACTTCGCCCTGCTGAATGGTCAGGTCGATGTTGTGCAGCACCTGGGTTTCGCCAAAATGCTTGGAGACGTTTTTAAATTCAATCACAGGATTTTCATCCTTTTCTCAATGCGACGCAGAATGAAGCTCAGCATCAGGGTAATAAACAGATAGATAACGGCCACGGCGCTCCAGATTTCCAGCGCACGGAAGTTTCCGGCAATAATTTCCTGTCCCTGACGGGTCAGTTCCGCCACGCCAATCACAATAAACAGCGAGGTGTCTTTGATGCTGACAATCCACTGGTTACCCAGCGGCGGTAACATACGACGCAGCGCTAACGGCATAATCACGTAGCGCAGCGTTTCGCGACGGGACAGGCCCAGCGCCAGACCCGCTTCACGGAAACCGTTATGGATAGACAGCACCGCACCGCGCGTAATCTCAGCGATATAGGCGCCGGAGTTGATCATGATGGTGACCACAGCTGCACTGAGCGGGTCAATGCGCAGGTCGGTGAAGGCCATTGGCAGGGCAAAATAGATGAACATCACCTGCACGACAATTGGCGTACCGCGGATCAGTTCAATAAATACCAGTGCGATATTGCGGGATATCCAGCCGCCATAAGCACGGGCAAAGCCGGCTACCAGGCCAATTATCAGACCGCCGACTAAACCGAGGACCGAAATCCACAGCGTCAGTCGGGCGCCTTCAAGCAGGGCCGGAATCGAGGGCCAGATAGCGCTCCAGTCAAACTGCATGCTTTATTTCTCCGGATCAAAAAACATATTCTGGTGGTGGTGAAAAAACGCAGGCCTGAGCCTGCGTTAAAGACTGCAAAAAATTGAATTATTTAGGCTCGCTGCCGAACCATTTTTTATACAGCGTGTTGTAGGTACCGTTCTCGCGCAGGACTTTCAGTGCGCCATTCACTTTTTCACGCAGCTCGTCGCTGCCTTTCGGGAAGGCGATGCCGTACTGCTGAGCGGAGATCGACTCGCCTACCGCTTTGAACTGGCCTTTGCCGGCGGTGTTGATGAAGTACAGGATGTTTGGCGTGTCGTGCAACACGGCGTCAGCACGGTTGGTGCCCAGCTCCATGTAGGCGTTGTCGATGTTCGGGAACTGGTGCAGTTCTTTGGATTTGATGTGCTCTTTGGCGTAATCCACCGAACCGGTGCCGCTCTTCACTGCCACCACTTTACCGTCGAGGTCGGCAATGCTTTTGATCTTATCGTTGTTGGCTTTCACCATCACCAGCAGGCCGCTTTTGTAGTAGCCATCGGAGAATTCAATCGCCTTTTCGCGTTCCGGGGTAATGGTGATACCGGCCAGCGCCAGATCGATATTACGGGTCTGCAGCGCAGGGATAATGCCGCTGAAGTCCATTGGCTTCAGGGTGTATTCGATGTTCAGCTGTTTGGCGATAGCGGCCCACAGATCTACATCAAAGCCAACGTATTCGTTGCCCTGTTTAAATTCGAAAGGAACGAAGGCGGTGTCAGTTGCGACAACCAATTTCTTTTCTGCGGCGGTAGAAGAGACGGCAAACGCCAACGTCAGCGCAGCCAGGGAAAACTTAACAATCGACTTCATCTTTTTATCCTTTTTGCCGTCAGGCAAGGTCTTTGCCTGATTGAGTGCCAGCAGCCATATGAAAATATTATGCCAACTTTTCAAAATATATTGAAAACAGCACGTTGAGTCAATTTAAGCCGGGCTGGAAAGCAGGGAAATCCACGATGCATCATTATGGTGCGCCACTTTGGTGCAGTGTAACCATTATGGTGCAGGGTTTCTTTTAACAAACTGAGGGATAAAAACAACTGATAGTGAAGGAGGAAATTGAATAAGTGTTAACGAAGTCTTGTTTAGCTGTGAAAAGCGTGGGGACTAGCGCAACTGGCTGTCTTTACTGCCACGGCGATTATACAGCGATGCCGCCTGCTGGTTGTCGCGCTGCTGCTGACACTGTACGCAATATTGCACGCCGGGCAGGGCCAGTCGGCGAGCTTCGGGGATTGGCTCACCGCAATGTTCACAATATTCCGCGCTGACACCGTGATGGATAGCCCGTCGCGCGCGCGATACGGCATCATCAATGGTGGAATCGATCTGTTCCTGAACGGCATCGTCACGTGCCCATCCACTTGCCATACTGACCTCCAGATGCAAAAGAGCAGATGGAAAACGCCATCTGCTCTGTAATCGCTCTATCAAGCCGCGCTAAACGCGGCGACCGACATTATTCGATATTGGATTCGATGAACCACAGGAATTTATCCAGATCGCGGGATGCCGCGGTAAAGATATCTGCTGTGTCTTCATCTTCTACTTCAGAGATTGCCTTGCGGGTATCATTTGCAACGACGGCATAACGTTCTGCCAGCGCTTTAAGATGATCCTGCACGCTGTGGATATTGAGCGGGTAACTTTTCAGCGGTGTTCTGTCGTTAACAATCTGGGTGGTGCCCAGTGCCACGCCACCTAACTGCACAACACGTTCTGCAATCGTATCCTGATGGTCGGTAATCGCGGTACGGAAACCGTCGAGCATCTCATGCACACCGATAAAGTTTGCCCCGCGCATATTCCAGTGCGCCTGCTTGGTGATCAGGGACAAATCAATGAATTCCGTAACTATGCGATTAAGCACCTCGATGGTGGCTTTTTTCTCGTCGTCGGCCACGTTGTTGCGGGTGTAAATCAGATCAGGAGATTTTGCTTTAACCAGTTTAGCGGTACTCATCATTAATATCCTCTTAATTGTGGTTGTCCTAATTAAGTACGAGATTAAGTATAGCAGCGGTTTTTAACTCTGCCGGAAAGTTACTGCCTATTAGTTGTATAGAGCAGGCCTTTCACGTCCAGGCGGTTGGATATTAAACGAATTCAGACAAATAAAATGCGAGTGATAAATATTCTCACTCAAGGTTGTTTTTATAAGGTGCTAATTTATAGGGCTTTTAAGGGTGTTATTAAACCCCAGTCAACTCGCGCGTTATTTTTAATGAATAACCCTTGCAGGATATTTCTGCCCGTTGAATCAACACGATGGTCCGCTATTAATAACCGTCGTGTTACATGATGATTAAAATCCTTACCCCACTGCAGGGGCAAGAATTATCTGAAGTTTTATTCGCGGATCTCACTGACCGGATCTATTTTCTGCTTTGAAGAACGCATGGTTAGCGTTGAACCTGCGGAGGCCAGAATGATCGCCAGCAGGCCGAGCCACTGAACGAAATTGAGGATCTCGCCGAGGAACAGCATGCCTGACAGCGCAGCCATCGCCGGCTCGAGACTCATCAAGGTGCCAAAGGTTTTAGCAGGTAAGCGCGTTAACGCCATCATTTCCAGCGAGTAGGGCAGTGCGCTGGACAGCACCGCAATCAGTAACGCGACCGGGATCAGCGACAGGCTCCACAGCCCGGCGCTGGCAAACGCCAGGCCAACCGGCACATAGATCACCGAGGCGATCAGCGATCCCATCGCCACGGTCGCCGGACCATGCTCAGACCCTGCACGCTTACCGGCCAGGATATACACGGCCCAGAAGGCGCCGGCCACCACCGCCAGTAATGCCCCTTTCGGATCGACGCTTGAAATGTCCTGACCAATCGGCAGCAGGAAATACAACCCAAGTAACGCCAGCAACACCCAGACGAAATCCAGCGGTCTTCTTGAGCCGGCCAGCGCTAACGCCAGCGGACCGGTAAACTCCAGCGCCACCGCAATGCCCAACGGCACGGTGCGCAGCGCTAAATAGAAGGTGTAGTTCATGCCGCCCAGCGCTAGGCCATACAGGAACAGCGGTAAAAACTGCTGCCGACTGAAGCGTAAACGCCAGGGTTTGAAGATAATGCAGAGGATGACGGTGCCCAGCCCCAGTCGCAAGGCGGTAATGCCGGGCGCGCCAACCACAGGGAAAAGGGTTTTCGCCAGCGCCGCGCCGCCCTGAATAGAGGTCATGGCAATCAGCAGAACAACAACAGGGAGCCAGAGTGGAGATTTATCAGCAGAAGACATCCGTGAACCAACCTTATTCGTCCATCATTTTGGGAAAAAGTTCCGTTGAGTGTACTGGAAGGGGGCTAAAAACGGATCTAAAGGCGGATAAAAAAGTCCAGAAACTGTCAAAAACAGGGCCGTTTCAGTAAAGAAACGTCAGATTTTAGTAAGAATAATCTGAGTGCACATTTTTTTACATTATGATGACAAGGTGAAGGGAACTCGATAATCATAAGAGAAAAGAATGACATACGAACCATCATTAACGTCCTGTTACACCAAACATTGTGTTGGACAACAAAATCTAGGCAGAGTTTCTGGCTAAGTTTTGTTATATTTTCAGCGTTGTCAGGAGAATAAGTATTTTCACATTTGAGGTGGTTATGAAAAAAATTGCATGTCTTTCCGCACTGGCTTGTGTACTGGCCGTTTCAGCTGGTTCAGCAATGGCACAAAGCACCGTTTCTGGCGGCTACGCTCAGAGCGACTACCAGGGCGTTGCTAACAAAGCAAACGGCTTCAACCTGAAATATCGTTACGAAAACGGCAGCGATCCACTGGGTTGGATCGGCTCTTTCACCTACACCGAAAAAGATAACACTGACGCTGGCATCTATAACAAAGGCCAGTACTACGGTATCACTGGTGGTCCTGCTTACCGTCTGAACGACTGGGCAAGCATCTATGGTGTTGTAGGTATCGGCTACGGTAAATTCCAGCAGAACTCTACTACCAGCCGTGACAAATCTGATTCAAGCGACGTAGGTTTCTCCTACGGTGCTGGCATGCAGTTCAACCCAGGCATTCAGGATGTTGCCCTGGACGTTGGTTACGAGCAGAGCCGCATCCGTAACGTTGACGTTGGCACCTGGATTGCTGGCGTAGGTTACAGCTTCTAAGTTGTCACCCTCAAGCCCAGCCTGGCTGGTGCTATAAAAAATCCGCCCTCAGTGGCGGATTTTTTTTGTCTGTCTGCAGTAACTGACGCTTTTAAGCGAATATTTGTGCTTCTATGAGCTTAGTTTACAATGTGGCACCCGCTGCCGTTATGCGCTACCTGGGTATCCGAGAATAAGAAGAGGAAGCTGAATGAGTCGTCGCGCCAAAAGTGCAGCGCCCGCGCCACTAAAAGATATCGAAGAGCATGTCGAAGGCTTCCGCCAGGTACGTGAAGCCCATCGTCGCGAGCTGATTGATGACTATGTTGAGCTGATTTCCGATTTAATCCGCCAGTATGGCGAAGCCCGTCAGGTGGATATGGCTGCCCGGCTGGGTGTGTCACAACCGACCGTGGCTAAGATGTTGAAAAGACTGGCCATTGGTGGGCTGGTTGAGCAAATTCCTTATCGTGGCGTGTTTCTGACGCCGGAAGGTGAGGCGTTAGCGGAAGAGAGCCGCAAACGGCACTATATTGTTGAAACCTTTTTACTGGCGTTAGGGATCAGTCCTGACACCGCGCGCCGTGATGCGGAAGGGCTGGAGCATCATGTCAGTGATGAAACACTGGCTATTTTCCAGAAGTTTTACGAAAGCCGTCAATAACCCGATCCCTTCTCAGTGAGTCCTTATGGCAACGCTGCTCAGACCTTTTTTGCAAGACCGCTTTTTGCATTTGTTAGTTCTGTTGGGCCTGATACTGGCCTTTTTTGCTCCATTCTCACTGCAGCAGCTTCCCCGGGCGGTTGACTGGCCGACCATCATCACCCTGTGTGGCCTGCTGATGCTCACCAAAGGCATCGAAGCGAGTGGTTACTTCGATGTGCTGGGTCGCAGGCTGGTCAAACGCTTCCATCGCCAACGCACGTTGGCATTGTTCCTGATTGCCGCAGCCGCCTTGCTGTCGACCTTTCTGACCAATGATGTCGCCCTGTTTATTCTGGTGCCATTGACGCTGTCGCTGCGTCGCTACTCTACGTTACCCATCGCCAGGCTGATCATCTTCGAAGCGCTGGCCGTTAATGCCGGCTCGTTATTAACCCCCATCGGCAATCCGCAGAACATTCTGATGTGGCGCCACGGTGAGGCCGGATTCGCCGGTTTTGTCTGGCAGATGCTGCCGCTGGCGGCCGTGATGGTCGCCAGCCTGCTGCTGTTAACCGCACTCTGTTTTTCCGCCAGGAAAATTGAGCTGTCAGGTGAGCAGGACAGTCCGCAGTGGCAGCGCCCGTTGATGATCGCCAGTGTGATCCTGTATGGGCTGTTTATCGTCGCGCTGGAGTTGGATCAGGCGATCTGGGGTCTGGCGTTGGTATTTGCGGTGTTTATGCTGATGGCGCGGCGGATTCTACTGAATATCGACTGGAGTCTGCTGGCGGTCTTTATCGCGATGTTTATTGATGTGTTTTTACTGACGCGATTGCCCGCGCTGCAAAGCTCACTGCACCACATTACCCAGTTGTCCGCAGGAGGTCAGTATCTTCTGGCCATCGGATTGTCTCAGGCGATCAGTAATGTCCCGGCGACGATCCTGTTGCTGAGCAGCCTGCCTGCCACCACGCTGATGGCCTGGGCCGTCAACATCGGTGGCTTTGGGCTGTTACCCGGCTCGCTGGCGAATCTGATTGCCCTGCGCATGGCAAAAGACCGCAGCATCTGGTGGCATTTCCATCTCTATTCGGTGCCGATGCTGGCCTGGGCGATGGCGGTAGGCTGGGGACTGCTTTTGATATTAAATGCGGTCTGATCTGAGGAAAGTCTGAGTTCACACCGGCCGGTCGGCCATTAAATGCGTCAGGTTGCCTACTAGGGCTGTCTGGCGCTCTTTCCTGCCCTGATTTTCATCCTGTATAGTGTCGTAAAGCTGTGTTTGATTTTGTCAGTTTTCCTTCTATTGTTAAGACAGCTTGAGTGACTTCAGGCCCGGTATGGGCTTCGCTAACTGATGAGAATTATGGCTAATCAATCGAATAATGGGTCAGATGACGACCAGCGTCAGCAGGATGACAACCAGCAGCAGGACAACAACCCGCAACAGGACAATAACGAGCCACCCGAACGTAAACGCCCCGGCAAAAAACCGCTGATTATTCTGGCGGTGGTGGTGGTGATAGCGATCGTTGTGGCGCTGTTCTTCTGGTTCACCACGCGCAATATAGAAACCACAGACGATGCCTTTACGGAATCGGATGCGATCACCATCGCGCCTAAAGCGTCCGGGTATGTCACCGAACTGCGGGTCAGAGATAACCAGCGGGTGAAAAAAGGCGATTTGCTGGTGGTGATCGATCCGCGTGACAACAAAGCGCAACGCGATCAGGCACAGGCACAACTCGGGCTGGCTGTCGCACAGCTTCACCAGGCGCAGGCTTCACTGGAGCTTTCGAAGGTGCAGTATCCGGCGCAGAAAGATCAGGCCGTGGCCCAGCAGGCGAAAGCGCAGGCCAATTACATGAACGCGCAGGAAGATTACCGGCGTCAACGCGGTGTCGATCCCCGTGCCACCTCGCAGCGTAATATCGATGCCGCCAATTCGCAGTTAAGAAGTGCGGCGGCTGAACTCGAAAGCGCCAAAGCGCAGGTCGAAGTCGCTTCGCAGATTAAACTGCAGATCCGTCAACAGGAAACCAATGTTGAGGCGCGTCAGCAGCAGGTCGAGCAGGCCCAGGCCCAGCTGAATACCGCCAATCTCAATCTCTCCTATACCGAAGTGCGTGCGCCTTATGATGGCTTCGTCACCAAACGTAATGTGCAGGTGGGGACGCTGGTTCAGGCGGGCACCGCACTGTTCTCGCTGGTGTCACCGGACGTGTGGATCACCGCTAACTTCAAAGAGTCGCAGCTGGAACGCATGAAGCCGGGCGACAAAGTCGATATCACCGTGGATGCCTGGCCGAATATGAAGCTGGAAGGGCACGTCGACAGCATCCAGATGGGATCGGGCTCGCGCTTCTCTACCTTCCCATCGGAGAATGCCACCGGCAACTACGTGAAGATTGTGCAGCGCGTGCCGGTCAAAATCGTGATTGATAAAGGTCTGGATCCGAACAAGCCGCTGCCGCTGGGCCTGTCGGTTGAACCGAAGGTGACGGTGGAATGAGTCACAGCGAAAGCTGGAAGCCGGCCAGCAATCCCTGGCTGGTCGCCATGACGGTGACGCTGGCGGTGTTTATGGAAATCCTCGACACCACCATCGTCAACGTGGCGCTGCCGCACGTGGCCGGATCGCTCTCTTCCAGTTACGATGAATCCACCTGGGTTCTGACCTCTTACCTGGTGGCCAACGGCATCGTGTTGCCGATTTCGGCCTTCCTCAGCCGCATGTTTGGCCGCAAGCAGTTCTTCCTGATCTGCATCGTGATGTTCACCATCTGCTCCTTCCTGTGCGGCATTGCCACCGAACTGTGGCAAATCATCCTGTTCAGGGTGTTGCAGGGCTTTTTTGGCGGTGGTTTGCAGCCGGTACAGCAATCGGTGCTGTTGGATTACTTCAAACCGGAAGATCGCGGCAAAGCGTTTGGCCTCTCGTCGATTGCGATCATCGTGGCTCCGGTGTTGGGTCCGACGCTCGGCGGCTGGATCACCGATAACTACAGCTGGCGCTGGGTATTCTTTATCAATATCCCGGTGGGGATTTTCAGCGTGATGGCGATCTATCAGCTGCTGGAAGATCCGCCGTGGGAACGCAAATGGGCGAAAGGTAAGCTCAATATCGATTACATCGGTATCGGGCTGATTACGCTGGGCCTTGGCTGTTTGCAGGTGATGCTGGATCGCGGGGAAGATGATGACTGGTTCAGCTCGAACTTTATCATTACCTTTGCCGTGCTGACCGCCATCGGGCTGGTCGGTGCCGTTTACTGGCTGTTGTATGCCAAAAAACCGGTGGTGGATCTGCATGTCCTCAAGGACAAGAACTTTGCCGTGGCCAGCCTGCTGATGGCCGGGATGGCGGCCATTCTGTACGGCAGTTCGGTGGTGATACCGCAGCTGGCGCAGCAGGATTTAGGCTACACCGCCACCTGGTCGGGGTTAGTGCTGTCGCCCGGCGCGGTGCTGATCGTGCTGTCGATCCCGCTGGTGCTGAAGCTGATGCCGATTATTCAAACCCGGTGGATCATTGCCTTTGGCTTTACCTGCCTGTTTGTCTCCTTTGTCTATTCGGCAACGCTGACGCCCAACGTCGATTTCACCACGCTGGTGCTGATGCGCAGTGCGCAGACGATTGGGCTGGGATTCCTGTTTGTGCCGCTGACCACCATCGCCTTTGTCACGATCCCGCAACGGCTTAACGCGGACGCCTCCGCGTTGTTTACCATGTGTCGAAACGTCGCGGGCTCTATCGGCATTTCGCTGTCAACGGCGATGATCACCGAACGCGCGCAGGTGCGCAGCGCCAATATGGTGCATAACATGTCGCCGCTGAATGAGCCGTTCAATCTGACCGTCGAGCGCTGGGCGCAGGGCGTCCGGGATTTCACCACGGCGGTGGGCGATCCGGTCACCATTGCCACCGGACAGTTGTATAAAGAGATGATTGCTCAGGCGCGTATTCTGGCCTATGTCGACGTCTTTATGGGCCTCAGCCTTGTCGCCCTGATCCTCATTCCATTTTGTTTACTACTTTCGCCGATTAAGAGCGAGGGCAGTGCTGGAGCACACTGACATGAACGTTTATCTTCCTTTTTTGCGTTCGCGGCTTAGCGCGGTGGTGGCCACGCTGGCCCTGTCTGCCTGCTCGGTCGGGCCTGATTATCAGGCGCCGAAGCCGTCAACGCCTGCGGCCTTTAACAGCATCAAAAACGACAGCGGCTCCAATCCCCAGGCCAGCGCCACCAACGCCAACTGGTGGAAATCGTTTAACGATCCGCAACTTGACAGCCTGATCGACCGGGCCATTGCCGGCAATCTGAGCCTGCAGCAGGCGGTACTGCGTATTGCCGGTGCGCGTCAGCAGCTGAATCAGGCGCGCGGTGCGTGGTATCCCTCGGTCAATGCCAACGCCTCGGCGAAACGCGAACAGCTGGGCCTGAAGGGCGAGCTGGAGTCCAATGGCGTCTATGATCAGGCCGATAATGTTGATCCGCAGGTCAGCTCGGCGCTGAACGGCCTGACCAAGCCGGTGGCGCTCTACCAGGGCAGTTTTGATGCCTCCTGGGAGCTGGATCTGTGGGGCAAAGTCCGGCGTCAGGTCGAAATGGCCGATGCTCAGCAGCAGGAGTCGGTCGAAAGCCGCAACGATGCGCTGGTGTCGCTGGAAGCCGAAGTGGCGAGAACCTATTTGCAGCTGCGTGGCGCGCAGTCCGTCAGCCAGACCTTGCAAACGCAGATCGATGTTGCTCAGCAGACGTTTGAGCTGACGCAAAGCCAGCAGCGTAATGGCCTGGCGCCGCAAATGGACGTGGAAAATGCCCGCGCGCAGTTGAATTCGCTGCGAGCCCAGCTGCCGCAATACGAGTCGCAGGTCCATCAGGCCCTGAACGGTCTGGCGGTGCTGATCGGTAAGCCGCCGGGCGCCCTCGACGCAGAGCTGATCGCCAGTAAACCTTTACCGCCGCTGCCGAAAGTGGTGCCGGTCGGTTTGCCGTCGACGCTGGCCAGAAGGCGACCTGACGTGCGTCAGGCGGAAGCGAAGCTGCATGCCGCCACCGCCAATATCGGCGTCTCGGTGGCGCAGCTGTTCCCGGATTTGTCACTGACCGGGCAGTTTGGCATGCGTAACTCGGATATCAGCTATCTGGATAACTGGAGCAGCAATTTCTACAGCTTCGGGCCATCGGTATCGATTCCGATTTTCCAGGGCGGCAGATTGATTTCCAGCGTCAAGCTGGCCCGAGCGGATCAGGCCAGTGCCGCGTTAGGTTACCGTCAGACGGTGCTGACGGCGCTTCAGGACGTGGAGAATGCGCTGGTCAGCTACCGTACCGATCAGCAGCAGGTGGAAGGGCTGGATCGAACTGTCGAGGCAATGCAGAACGCCTTCGACCTGGCCAGCGACAGCTACAAACAGGGGCTTTCAACCTTTATTGACGCGTTGGATGCGCAGCGTCAGCTGGCACAGGCCAAGCAGCAGGCCGCCCAGGCCCGCGTGCAGAGCAGCCTGGATCTGGTTGCGTTGTATAAGGCGCTCGGCGGCGGCTGGGAGCTTTATCAGAACGTGAAGATGCCGGACTATTCGGTATTCGGCCCGGCGGAGAGCGCCGACAAGCCGATTAATTAACCTTCATGTCCGAACGCTGAAGTTTACCAGCGTGTTCATGGCGAGCTGAAAGCCATTAAACTGAACTAAAGACAGTGGAAAGGGTGGCGGTGTATTCGCCGCCCCTTTTTTTTGGCATAATGCGCGCTGGTTCACATACTCACATCGCAAACGAAAGGCAATCCTGTGCTAGTTTCCAGCAACGTCACCATGCAGTTTGGCAGTAAGCCGCTGTTCGAAAACATCTCTGTCAAATTTGGCGGCGGCAACCGCTATGGCCTGATCGGTGCCAACGGTAGCGGCAAGTCCACCTTTATGAAAATCCTCGGTGGGGATTTGGTTCCTTCTGCCGGCAACGTATCGCTCGATCCTAACGAACGCATCGGTAAGCTGCGCCAGGATCAGTTCGCCTTCGAAGAGTTTTCCGTGCTGGATACGGTGATCATGGGCCACGGCGAGCTGTGGGCAGTGAAAGAAGAGCGCGACCGCATTTATGCGTTGCCAGAAATGACCGAAGAAGACGGCTATAAAGTGGCCGATCTGGAAGTCAAATATGGCGAAATGGACGGTTACACCGCAGAAGCCCGCGCTGGCGAACTGCTGTTAGGCGTGGGGATTCCGCTGGAGCAGCATTACGGCCCAATGAGCGAAGTGGCACCCGGCTGGAAGCTGCGTGTGTTGCTGGCGCAGGCCCTGTTCTCCAACCCGGAAATCCTGCTGCTCGACGAACCGACGAACAACCTGGACATCGATACCATTCGCTGGCTGGAGCAGGTGCTGAACGAACGTAACAGTACCATGATCATCATTTCGCACGACCGTCACTTCCTGAACATGGTCTGCACCCATATGGCCGATCTGGACTATGGCGAGCTGCGCGTTTATCCGGGCAACTATGATGAATACATGACCGCGGCAACGCAGTCACGTGAGCGTCTGCTGTCTGAGAACGCCAAGAAGAAAGCGCAGATCAACGAACTGCAGTCTTTCGTCAGCCGCTTCAGCGCCAACGCCTCGAAGTCCCGTCAGGCGACCTCCCGTGCCAAGCAGATCGACAAGATCAAACTGGATGAAGTGAAAGCCTCCAGCCGTCAGAACCCGTTCATTCGTTTTGATCAGGACAAGAAGCTGTTCCGTAATGCGTTGCAGCTTGAGTCACTGACCAAGGGATTCGATCAGGGTCCGCTGTTCAAGAACGTTAACCTGCTGCTGGAAGTCGGCGAGAAGCTGGCCATTCTGGGCCCGAACGGTATCGGTAAAACCACGCTGCTGAAAACGCTGGTCGGTGAATTGCAGCCGGATAACGGTGAAGTGAAATGGTCTGAGAATGCCCGTATCGGCTATTACGCACAGGATCATGCTCACGACTTCGCCAACGATCTGAACGTGTTCGACTGGATGAGCCAGTGGAAGCAGGAAAGCGATGACGAGCAGGCTGTGCGTGGCATCCTCGGTCGTCTGCTGTTCAGCCAGGACGACATCAAAAAGCCCGCTAAAGTGCTGTCCGGTGGTGAGAAAGGCCGCATGCTGTTTGGTAAGCTGATGATGGAAAAACCAAACGTGCTGATCATGGATGAACCGACCAACCACCTGGATATGGAATCCATCGAAGCGATCAATATGGCGCTGGAGATGTATGAAGGCACGCTGGTGTTCGTTTCCCATGACCGTGAATTCGTCAGCTCGCTGGCAACCCGCGTGATCGAAATGACGCCAGGCAAATTCAACGATTTCACCGGTAACTACGAAGACTATCTGCGCAGTCAGGGCATCAACTGATTTCGACTCAGAACTGACAGAACGCAACAAGGGGACCTTCGGGTCCCTTTTTTATTGGGTTGCGTGCAGTTCTCCCATCTCAACCCGGTTTTTACCGGACATTTTCGCCTGGTACAGCGCCTTATCGGCCTGACCAATCAACGCATGGCGTGAGTTTTCCGGCAGGCCACCCTGCATTACGTGGACGCCAATGCTGATGGTGACGATTTTAGCCGCGTGCTGGCTATTCTGATGGGGGATGGCCATGGCCGCCACCGATTCAAGGGCTGAGCGGGCAAAGCGCAGGGCGCCTTCACCCTCGCAGTCTGGCAGGATCACCGCAAACTCTTCGCCGCCGTAACGGGCGATCATATCGTCCGACCGGTGTGACACCTGCAGTAGCGCATCACCGACGCGTTTCAGGCAGTCATCGCCGGACAGGTGCCCATAGGTGTCGTTGAAGTTCTTAAAGGAGTCGACATCAATCATCAGCAGCGCCAGCGGTTTTCGCAGCTTATTGGCGCGTTCCATCGCCCGATCCAGATAGAGGTCAAACTGTCTGCGATTCGCTAACCCGGTCAGGCTGTCTACCAGTGCCAGCGTTTGCAGCGTGCGGTTCATGCTGGTGAGCTGTTCACGCACCTGAGCCAGTTCGGCCTGATCGCGGATATTCTGGCTAAGATTGCGCAGCAGGAAATAGCCCAGCACAAAAATCGCCAGCAGCAGCAGACAGCAGAGGATCAGATAGATCAGCAGGTCGGTAAACCAGGCGTGAACCAGCTGCTTACGATCGTAACCGACGGTCACCACCAGCGGATAACGTTTGAGGCTGGCATAGCCAAACACCCGTTCCACGCCGTCTAATGCCGACTTATAGGTTGCGGTCCCATTCGGCGAGGTTTTAAGCAGATCGGTAAATAACGGGCTATTGGCAATATTGCGGTTGATGGTGCTGTCAGGGAAGGGACGGGCGTAAAGGATAGTGCCGTTATTGACGATCAGCGCAATTAAACCTCGCTCGCCAAGATTGTAATAGCCAAATATCTGCCGGAAATAGTCGATGCGCAGGGTCGCCAACAGCACGCCACGGAAGGAGCCATCGCTATTATTCAGCCGCATGGAAACCGGAATAATCAATGCGCCGGTAGTGCGGCTACGGATCACCTCACTGATATGCACGCCGGGATCGGTATGCTGCTGATGATAGCGAAAGTATTCACGATCCTGATTGTTGCTGTGCTGCTTTAGCGCGCCTTCTGACGTCACCACCCAGTTGCCCTGACTGTCATACACAAACAGCCCGTGCAGCTGTGGCAGTGACGCCTTGCGATCGGTAATCAGCGAACGCAGGTATTCCTGCCGCTCTTTATCCAGACCCACCAGGGTAATGCGATCGCGCAGATCCTGTAAGGTCAGTTCGACCTGCAAAAAGGAGTCTTCCGCCTGTCGGGAAACGGATTGCGACAGGTTGCGCGCATCGTTTTGCGTCTCGTCGACCATCCGTTCCCAGGTGTTGAACACCACCCAGGCCGTGACCATCACCACTGCACCACCAATCACCAGCAGAAAGACAATCAGCATCTTTCTCAGGTTGAGCAGGTTGACGTCTGGCTGTGGACGGGGCTCCGCGGTCATAAACAAAACGCTCCTTTAGTACCGGCATTAACTCGCCTAACTATAGTGGCTGCGGGTAAAGGGCGTTGTTTTAACTGTGGAAAAAGAGCAGAAGTGGGCGCTTAGTAGCAAAAACGCCCAACAAGCAGAGGAAAATATCAGTGACCGCAGACCTCACAGGCCGGATCTTTCGCCACCTTCATTTCGCGGAATTGCAGCGTCATCGCGTCATACATCAGCAGTTTTCCCGGCACCGGGTTGCCAAAGTCGCTCAGCACGCGAATCGCTTCCATCGCCTGCAGCGAGCCAATCACCCCGACCAACGGCGCCATCACGCCTGCTTCGACGCAGCTGAGCGTGGCATCGCCAAACAGGCGGCTGATGCAGCGATAGCAGGGTTCATCCTGCTGCCAGCGAAAGACGGCGATTTGCCCTTCCATACGGATGGCTGCGCCCGACACCAGCGGCGTTTTGCTGGCGTAACACAGCCGGTTTAGCTGTTCACGGGTGGCCACATTATCGGTACAGTCCAGCACCACATCCTGCTGGCCAATCAGCTCAGCCAGTTGCGCATCATCCAGCTGCTGGTTGATGGCGTCGAGGCGGATATGCGGGTTGATCTGGCTTAACTGCTGGCGGGCAGAATCGACTTTCGCCTGGCCAATCGCACTGTCGCGATGCAAAATTTGCCGCTGCAGATTGGAGAGCGAAACCGTGTCGAAATCGAGCAGCGTAAGCTGGCCCACGCCAGCGGAAGCGAGGTAGGGCGCGGCGGCACATCCCAGCCCGCCCAGTCCGACAATCAGCGCTTTAGCGGCTTTCAGCTTCTCCTGGCCGTCAAAGTCAAAGCCGCGCAGCACAATCTGGCGATTGTAGCGCAGGCTCTCTTCGTCGCTGAGTTCAGGCAGCATGTCAGCCCTCCAGCAGGCTGTTAAACGGCTCGATCTCGACCCATTCACCTGCTTCAACGTTGCCACGATCACGCTCCAGCACGACAAAGCAGTTGGCCTGGCTGAATGAACTGAACACATGGGAACCCTGCGGGCCGGTGGAGTGCACCTCCAGTTCGCCGTCTTCGTTGCGCTGCACGAATCCGCGCTGGAAGTCGAGGCGGCCAGGGGATTTTTTCAGCGCGGTTGCCGTTTTCACCGTCTGGCGAGGCGGCAGCGCCGGTCCCTGTTGCCCGGTCAGTTTTGCCAGCAGTGGCTGAACGAGCTGATAGAAGGTGAGGACGGCGGAAACCGGATTGCCCGGCAGACCGCAGAACCAGCTGTTGGTCAGACGGCCAAAGGCAAAGGGTTTGCCCGGCTTAATCGCCAGCTTCCAGAAGCTGATTTCGCCTAACTCTTCCAGCATGCTTTTGGTGTAATCCGCTTCGCCCACCGAGACGCCACCGCTGCTGATCACTACATCGGCCTGACTGTCGGCCTGGCGGAAAGCCTCACGTAGCGCCTGCCGATCGTCACGGATGATCCCGAGGTCAATCACTTCGCAACCCAGCTTGTCCAGCATCAACCGCACGGCAAAGCGATTGGTGTCATAAATCTGTCCTTCCGCCAGCGGCTGGCCGACAGGTTGCAGCTCATCGCCGGTGGAGAACACCGCGACCCGCAGCTTGCGCAGCACCTTCACGTCTGCCACACCGAGAGACGCCAGCAGCGGCAGTTCGGCGGCACCTAAGCGGATACCCTGTTCCAGCACCGTTGCGCCTTGCAGGATGTCATCGCCCGCCAGGCGGATATTTTGCCCTTCGGTGACGTCGGCCAGAATGCGGATCGCATCGCCATCCTCGCCGGTCTGTTCCTGCATCACTACGGCTTCAGTGCCGGGCGGCACCGGCGCACCGGTCATAATGCGCAGGCAGGTGCCCGCGGGCCATTCACCTTTGAACGGGGCGCCGGCAAAGGCTTTACCGGCAATTTTCAGCGGCTGTCTGGCAAGGTCTGCCATTCTTAAGGCGTACCCATCCATCGCCGAGTTCGCAAACGGCGGCACGTCAATCGGCGAGGTCACCGCACAGGCGGTGATGCGTCCGACGGCCGCGGACAGCGGCAGGGTTTCCGTCTCTGTCAGCGGGGTAATCGCCGCCAGCATTTTCGCCAGCGCATCGTCCAGCGAGATCAATCCCGCAGTAAAGGCTTCCATAATGTCTCCAGCGTGCCCGAAGCGTCGGGCCGTCATCCAGTCAGTTGCCATTATTATGGCGTGAATTCGCGGTCTGGTCACGCCTGCACCGAAGGCGGTTATGACATAGAACCTTTCGTTATTATCAGCCAGCGAACATTCTGCTTTACATCACTTTACAGCCTGCCTATAGTCGAAAACGACGCAGACCTTAACAATTTCATTCTAACTCAGTGTTTTTCATGCTGATTTAGCACCCAGGGTAATCGGATTATGGCCAGAGCAGTCATCGCGATCCACGGCGGTGCGGGCGCAATTGCCCGCGCCAGCATGAGCGCAGAGAAAGAACAGCATTATATTCAGGCCCTGTCGGGGATTGTTGCCAGCGGACAGGCGGTGCTGGCGGCGGGTGGCAGCGCGCTAGATGCCGTAACCGAAGCGGTGCGCTTGCTGGAAGAGTGCCCGCTGTTTAACGCCGGTAAGGGCGCCGTCTTCACCCATCAGGGCACCCACGAGCTGGATGCCTGCGTGATGGATGGCCGCTCGCTGGACGCCGGTGCGGTTGCCGGGGTGAATACCTTGCGTAATCCGGTACTGGCCGCCCGTGCCGTGCTGGAAAACAGCCCGCACGTGATGTTTATCGGTGAAGGCGCAGAGAAATTTGCCGCTGAGCACGGGCTGGAACAGGTTCCGCCTGACTTCTTCTCCACGCCTGAGCGCTGGGAACAGCTTCAGCGCGCGCTGCATTCCGATCATGCCGTGCTCGATCATGATGGCGCGGCGCAAAGCTCTGACGATCCTCTCGATCCGGATCGCAAGTTCGGCACGGTGGGCGCGGTGGCGCTGGATTTATCCGGTAATCTTGCCGCGGCCACCTCGACCGGCGGCATGACCAACAAACAGGCCGGACGCGTGGGCGACTCGCCGATTGTTGGCGCGGGTTGCTATGCCAATAACGCTAACGTTGCGGTCTCCTGTACCGGCACCGGCGAAGTCTTTATGCGCACGCTGGCGGCTTACGATATCGCCGCGCTGATGGAGTACGGCGGCTTGTCGTTAAAAGAAGCCAGCGATCGCGTGGTGATGGAAAAAATCCGGGTGCTGGGTGGCAGCGGCGGCGTGATCGCCGTCGACCGCGAGGGCAATGTCGCCCTGCCATTCAACAGTGAAGGCATGTATCGCGGCTACGGCTATGTGGGTGATGCGCCTAATGTCGGTATTTACCGCGAAGAATAAGGAAGCAGGATGCCGGTGATCACGGACCTGCCTGCCGGGCAGGTATTATCAGTCAGAAACCTCAGCGTCAGCTTCCGTCAGGAAGAGGGCGTGGTGCAGGCGGTGAAAAACCTGTCGCTGGATGTGCAGCGCGGTGAGACGCTGGCGATTGTTGGCGAATCAGGTTCCGGGAAATCGGTCACCTCGCTGGCCTTAATGCGGCTGGTGGAGCAGGGCGGTGGCAGCATCGACAGCGGCGAAATGTGGCTGCGCAGACGCAACGATCGCATCGTCGATCTGGCCAGCGCGCGCCAATCCCAGCTGCGCACCATTCGCGGTGCGGATATGGCGATGATTTTCCAGGAGCCGATGACCTCGCTAAACCCGGTGTTCCCGGTGGGCGAGCAAATTGCCGAGTCGATTCGCCTGCATCAGGGGAAAAGCCACCGCGAGGCGCTGCAGGAAGCCGAGAGAATGCTGGATCTGGTGCGCATCCCGGAAGCGAAAAACGTCCTCACCCGCTTTCCTCATCAACTCTCCGGCGGGATGCGGCAGCGGGTGATGATCGCGATGGCGCTCTCCTGTCGTCCGGCGTTGCTGATTGCCGATGAGCCGACCACCGCGCTGGATGTGACCATTCAGGCGCAGATATTACAGCTGATCCGCGTGCTGCAGAAAGAGATGCAGATGGGGGTGATTTTTATCACTCACGACATGGGCGTGGTGGCCGAAATGGCCGATCGCGTGCAGGTGATGTACCGCGGCGATGTGGTGGAAACCGGCACCGTGGACGAGATTTTCAGCTCGCCACAGCAGCCCTACACCAAGGCGTTGCTGGCCGCCGTGCCGAAACTCGGCTCCATGACTGGCCAGGCGTATCCGGCCAAATTCCCACTGATTTCACTGGAGAGCCGCGACGAAATCGTGGTGCCTCAGGATACCGTTTCACCCGACGCGGAGCCGGTGTTGCAGGTTCGCGACCTGGTGACGCGCTTCGATGTCCGTGGCGGCATTTTTAATCGCGTCATCCGCCGGGTTCATGCGGTGGAGAAGGTCAGTTTTGACCTGCGGCCCGGTGAAACACTGGCGCTGGTGGGCGAATCCGGCTGTGGGAAATCCACCACCGGTCGCTCATTGTTGCGGCTGGTGGAAAGCCAGGGCGGCACCATTACCTTTGATGGCCAGCGCATCGACACCCTTTCCGGTTCGGCGCTTTCGCATCTGCGGCGGGATATTCAGTTTATTTTTCAGGATCCCTACGCATCGCTCGATCCCCGGCTGACGGTCGGCTTTTCGATAATGGAACCGCTGCTGGTGCACAAGCTGGCAAAAGGGCAGGCGGCAGAAGATCGGGTGGCATGGCTGCTGGAGCGCGTCGGTCTGTTACCTGAACATGCGCGGCGTTATCCGCATGAGTTCTCCGGCGGCCAGCGTCAGCGAATTTGCATCGCCCGCGCGCTGGCGCTGAATCCTAAAGTGGTGATTGCCGATGAGTCGGTCTCCGCGCTGGACGTGTCGATTCAGGCGCAAATCGTCAACCTGATGCTGGATTTGCAGCGTGAATTCGGCATCGCGTTCCTGTTTATTTCCCACGATATGGCGGTCGTCGAGCGCATCAGCCATCGCGTGGCGGTAATGTACCTCGGGCAGATTGTTGAAATTGGCCCGCGTCAGTCCGTATTTGAAAATCCCCAGCATCCCTACACGCGCAAGCTGATGTCAGCGGTGCCGGTGGCCGATCCCCGCCATCGCCGCCGTGAACGAGCGCTGCTGGTGGACGAAATTCCCAGCCCGATCCGTGCCCTTGGGGACGAACCGGTCGTGGCACCGCTGATTGAGGTGAGTGCCGGACACTATGTTGCCCGTCATGCGATTGGCGGTGCCTGATATTGCTGCACAACAACAACAAGGACTTCAGGAGATGAACGCACAATGATGATTCATAGCAAACGTAAGTTACTGTTAACCGCAGGTTTATTGAGCAGCTTTGCCGCTGTGCCTGCCTGGGCGGCGAAAGATGCGGTGATCGCGGTGGGTTCCAACTTCACGACATTGGATCCCTACGACGCAAACGATACCTTGTCGCAGGCGGTGGCCAAATCTTTCTATCAGGGCCTGTTTGGCTTTGATAAGGACATGAAGCTGGTCAACGTGCTGGCTGAAAGCTCAGATGCCAGCAAAGATGGCCTGACCTACACCATCAAACTGCGTAGCGGCATCAAATTCCAGGATGGCAGCGATTTCAATGCCGAAGCGGTGAAGGTCAACCTCGATCGCGCCAGCAATCCTGATAGTCACCTGAAGCGCTACAACCTGTTTAAATCCATCGCGACCACCGAGGTTATCGATCCGCTGACGGTGAAAATCACCCTCAAGCAGCCGTTCTCGGCCTTTATCAACACGCTGGCCAGTCCGGCTGCCGCGATGATTTCGCCAACGGCACTGAAGAAATACGGTAAGGAGATTGGCTTCCACCCGGTCGGTACCGGCCCGTATGAGCTGGATACCTGGAACCAGACCGATTTCGTGAAGGTGAAGAAATTTGCCGGCTACTGGAAGAAAGGCTATCCCAAGCTGGATACCATCACCTGGCGTCCGGTGGTGGACAACAACACCCGTGCGGCGATGCTGCAAACCGGTGAAGCCAACTTTGCCTTCCCAATCCCTTACGAGCAGGCAAAGCTGCTGGAGAAAAACAGCAAGCTGGATCTGGTGACCTCGCCATCCATCATGCAGCGTTACATCAGCTTTAACGTCACCCAGAAGCCGTTCGATAATCCGAAGGTGCGTGAGGCGATCAACTACGCCATTAACCGTCAGGCGTTGGTGAAAGTGGCGTTTGCCGGTTATGCCACGCCAGCAACGGGTATCGTGCCGCCAGCGATCCAGTTCGCCCAGACCTATCCGGCCCCGGAATATAACCCGGCTAAGGCGCGTGAGCTGCTGAAGGAAGCGGGCTTCCCGAACGGCTTCACTACCACCTTATGGTCATCCCACAACCACAGCACCGCGCAGAAAGTGCTGCAGTTCACTCAGCAGCAGCTGGCTCAGGTGGGCATTAAAGCCACCCTGACCGCGATGGATGCGGGACAGCGTGCGGCAGAAGTGGAAGACAAAGGGCAGAAAGAGAGCGGTGTGCGGATGTTCTACACCGGCTGGTCGGCTTCCACCGGGGAGGCTAACTGGGCACTGACGCCGCTGTTTGCCACCCAGTCCTGGCCGCCAACCATCTTCAACACCGCGTTTTACAGTAATGCCAAGGTTGACAGCGATCTGGCCGATGCACTGAAAACCACCGACGGCGAGAAGAAAGCCGCGCTGTACAAAGATGCTCAGGACATTATCTGGAAAGAGCAGCCCTGGGTACCGCTGGTGGTGGAGAAACTGGTTTCAGCCAACACCAAAAACCTGACGGGCTTCTACGTGATGCCGGACACCTCGTTCAGCTTTGACGACGCCGATCTGAAGTAAACCCCGCTCACGGTGACCGCGCCTCCCGATATGGGAGGCGTGGTTGTCTTAAGCGCAGGATGACGCATGCTCAATTATTTTATCAGACGCTTACTGGGACTGATCCCCACACTGCTGATTGTGGCGGTATTGGTGTTCCTGTTTGTACATATGCTGCCGGGCGATCCCGCCAGGCTGATTGCCGGTCCAGAAGCCGATGCAACGGTAGTGGCACTGGTTCGTCAGCAGTTAGGCCTCGATCAGCCAATGATCCAGCAGTTCTGGCACTTTATCAGCAATGCAGTGCAGGGCGATTTTGGTCAGTCGATGGTATCAAAGCGGCCGGTTTCGGCGGAAATTGCCGCGCGATTTTTACCCACTTTGTGGCTGACGTTAAGCAGCATGGTGTGGTCAGTGATTTTTGGCATGGGCATCGGCATTACCTCCGCTGTCTGGCGCAACCGCTGGCCAGACCGGCTTGGCATGACGCTGGCCGTTTCCGGGATTTCGTTCCCGGCATTTGCGCTGGGGATGCTGCTGATGCAGGTGTTCTCGGTTGAATTAGGCTGGCTGCCCACGGTGGGGGCGGACGGCTGGAAGCACTATATTTTACCGTCCATCACCCTGGGCGCCGCGGTTGCGGCAGTGATGGCGCGCTTTACCCGCGCCTCGTTTGTTGAGGTGATGCAGGAAGATTATATGCGCACCGCGCGGGCCAAAGGCGTGCGTGAGACGCTGGTGGTGGTCAAGCACGGCCTGCGCAATGCGATGATCCCGGTGGTCACCATGATGGGCCTGCAGTTTGGCTTCCTGCTTGGCGGCTCAATTGTGGTGGAAGTAGTATTCAACTGGCCGGGACTGGGGCGTCTGCTGGTGGATTCGGTCGAGATGCGTGATTACCCGGTGGTGCAGGCCGAGGTGCTGCTGTTCTCGCTGGAATTTATTCTCATTAACCTGGTTGTGGACATGCTTTACGCCGCCATCAACCCCGCGATTCGTTACAAATAAGGACCGGCGATGAAAAACTGGCGACGTAGCGCGGCGCTGTCCGCGATGCCAACGATTAACCAACATCGCGTGCGGACACCCTGGCGGGAATTCTGGCGGCGATTTAAAAAGCAGCCGGTGGCGATGGTGGCCGGGGTGTTTGTGCTGCTGCTGATTGTGGTGGCGGTGATTGCGCCGTGGATTGTGCCATTCGATGCAGAGAACTATTTTGACTACGATCGGCTGACCGAAGGCCCGTCGATGATGCACTGGTTTGGTGTGGATTCGCTCGGTCGCGATATCTTCAGCCGGGTGCTGACCGGCACGCGCTTGTCGCTAATTTCCGGCTTCTTCTCGGTGGCGATCGGCGCGGCAATTGGCACCTTGCTGGGGCTGCTGGCCGGCTACTATGAAGGCTGGTGGGATCGGATCATTATGCGCGTCAGCGATGTGCTGTTCGCCTTTCCGGGGATCCTGCTGGCGCTGGCCGTGGTGGCGATTTTAGGCACGGGGATGTCCAACGTGATTGTGGCGGTGGCGATCTTCAGTATCCCGGCCTTTGCCCGTCTGGTGCGCGGCAACACGCTGGTGCTGAAGCATATGACGTTTATCGAGTCGGCCCGCAGTATTGGTGCCTCCGATTTCACCATCATCATGCGGCATATTCTGCCGGGAACGATTTCATCGATCGTGGTCTATTTCACCATGCGTATTGGCACCTCAATCATTACCGCAGCCAGCCTGTCGTTCCTTGGATTGGGCGCACAGCCGCCGACGCCGGAATGGGGGGCGATGCTCAATGAAGCCCGTGCCGATATGGTGATGGCCCCGCACGTGGCGATTTTCCCCAGCCTGGCGATCTTCCTGACGGTGCTGGCGTTCAATCTGCTGGGGGATGGCCTGCGCGATGCGCTGGATCCTAAACTGAAGACCTGATGTCGCTGAGTGCGTGCCCTGTCGGCGCGCGCTGCAGATTTCTGTGCCATGCTTGCTTCTTTCTTAGTGGGGTGGCAATGAAAGAATTCGACTATCAGCAGGATTTCAAAACAATCGACTTTCGTAAGCATCCCGAGTTGTATCAGGTGGGGCGCGGGGAACAGGGCGTGTTAATGGTTGAGCCCTATAAAAGTGAGATCCTACCGCACTGGCGGTTTAAGACACCGGATATTGCGCAGGTGTCAGCCACGGCGATCATGGCGCTTTTTGAGCAGTATCGGAAAAATGATGAGTTTGTCGGCATGGATATGGCCCGCAAATTTATCCAGATGGGCTACACCCGCGCCAGACGCTATGCCAACCATAAGGGCGGGAAGAAATACGATGAGAAGCGCGAGCTGTTGCCCTTCGAGCTGAACGAAGAAAAGGCGGCCTCAGCGGCGATTTTCAAAGGGTATTGGGACCAGATCCGCGCCGATAAAGACTATCTTCAGCGCAAAAAACAGCATCAAAAAGAGTACGGCTAACGCGGAAAGTGAAAAGGGCCAGCCCATTCCGGCCGGCCCTTTTGGCAGGTATTAAATCTTGGACGCCCACAGGTCGTATTCGTCGGCGTTATCCACCTTCACACGCACCACATCGCCTGGCTTCAGGGATTTCTCGCCGTTGAGATAGACGGCACCGTCAATCTCAGGTGCATCAGCCATACTGCGGCCAATCGCCCCTTCTTCATCCACTTCATCGATGATTACCAGAATTTCACGACCGACTTTTTCCTGCAAACGTTCGGCGGAGATCGCCTGCTGCAGCTGCATAAAGCGATCGTAACGTTCTTCCTTCACCGACTCCGGTACCGGATCCGGCAGCTGATTGGCGGTCGCGCCTTCAACCGGGCTGTATTTGAAGCAGCCGACGCGATCCAGACGCGCTTCCTTCAGGAAGTCGAGCAGCATCTGGAAGTCTTCTTCCGTTTCGCCAGGGAAACCGACGATAAAGGTCGAACGCAGCGTCAGGTCCGGGCAAATTTCGCGCCAGCGCTTAATGCGCTCCAGCGTACGTTCAACGGCACCCGGGCGCTTCATCAGCTTCAGGATGCGCGGGCTGGCGTGCTGCAGCGGGATATCCAGGTAAGGCAGCAGTTTCCCTTCCGCCATTAGTGGAATGACATCGTCCACGTGCGGGTACGGGTAAACGTAGTGCAGACGCACCCACACGCCCAGTTTAGCCAGCTGTTCGCACAGGCTGACCATGCTGGTTTTTACCGGCGATCCATTCCAGAAACCGGTACGGTGTTTCACGTCCACGCCGTAAGCCGAAGTATCCTGGGAGATCACCAGCAGCTCCTTCACGCCGGCTTCAGCCAGACGCTTGGCTTCATCCAGCACCGAGCCAATCGGACGGCTGTCCAGATCGCCACGCATGGAAGGGATGATGCAGAAAGTACAGCGGTGGTTACAGCCTTCTGAAATCTTCAGGTAAGCGTAATGGCGCGGCGTCAGCTTCACGCCCTGTTCCGGCACCAGGCTCAGGAACGGGTTATGCGCTGGCTTAGGCACATAGCGGTGGACGTGCGACAGCACCTGCTCATAGCTGTGCGGTCCGGTGATTTCCAGCACCTTTGGATGCACTTCACGGATCTGGTTCTCTTTCGCACCGAGGCAGCCGGTGACGATCACCTTACCGTTTTCATTCAGCGCTTCGCCGATCGCTTCCAGCGATTCTTGTACAGCGCTGTCGATGAATCCGCAGGTGTTGACGATGACGATTTCGGCATCGTCATAACGTGGAACCACTTCATAGCCTTCGGTGCGCAGCTCGGTGAGGATGCGTTCAGAGTCGACCAGATTTTTCGGACAGCCGAGAGAAACAAATCCGACACGCGGCGCCATAGTTGTATTTTGCGACATTACTCATTTCCTGTTTTGCACAGCAATTTTGCGCGGGATTCTACCCATCTCTACGTAGAATTTATACAGCAATATGAAGTGTAGGGGGATTCTTCTGACCGACGGGCATTCCCGGCCGGATTGAGGGAGATCAAAACAAGCGGGATTAGGGGCGGCATTTGTTTGATTTGCTGGGATTTTGACCGGTATAACAGTGGCTGCAAACAGTATTGTTGAGGCTGTTGGCGTTATCAATGGACAGTGACAAGTTATGGTAGACAGCATTGAACAGCGGGTTATCGAATTCGTGACCCGCCGGAGTGGCGTGTATATGTTCAGGAAGAAGAAATACGAGACCTACACCGCGTCCTCAAGCATTCATTTTGACGTGAAGTTAGATCAGGATGATGTTGAAGAATTGATCGATGACTTCTCGGAAGAATTCAATGTGGATATGTCCAGCTTCCATATTGAAACCTATTATCCTGACGTTCATTTTTCCTGGAATCCCTTTAATAAATCCGAACCGGTGGATATTCCCGATTTCACGGTCGGAATGTTGATCGATTCAGCAAAAGCCGGAAAATGGTTGTATGACTAGCTTAAATTAGCGCAGAACGCGCGGCTTAGGTTAATCCCACAGGAATGTGAGCCCCATTGCAAAGGCAAGAATTGAGCAGGGTACGAGTAAAAGTATGGCGACATAACGTTTACTCTTACGCTTTCTGGTGATGCGCGGAAGACGCGCTATGCTTCAGTTGTCCTTACGTTTTTTTGCCTAATCCTCTGTGAAAAAGGAACACCCCATGCGTGTGTTACGTCTTGGTCTTGTTGCCGGACTTGCGATTGCGGTTCTGGCCGGATGCTCTTCAAAAGTAACGGAATCCCATCAGTATTCTGGGTTTCTCTCCGATTATTCCAAACTGAAACCAACCGAATCTCCGAGCGGGCATCCAACGCTGCGTTGGATCTCGCCAGACTATAAAGCTTCTGATTATCGCGGGATCTATTTCACCCCGGTGGTCTATTACCCTGCGGCGAAACCTACCGAACGCGTTAGCCAGCAAACGTTGGATAGCCTGAGAAGCTACGTAGATACCCGGTTGAAAGCGGCTGTCGCTAAGCAAATGCCGCTGGTCAGTTCCCCGGGCCCAGATACGTTAATTATGAAAACCGCGATTACCACCGTCAGTGCTGAAAACCAGGACATGAAGTTCTATGAAGTCGTGCCGGTCGCTGCGGTGATTGCCGGAACCATGGCGGCCTCTGGCCACCGGACGCAAAATAGCGTGCTTTACCTTGAAGCGCAGCTGATTGATGCCAAAACCGGTAAGCCGGTGGTGGAAGCGGTGCGTAAAGCCTATGGCAAAACCGTACCTAACAACTCGGCACCTGTCACCCTGGAAGACCTTAAGCAGGGCGCTGATGACATGATTAACGACGTCACCACCTTCCCGCATCAACCTTAATCGTCACCTTCCATTAAGCGCCGCACCCTTGCGGCGCTTAATGTTTTGTAAAAACAGCCCCGTCTTCAGCCTTCTTCACTAAATTTAACGAACATTGACCTGAAGGAGTGAAGGTATGTCTCGTCTGTTTCCCCTCTGTTTGCTCGCCAGCGCCGTCCTGTTTTCCCATCCCGTACTGGCCGAAAAGGTCAGTGTCGAGCAGTTACAACAAGGGCTTGATCATCCCTGGGCGATGGCTTTTTTGCCCGACAATCAAGGCATATTAATCACCGAACGATCGGGCCAGCTACGGCACTGGCAACAGGGGAAAGGACTCTCGCAACCGATTACCGGCGTGCCGAAAGTCTGGGCGCAACGTCAGGGCGGCCTGCTGGATGTCGTACTGTCTCCCGACTTTGCGCAAAACCGCCGCGTCTATCTGACCTGGACCGAAGCCGATGACAACGGGCGTGCAGGCGCAGTGGTGGGCTCCGGATTGCTCAGCAAAGATCTGACGCAGCTGACCGATTTTAAAGATTTACTACACCAGCAACCGAAACTCTCCAGCGGGGCCAATTTAGGGTCGCGACTGGCCTTTGATCAGGCAGGTTATTTGTACGTCACCTTTGGCGATAACTTCCAGGCCGCGTCAGCGCAGGATTTAACCGCCTTAACCGGTAAGGTTATTCGCCTCAATGCGGATGGCAGTATTCCAAAAGATAATCCTTTTGTCGGTAAGAAGGGCGCCAGACCTGAAATCTGGAGCTATGGTATGCGCAATCCACAAGGGCTTGCCTTTAATCCGTGGAGCAAGGAGATGTGGGAAAGTGAACACGGTCCACGCGGTGGTGATGAGGTGAATATTCCGCGAAAAGGCCAGAATTACGGCTGGCCGCTGGCGACCTGGGGAATTGATTACAGCGGTGAGAAAGTGCCAGGCTCGAAAGGAGGAACCGCGCCAGGCACCGTGCAGCCGGTGTTCTGGTGGAAGGTGTCTCCGGCGATCAGCGGCATGGCCTTCTATAACGGCCACTTCCCGCAATGGAAAAACTCGCTATTTATCGGGGCGCTGAAAGATAAAAGTCTGATCCGTCTGACGGTCAATGGCGATAAGGTCGAAGAGAAAGAGCGCCTGTTGAAGGATCGCGGTGAGCGTATCCGCGATGTCCGGGCTGGCCCGGATGGCTATCTTTATGTGCTGACCGACGAGTCGGACGGCAAGCTGCTTAAGGTGGGATTAGCGAAATAACGGCAGGCTTGACGGTATGGTCAGCAAAATCGGGAGGGCTGATTCAGCCTTCCCGATTTTTGTCAGGCTTATCTTACCCAGTGACACACTTCCCAGCCACGCTGTTCGGCAAGACTGTGCAACTGTTCGCCGGGGTTAATGACATGGGCATGATCCGCATGTTCAAGTAACGCGAGATCGTTAATTGAGTCGCTGTAGGCCCAGGTTTTCCCAAAGGTGGTTTCGTTCTGATCGGCCAGCCAGTCATTAAGACGGGTGACCTTGCCCTCTTTGTAGGTCATGGTGCCGTAGGTCTGGCCGCTGTAGCGGTCATCGACGATTTCCACTCCAATCGCCAGCGCGCCATGGGCACCCAGCTGTTCGGCAATCGGCACCACCAGATGTTCTCCGCTGGCGGACACCACCATCACCTTATCACCGCGTTCCTGATGCCAGGCCATTCTCTCGCGGGCGGAAGGATAAACCCGTGGCAGAATATCCCGCTGAATAAAGCGACGGACCCAGCCCGTTACCGTAAGCGTGCCCATGCCGGTTATTGGCGACAGGGTGGTGGACATGTACTCTTCCATTGACAGCGAACCCTGATAATACTGGTCCATCAGCGCCCGTTCCTGCTCAATCAGCGCGGCCGGTGCAAAGCCCTGGGAGACTAAATAACGAAGCCACAGGCCGGTGCTGTCTTCGCAGATCAACGTTTCATCAAGATCGAACAAAGCTAAATCCATGGTCATTACTCCTGAGGCAAACTTTATTCAGGTTAGCGGAAAAATGTGACTGACTTAACTGTTCTACGAAAAATCGGAATTTCACCTGGTGCTGTTGGCCGCAAACGGCGAAAAAAAGCGCAGCGAAACGGCATATCCCAGATTTATCTAATAAACTCTGAATAACTTTACAGTAATGCTGTTCTTTTTAAGGCCAGAAACCGTTAGCGTGTCAGGGTTTCCGCCGCCGCGCTGCAAAACACTTGTCTTTCAAATGGATACTTGGGTCTCGTCATGAAGAAATCACGCCTTTCCGCCGGTGCTTTGACACTGACTGCCACCACTTCACTGTTGCTGTTCACCTTCTCAACCCGTGCAGAAGAGGCGCCCGCAGCGCCACAAATCGATGCTAAAGCCTGGATCCTGATGGATTACAACAGCGGTAAAGTGCTGGCGGAATCCCATGCAGATGACCGTCTTGACCCTGCCAGCCTGACAAAAATGATGGCCAGTTACGTGGTAGGGCAGGCCATCAAAGCCGGCAAAATTACCAACGACGATATGGTGACCGTCGGCAAGGATGCCTGGGCGACGGGTAACCCCATTCTGCAAGGTTCCTCGCTGATGTTTCTGAAGCCGGGCGATCGCATTCCCGTTTCAGAACTGAACAAGGGAATTATTATCCAGTCTGGCAATGACGCCAGTATTGCACTGGCCGATTATGTTGCGGGCAGTCAGGACTCCTTTGTCAGCCTGATGAATAACTATGTGCAGGCGCTCGGACTGAAAAATACCCACTTCAAAACCGTGCACGGACTGGATTCTGACGGGCAATACAGCACGGCCAGAGATATGGCGCTGATTGGCCAGGCGTTAATCCGCGACGTTCCGCAAGAATATGCGCTGCACAAAGAGAAAGAGTTCACCTTTAACCGCATCCATCAGCAGAACCGCAACCGCCTGTTGTGGAGCAGCAACCTGCAGGTTGATGGCATCAAGACCGGGCATACCGCGGGCGCGGGAAATAATCTGGTGGCTTCGGCGGTCAGTGGCGACCAGCGCCTGATTTCAGTGGTGTTAGGCTCCCCGACCGATGCCACGCGTTTTCGCGAGAGTGAAAAGCTGCTGACCTGGGGATTCCGCTTCTATGATACGGTCACGCCAATCAAAGCCGACAAGCCGTTTTCCACCCAGCGGGTGTGGTATGGCGAAAAGAAAGAGGTCAATCTTGGCGTCGCCAGCGATGCCTCAGTGACCGTGCCGAAAGGGCAGCTCAAGAACCTTAAAGCCAGCTTTACCCTCTCACAGCCTCAGCTAACCGCGCCGTTGAAGAAAAATCAGGTGGTGGGCAATATCGATTTCCAGCTTGATGGCAAAACGATTGAACAGCGACCGCTGGTGGTAATGGAAGACGTGAACGAGGGGGGATTTATTAGCCGCATCTGGGATTTCGTGATGATGAAAATGACCGGCTGGTTCGGCAAATGGTTTGCCTGACGCGCGGTAAGAAATGAAAGGGGCGAAGAGATTCGCCCCTTTTTTTATCTCTGTCAGACCAGATCGTATGCGATAGCGGAAATCGCGATTAATCCCACCAGCACCACAAAGATATTGCTGATTTTACCGCTGTACTGACGCATTGCCGGCACTTTATTGATGGCATACATCGGCATCAGGAACAGCAGCACGGCAATCACCGGGCCACCCAGGGTTTCAATCATTCCCAGAATGCTTGGATTCAGGGTAGCGACCAGCCAGGTGGTGATCAGCATAAAGATGGCGGTGATGCGGTTCAGCTTCGCTTCCGGCAGCTTTTTCGCTTTCTCACCGAGGGACTTAACCATCAGGCCATTGAAGCCTTCACGCGCGCCAAGATAGTGACCGAGGAAGGATTTGGTAATGGCGACCATGGCGATGATCGGTGCCAGCCAGGCCATCAGCGGCGTATCAAAGTGGTTCGCCAGATAGGAGAGGATCGAGATGTTCTGCGCTTTGGCTTCGGCAAGATTCTCCGGAGACAGGCTGAGTACGCAGCTGAACACGAAGAACATCACCGTTACCACCATCATCAGATGGCTGCGGGCCAGAATGCGTGAGCATTTCTTCTCGGCTTCCTCGCCATATTCCTGACGTTTGGCCACCGCAAACGCGGAGATGATCGGCGAATGGTTAAAGGAGAACACCATCACCGGTATCGCTAACCACAATGTCATCCACAAGCTGCTGCCGCTGCCCGCTAAGCTGACGTGCTGGAAAACGGAGCTGTTCCAGTGAGGAATCAAAAACAGCGCCAGTGCCATCAGCACAATCACAAACGGATAAACCAGCACGCTCATGGTTTTGACGATCATCTCTTTGCCAAAACGCACAATCGACATCAGACCGACAATCAGGATTAAGGCCAGCAGCGCCCTTGGCGGCGCCTGCATATGCAGCTGGTGGGTCATAAAGCTCTCAACCGTATTGGTGATCGCCACGCTGTAGACCAGCAGAATCGGGTAGATCGCGAAGAAGTAGAGCAGGGTGAGCAATTTACCGGCGCCCTGACCGAAATGCTCTTCAACCACACCGGTGATGTCTTCACCCACTTCACGGCCGGACAGCACAAAGCGACACAAACCGCGATGGGCAAAGAAGGTCATCGGGAACGCCAGAAGCGCCATAATCAGCAGCGGGATCAACCCGCCGATACCGGCGTTTATCGGTAAGAACAACACACCGGCACCAATCGCCGTGCCGTACAGGCCCAACATCCACATGGTGTCGCTTTTGCGCCAGCTGGCTGCCTCTTCGGCGCTGGCGAGGGGCAGTGAAGCCGTTTTGGATGAATCCATGATGATCTCCAGTTTGAAAACAGTAAAGTAAAGTGCGCTATACAGCGAAAACGGCGGCGAACCAGCGCAATTTAATTTAAGGCTCTGCCTGAAAGGCCGACACTCTACCATCTGAAATGGAAGAAGGAAGGGGGCGAAAACGAATTTCTGGCGATCTGAATCACAATACCAATAATATTATTAGTGATAAATGCTGGAGGGGATTTTTAAGGTGGGCAAATACGCTGGTTTTATATTGCTGCTGTGGTTTTTTAGACTGGGATTTTACTGATTGGAGTTGGTTAAATAATGTTCATCTGATCGTTTTTTAACGATTTACCAACATTAAATATGATGTAAATCAATACAATAGATTTTAAGGCGGGAGCAAAAGTTAACTAATATCCTGGCTTGCGCAACACGAGAGCTAAATTCACCGAATATGAGATCGCGTTGCGCAATAAAACTGCCGCTTCTTTAACCATGCAGCGAATAAGCACTTATCCGCAACCGCTAATTGCGCACCCAGCCTTTACGAATGGGGAAGGCGAACAGCAGTCGATATATCGTCGAGATATTCTGTAACAGGCGGCGGCCACAAAAAAGCCAGGCAACCTGCGCAAACAAACAGGAGAGCGCACCCACCAGCAATCCTCCCAGCATATCCATTGGCCAGTGTACGCCAAGGTAAATACGGGACCAGGCAATGGCGGCACCCATCAGCAATAACACGGCACCTGACCAGCGACGATGCCAGCAGAAGAAGGCAATGGCGAAGGTGAAAATGGCGGTGCCGTGGTCACTTGGGTAAGAGTCATCTGGCGCATGCGGCAGGAACTGATGACCCAGACCCACCACAAAAGGTCGCGCATGGGGGAATAAATTGCCGATGCACCAGGAGATAGTCAGCGCATAACCCAGCGCTATGCCCGTTTTCAACACCAGCTTACGCTGTGAACCCACTTCGCGCTCTGGTCCCCACAGCCACATGGCGACTATCAACACAGGCACAATGGCAATCAGGTCGCGCGCGATAAACGTTGCCAGGGAAATCAGCCAGTCCGGTGAGGCCGGCATTGCGTTTATCCACAGAAAAAGCATGCGGTTCAGCGCTTCCATCGTTATTTATTCCTCGTTTTAAAAAGGTGTAAGACACACCTAAAGTCCATCTCTCCAGCCAAACCTGTCAGCCAGTTGATCAAAGGGGTAAAAGGCGTTCGGCAGCGGCGCCTAACGGCGATGCCAGTACGCTGTCCTGCGTGACATCGAAGGCAAGTGGCCTGCAGGATCAGTCAGATAAGATAAAAGCACCGCACAAGAAGATAAATAGACTCTCTCCTATTTGACAGTCTGGTTGTGCTTTTGTTAAGAATTGATGACAGTTTACTGTCAGCCCGAGAAAGGGAGAGCAAAGATTTGGGTGGGGTTAAAAAAGGGATCATCATGCGGAATAACTAAGATTACTCTGAAGTAGAAAGAAAAAAACCCGCCAATCATATGATTAACGGGCTCCACAATTTAGGGGATTTCAAAGAAAAGCAGTGGCACTAATTAGGACTGCGGCAAAATGCAAAAGTTCTGATCTGCACAGAAATATTTTTTTTCGCATAAGGAAGAAGGGGTAACCGGAAATTAGGGGAATTTGGCGCTTAAGAAATTTCTCAATAAAACCGCAGGTTAGGCTTAAGTCTGCACCACTCATAAACACCATGTCATTTCGATTTAACAACTTTGCGACCTTTTACTGCCTCATGTAACGTCCTGTTTACCAGTAACCTGTTGAAGTTAATCGGGATTTATCTTATATTGCGTCGCTGCCAGCAGAGTAGCGGTAATATTCCGGGATACCCTGAATAACAGCCAGCAATCAAAAACTGTTTTTGACACTTTCGTATCACTTTTTCAGCCAGTCATCGCCGCGACGTAAGTTACGGTAGTTTTTTACTCGTTAACTGCATTACATAGCCGGGAGAAGATCCTATGGTATTTAAAGGGATGTCCTGGACAGGCGTCATTGCTTGTTTTGTCCTTTACTGCCTCGTTTTTGTCGCCGTGAGATATGAAATGAGTGTCGACAGCATTATTCAGGAAAAACCCCGCCTGGGCCTGCTGATGTTTGCCTTGCCTGGGGCAATTGCCGCCTTAACCTCGAAAGAAGCGCCGCTGACGGTGGCGCTGGCGGGAGCCCTGCTGGCCACGCCTGTTTTCTGGCTTATTCTGCATTTTTCGCTGGCGGCAGCCAGCCCGGTATTACAAGAACTGGCCTTTATCACCAGTGCGATTTTCTGGTGTGGATCCGGTGCGCTGTTGGTGATGCTGTCCCGCACGTTGCTGGGCGATGAAGATCATACCCGGCACTGACAGCCTAAGCGCCGGCTGCGGTAAGAGCAGGCAAAAGTGACAAACTGCAGGCAATAAAAAAGGTCGATAAATATCGACCTTTTTTTACGTCTTCAGCAGGCTTATAAACAGCCAGCGGAGAAATCTTACTGGAACAGGCCCAGGTTCTCTTTGGCGTAAGCTTCGAAATCAGTGCAACCACCAATGTGTTTCTCGTCGAGGAAAATCTGCGGCACAGTTTCGACTGGCTTGCCGACGGTTTTTTCCAGGTCCGCTTTGGTGATCCCTTCGGCGTGGATGTCCACATAGCTAAAGGAGAAGTCTTCGCGCTCGGCGGTCAGCTTTTCAGCCAGCTCTTTCGCACGGACACAGTAAGGGCAGCCAGGGCGTCCAAAAATCACTGCAAACATAGGTTTCTCCTCAAAGGTCAAAATTTATGTGATGTACATCACACTTCATCAGTTAATGCCGAATATGATGCCCGCTTCACGCAGGGAAGGGAAGAAGGAATTACCTGTTGATCTGATTCGTACAGGCTATGCACAACGCTGCGGGATAGGCTTTAATAACCTGATAAAGGATAGAGCACCCCCTACAGAGGAGATACGCCATGCGTGCTTTTAGTCAGCTACCCAAATCCATTCTACTGCTGGAAGGGCTGGGGGGTATTTTGCTGGTGCTCTCTTACTTCACGCTGCACCGGATGCTACCCTTACCGGCACCTTTTTCCGGCCCGCTGGCCGCCACCGTGATGATTTTCGTCGGGATTGCGATGATGCTACCCGCGGCGCTGATGATGATGTGTCGCACGGCTAAAGCGATGGCGCCGGAACTTTTTAACGCTAAGCGTGATGATGTTAAACCAGGAGAGAAGCATGACCCCGACCATTGAGCTACAGCGCTCGCACCGATCGATTCGATCGTTTACCGACCAGCCGATGTCTGACCCGCAACGCGAGGCCATCCTGTCGGCGGCTCAGTCAGCCTCAAGCTCAAGCTTTTTGCAGTGTTCATCCATTATCCGCATTACCGATAAGGCGCTGCGTGAAAAACTGGTTGGCCTGACCGGCGGTCAAAAATATGTCGGAACGGCTGCGGAGTTCTGGGTGTTCTGCGCCGATTTTAATCGCCTGCTGCAGATTTGCCCTGAAGCCCAGTTAGGCCTGGCGGAACAGCTGCTGTTAGGCAGCGTAGACACGGCATTGATGGGACAAAATGCGATGCTCGCCGCAGAATCCCTCGGCCTGGGTGGCGTCTTTATTGGTGGTATCCGTAACAGCATCGCCGAAGTGACCGAACTCCTGGGCCTGCCGAAATTTGTGCTGCCGCTGTTTGGTCTTTGCCTTGGCACGCCCGCGCAGACGCCACAGTTGAAACCGCGTATGCCGTTGGCGATGCTGGTGCACGAGAACCATTACCAGCCGATTGATGCGCAGGTGCTTGCCGCCTACGATGGCGAGCAGGAAGAATATTATCTTTCCCGCGAGAGCAATCCGCGTCGCGAAAGCTGGAGTGAGCACATCCAGAAAACCATCGTTAAAGAGAGCCGTCCGTTTATGCTGGACTACCTGCATAAGCAGGGTTGGGCAACGCGTTAAGTTCCCTGGAGGCAGCTGTGAAAATAGCGATTCTTTCCCGAGATGGCTCGCTTTACTCGTGCAAACGTCTGCTTGAGGCCGCGCGAAAGCGTGGCCACAGCGTCGAAGTGATCGATCCGCTCTCCTGCTATATGAACATCAATCCCGGTTCGTCGGCCATTCATTACCGTGGCAAGCAGCTGGCCCATTTTGATGCGGTGATCCCGCGCATTGGTTCGGCGATTACCTTTTATGGCACGGCGGTGCTACGCCAGTTTGAAGTCTGTGGCAGCTATCCGTTGAATGAGTCTGTGGCCATCACCCGCGCGCGTGACAAGCTGCGGTCGCTGCAGTTGCTGGCGCGGCAGGGCATTGATATGCCGGTCACCGGCTTTGCCCATTCGCCTGATGACACCAGCGATTTGATTAAAATGGTCGGTGGCGCACCGCTGGTGGTGAAGCTGGTAGAGGGCACTCAGGGAATTGGTGTAGTGCTGGCGGAAACGCGTCAGGCAGCCGAAAGCGTTATCGATGCTTTCCGTGGACTGAATGCGCATATTCTGGTGCAGGAATTCATTAAAGAAGCTGAAGGTCGGGATATTCGCTGCCTGGTGATTGGCGGTGAAGTAGTGGCGGCCATTGAGCGGTCAGCGAAAGAAGGGGATTTCCGTTCTAACCTTCATCGCGGCGGCACCGCACGCAGCATCGAAATTACCGGACGCGAGCGCGAAATGGCGATTAACGCGGCGTCCACGCTTGGACTGGACGTGGCGGGCGTGGATATTCTGCGGGCGAAACGTGGGCCGCTGGTGATGGAAGTGAACGCCTCTCCCGGGCTGGAAGGAATTGAAAAGACAACCGGTTTGGATATTGCCGCAATGATGATTGGCTGGATTGAGCAACAGGCGCGCCCCGGCTTCTGTCTGAAAACCGGCGGATAAGCGCATATTTCTGTCACAATCGTGGTGTTTAACGGCGTTTTTCCGTAAGCTAGGCCGCAATTTTAAGGCGGTAAGAGAGAAAGCACATGGATTCACTCGTCGTTCCAGATATTGACGTGATACGACGTTGGCTGGATCAGCAAAGCATCACCTGGTTTGAGTGCGACTCTTGTCAGGCGCTTCACCTGCCGCATATGCAAAATTTCGACGGGGTGTTTGATGCCAAGCTCGATTTGGTCGACAACGTCATTCTGTTTTCAGCGCTGGCTGAGGTTAAACCCACTGCGCTGATCCCGCTGGTTGGCGATCTTTCGCAGATCAACGCCAGCTCGCTGACCATTAAGGCCTTCCTGGATATTCAGGATGACAACTTGCCTAAGCTGATCGTTTGCCAGTCATTGACGGTCGCTGCGGGCATCACCTACGGGCAATTTGCGCACTTTATGAAGCAGAGTGAAGAGCAAATCTCGATGGTGGTTCTGGAAGCGTTTGCCAACCAACTGTTGATCCCAGGCGAGGAAGACGACCGTACCGAAATCGTCTCTTCCCATTCGATCCTGCACTAAATTCCATCCTCTCTTCTCTGTCGGGTTGATCGCTGATTAACCCGTCCTCCGCTTTGCCCGCCGTTTATTTATTCACTCTCCTTTAACTGTTGCTATTTTCCCCAGTTGATTCGCCTGAACAACCATTTTTTATTCTGCTTTATAGCCTAAAATGCCAGATATCTGTCGCCGTTTATGCCGCCTTTGGCGTATCACATAGAGGAAACATGCATTAAAAATCGATAAAAGGCGTTTTTTACGCGGAGGGCTGGCCTGAGGGCAGCAGGGGGGCTATTCTTGCCAGGCTGCATTTCGCATGCAACGTCGCTTCAGGTATAGGTTTTTTCTATTTAACAGCACCATGAATAGTCATTCATTATAGGGCCATGTTCTGGCCGGCTGAGCCTGTGCCTCTGTTTGTAATTATCCCTGTTCAGGAGAATGGAAAACATGTTCAACCAACGTAAGAAATGGTTGTCAGGTGTGGTTGCTGGCGTGTTGATGGCGGCTTCCGCTGGCGCAGGTGCTGCTGATAAGACGCTGCATGTCTATAACTGGTCAGACTATATTTCCCCGGATACCGTACCGAACTTTGAAAAACAAACCGGTATCAAAGTGGTCTATGACGTGTTTGACTCCAACGAAGTGCTCGAAGGCAAGCTGATGGCCGGTAGCACCGGTTATGACGTGGTGGTGCCGTCTTCCAGCTTCCTGGCGCGTCAGCTGCAGTCCGGCGTCTTCCAGCCTCTGGATAAGAGCAAACTGCCTAATTACAAAAACCTCGATCCGGACATTTTGAAAAAGCTGGATCAGCACGATCCGGGCAACAAATACGCCATCCCTTACCTGTGGGCGACCACCGGTATCGGCTATAACGTTGATAAAGTTAAAGCGGCGCTGGGCAAAGATGCCCCGGTCGACAGCTGGGATCTGGTGCTGAAACCGGAAAACCTGGAAAAACTAAAAAGCTGCGGCGTGTCGTTCCTCGATGCACCGGAAGAGATCTTCGCCACCGTACTGAACTACCTCGGCAAAGATCCGAACAGCACCGATCCTAAAGATTACTCTGGTGCGGCCACCGACCTGCTGCTGAAGCTGCGTCCGAGCATCCGTTATTTCCACTCTTCTCAATACATTAACGACCTGGCAAATGGCAACACCTGCGTGGCGATTGGCTGGGCGGGTGACGTTCTGCAGGCGAAAAACCGTGCGATTGAAGCGAAAAACGGCGTTCACCTGGCGTACAGCATTCCTAAAGAAGGTGCGCTGGCGTTCTTCGATATGCTGGCGATCCCTAAAGATGCCAAAAACGTCGATGAAGCTTACCAGTTCCTCAACTATCTGATGGAGCCGAAGGTCATTGCTGACGTCTCTAACAAGGTGTTCTATGCCAACGGAAACAAAGCTTCCGTTCCGCTGATCAATGAAGATATCCGCAACAACCCTGGCATCTTCCCAACGCCAGAAACCATGGCGAAACTGTTCGTGCTGAAAGTACAGGATCCGAAACTTGACCGTGTGCGTACGCGCGCATGGACTAAAGTTAAAAGTGGTAAGTAACAGACATTAGTGGATTTGACTCACTTTTGATCGTGCAACAGAGGCGCAGTGACTGGCCTCTGTTTTGTCTTTTATACGGCTGAGATGCCGTATTCTCTCAAGCCGCCGGAGAGTAATGGTAGTGAACGACGCGATCGCCCGTCCGCAACAAAAAGCAGCCAAGGCCTTAACGCCACTGCTCGAGATCCGCAATCTGACCAAGTCTTTCGACGGTCAACATGCGGTTGATGATGTCAACCTGACGATCTACAAAGGTGAGATTTTTGCACTGCTTGGCGCCTCAGGCTGCGGCAAATCGACGCTGCTACGTATGCTGGCAGGATTCGAGCCGCCAACCTCCGGGCAGATTATGCTGGATGGCCAGGATCTCTCCCACGTGCCGCCTTACCAGCGCCCAATTAATATGATGTTCCAGTCTTACGCGCTGTTCCCACACATGACGGTGGAGCAGAATATCGCCTTCGGCCTGAAGCAGGACCGGCTGGCAAAAGACGAGATCACCAGCCGCGTGGCAGAAATGCTGACGCTGGTGCATATGCAGGAGTTTGCTAAACGCAAACCGCATCAACTTTCTGGAGGACAGCGCCAGCGTGTGGCGTTGGCCCGCAGCCTGGCTAAACGTCCTAAGCTGCTACTGCTGGATGAGCCAATGGGCGCGCTGGATAAGAAGCTGCGCGACCGTATGCAGCATGAAGTGGTCGATATTCTGGAGCGCGTCGGTGCAACCTGCGTAATGGTGACCCACGACCAGGAAGAAGCGATGACCATGGCCGGCCGTATTGCGATCATGAACCGTGGCAAGTTCGTGCAAATCGGCGAGCCGGAAGAGATTTATGAGCATCCGACCACCCGCTACAGCGCGGAATTTATCGGATCGGTAAACCTGTTCGAAGGGATTTTACGTGAGCGTCAGGCCGATGGTCTGGTGATTGAAAGCCTAGGGCTGATCCATCCTCTAAAGGTCGATTCTGATGCCTCCGTGGTGGACGGCGTGCCGGTGCACGTCGCGCTGCGTCCTGAGAAAGTCATGCTGTGTGAAGAGGTTCCGGCAGACGGTTGCAACTTCGCGGTCGGTGAAGTGGTGCACATTGCCTATCTGGGCGATCTGTCGATTTACCATGTGCGCCTGCGCAGCGGTCAGATGATCAGTGCTCAGTTACAGAACGCCCATCGCTTCCGCAAGGGTGCGCCAACCTGGGGGGACGAAGTGCGTCTCTGTTGGGAAGCGGACAGTTGCGTGGTTCTGACGGTGTAGTGGGGGAGTGATGAGCGAGAATTCTTCGAGAACGACCGAGCCACCAACCCGACAGCAGGGTGCTTTTAGCGCGCTTCTCGGCCGGTTGCAGATGAAACAGGGCCGCAAGCTGGTTATTGCACTGCCTTATTTGTGGCTGATACTGCTGTTCCTGCTGCCATTTTTGATCGTGCTGAAAATCAGCTTCGCTGATATTGCGCGCGCGATCCCACCGTATACCGATTTAGTGACCTGGGCCGATGGTCAGCTGACCATGGTAATGAATCTGGGCAACTACATCACGCTGACAGACGATCCGCTGTACGTGGATGCGTATCTGCACTCGTTGCAGGTCGCCGCGATCTCGACGGTTGTTTGTCTGCTGATTGGCTACCCGCTGGCGTGGGCAGTGGCGCACAGTTCACCGTCAACGCGTAATATTCTACTGTTACTGGTGATCTTGCCTTCCTGGACCTCGTTCCTGGTGCGCGTGTATGCCTGGATGGGCATTCTGAATGACAACGGTATTCTGAACCGCTTCCTGATGTGGACCGGCATTACCGATCATCCGATCGCCATTCTGTATACCAATCTGGCGGTCTATATCGGCATCGTGTACTGCTATTTACCGTTTATGGTGTTGCCGATTTATACCGCGTTAACGCGTATCGATTATTCGCTGGTGGAAGCGTCGCTGGACCTTGGCGCGCGTCCGATGAAAACCTTTTTTAGCGTGATTGTGCCGTTGACCAAAGGCGGCATTATCGCCGGTTCCATGCTGGTGTTTATCCCTGCGGTGGGTGAGTACGTGATCCCCGAACTGCTGGGCGGCCCTGACAGTATTATGATCGGTCGCGTGCTCTGGCAGGAGTTCTTTAATAACCGTGACTGGCCGGTAGCGTCGGCACTGGCGGTGATTATTCTGCTGATTTTGATCCTGCCGATTATCTGGTTCCATAAGCATCAGAATAAAGAGCTGGGGGAAACGAAATGACTACCTTACCCACCATTCGTTCTCCATGGCGCACGGCGATCCTCGTGGTGTGCTTCTTCTTCCTGTATGCGCCGATGGCGTTGCTGGTGATCTATTCGTTTAACTCCTCGCAACTGGCGGCATGGGAGAGTTTCTCCCTGCACTGGTATAACGTGTTGTTCCATGATGATGCGATGATCAGCGCGGTGACCCTGAGCCTGAGCATTGCCGCGCTGGCGGCAACGGCGGCGTCGGTCCTGGGCACCATTGCGGCGGTGATTATCGTGCGGTTTGGTCGCTTTAAAGGCTCAACCGGATTTGCGTTTATGCTGACCGCACCATTGGTGATGCCCGATGTGATCACCGGCCTGTCGTTACTGCTGCTGTTTGTTGCGATGGCCAATACCTTTGGCTGGCCTGCCGACCGCGGAATGCTGACTATCTGGCTGGCGCACGTCACCTTCTGTACCGCTTATGTGGCGGTGGTGATCAACTCGCGTCTGCGCGAGCTTGACCGCTCCATTGAAGAAGCGGCGATGGATTTGGGTGCCACACCGTTGAAGGTGTTCTTTGTGATTACCGTTCCGATGATCGCCCCGGCGATTGTCACCGGCTGGCTGCTGGCCTTTACGCTGTCGCTGGATGACCTGGTAATTTCCAGCTTTGTCACCGGGCCAGGTGCCACCACCTTGCCGATGCAGATCTTTGCAACGGTTCGCCGTGGCGTGAACCCGGAAATCAACGCGCTGGCGTCGTTAATCCTTTTTGTGGTGGGCATCGTGGGCTTTATCGCCTGGCGCTTTATGGCGCACGAAGAGAAGCAGCGGCTGCGTGATATTCAAAAGGCGCGAGGCGGTTAAGTAGCGTTAGCGCTCTGTAAGGCGATTTTTGCCGCCACCCACTGTCGTATTTGGGTGGCGGCAAACTGTCAGAGCGAGGCTATCCGAGGACCTTCTTCACGCAGGCTTTAAACACCTTGATGCCGACAGGCAGCGAGTTCAGGTCGAAATGCATATCGGGATGATGCAGGCCCGGCACTAATCCCGTCCCTAATCCCCAGAAACCGGACTTGACCTCAGGGCGCTGCACCGCATAGTGGAAGAAGTCTTCGCTACCCGGCGTGGAACGGACCGGCATCAACGCCTCTTCACCCAGCACCTCTTTGATTGACGCCGAAATCAGCGCGGTCATCTCATCATCAATCTCTGCCGCTGGCATCGATTTCAGAACGACGATATGCGCGGTTGCGCCATAAGCGGCGACGCTGTGCTGAACGGCTTTTTCTACCCGCGCCTGCAACACCTCCATATCTTCATTTTCCGCTGCGCGAAGATCGAATACCACGCGGGCTTCATCGGGAATGGAGTTGGTCACGCCGGCATCGCACAGGAAGCGGGTGGCTTTAGCACTCCAGCTCTTACCGGGTGCCATATGCACGCCATTAACGGCCTGCACCGCGGCGGCACCGGCATCAAGCGCATTAATCCCAAGGTGAGGGCGCGCGCCGTGTGCCGTCTGGCCGCGGATGGTCGCTTCAATGGTGACACAGGCGGAATAATAGACCGCCGGAATGGCTGTGCCGACTTCGCACTCTTCTGCCGGACGCAGGTGGAAGCCCAGAATCATGTCGACATCGTCGATGGCGCCGCCGGCAATCATCGCCAGCGCACCGGTGCCTAACTCTTCTGCAGGCTGGAAGATCAGCTTCAGGCGGCCTTTTTTCACCGCGCCTTCAGCAATCAACTCCTGCGCCGCAGTCAGCACAACCGAGGAATGGCCGTCATGACCACAGGTATGACGTGCACAGGCTTCGCCATTAATGATATGGCCCAGCGCATCCATGTCTGCCCGCAGAGCGAGGGTAGGGCCCGGCACGCCGCTGTCCAGCACGGCGACGATACCCGTGGTGCCATTAAAGTTGTCCTGCACCGCATAACCTGCTGCTTTAAGCTGCTGGCTGATATAGGCCGAGGTTTTAAATTCCTGGAATCCCAGTTCAGGGATCTCATGCAGATAAGCGTAATGTTCTAAAACTTTTAACACGTTAAGCACTCCATTTATCAGTTATCAGGCAACCACTCGCATGACCAACATCGAGATGACCGCATTCAGGATGCTGGTCACCAACGGCAGTGGCCAGTACTTCTTCGGCACGTCGGACACACCCAGCAGACGGCCCATGTATTGTCACTGTGCGGTGCAAACACCTTACCAATAAAGCCCATAATCCCGGGTAAATTTAGCATCTCCGCAATCACATACGCCATCACCACATTCGGCAATAAATTTTGAATGGCGATCCGCGGGATCAATACCGGAATCGACAGAGAAACAAATAGTGCTGAGCCAATGGCAAAATAGTTATTGATTAATCCCGCACCGGAATACTGCCAGGCCGCCATAATAACCCCGTCCTTTTTGCTGATTTGCTTCTCGTCATACAGTTCTTTGGTTAATGCTGCGCCTGCATCGGTACTTTGCAAATCGGTAATTAGCGCCAGGCCGGATCGACCCGGCAAACCTAAAACAGGTTTTAATAACGGCGTGAGTAATTTATGCGCAGCGCGGATGGCACCGTAATGGGTGAATATTTCCAGCAGACCCCAATGCCGACAGTCACTCTGGCTGGCGAGCACGTTATCTCTTCCTTCATCAACGTTTCTCCTCCCAAAAATAGAAAAATGCTAATAACGCAGCAAAAAAGGGGCCCTGAGTGGCACTCTTTCGGTAATTGCGCTAAAAATAACCTGTTAACTTTCAGGTAAGGATGAATTGCAGAGTTCGTGCCAGTGTGGCTGAATTAAACAAAATAACTGTCGATAAACCCTTATTACCGCCATCGTTGCGAATGAAGGCGTAATAAAAAAAACATCATGTAATGCCGACCTTCAATATTTATCCAGTCTTATTTATCGTAAAATCAGGCAACAGGTCGGTGGACCCCCACTATCGCGCACGTGCACTGTTTTGGGGCGGAGCAACAGGTTGGTCAGGAGAGTGTCATGTCAGAGGTGTTCAGAGAGGGTAAAGCAGTCCTGAAATCACCGTCTTCAATCCCTGTGGCGGTGCTGGTGGCGGGCATCGCGGCGATCGCTACGCGCGTACTCGGCGTGGCCTTGCAGGTGCATGACTTAGGTCTGGCAGAAGTCATGAGCTTTGTTTATCGCAGTGCTCAGGCGTGGAACTCGACGTTGATTTTTATCGCCAGCCAGCTGATCTTCTTTTTTGAGCTGCGTTGCGCGGTTGCGATGATGCATGGGAAAAACTGGGGACGCTGGGGCTTTGTGATTTCTCAAATCACCGTGTTGATCTATATGTTTTGCGCGTCGATGGGCTGGATCTATCCTGAACTGTTCAGCGTCAGTGGCGAGAACAACCTGCAAATTATTCATCTGCTGATCTCGCAGAAGTTGCCCGATCTGCTGATTATCCTGCTGCTGTTTATGCCTGAAAGCAGCCGGCGATTTTTTAGGCAGCACTGAACGGCGGCACGACAGACGCCGACCTTCTGTCGGCTGAGGGAGCAATAAACCTTTTTTAAGCTAAGCCGCTGCGCCAAACCAGCGTTGGCGAAGCTTTTCCAGCGTGCCATCGTCTTTCAGGCTTTGCAGGGCTTGATTCAGGCTGTCACGCAGCTCGGTGTTGCCTTTGCGCACGGCAATCCCCAATCCTGAACCAAAGAAGCGGCTATCGGTGATCGGATCGCCGACTTTGGCCAGATGTGGATTGGTTTTCAGTAATTCCTTCACCGCCAGCGTGTCGCCAAAAATGCCATCCAGCCTGCCGTTACGAATATCCAGTAAGGCATTCTGATAATTGTCGTAGGCGACGGTAATGATCTCAGGCCAGGCCGTCATTAAATAGGCCTGCTGAGTGGTTTCCGCACCGATACCGATACGCTTACCTTTCAGCTGTTCAATATTGCTGTACAGACCCGCCCTGGCGACCAGCGTGCCCGAATTCATAAAATAAGGCTGGGTAAACTCGACCGTTTTCTTACGCTCATCGGTGATATCCAGACCGGAAATGATCGCATCATAACGGCGGAACTTTAATGACGGCAGCAGGCGTTCGAAGGTGTTATTGGTAAAAATACACTGCTTTTGCATCCGGTCGCACAGGGCTTTCGCCAGATCGATATCGAATCCGACCAGCTGATTTTCAGCAGTAAGAAATTCAAAGGGAGGATTGTTAGCGTTAGAAGCAAAACGCAGCGGTTCCGCTGCCTGAGCACAGGCACATATCGAGGTCAGTAGAAGGGTAAAAACAAACTTAAGCATCACGTACCGTCCTTGCGGTCACTTTACCTGACCATTATGCCGTGGGTGATGCCTGGGCTATCCGCGGATTAACCGCTAAAGAAGGGCTGTTTCTGACGGATACCGGTGACCTGCACCGGCATCGATCAGTTTCTGCGTTCAAAGGCCAGCGCGCGACGTTCAATTATCCGCATCATTAAGGTGAGTAAGCCGTTTACGCACAGGTAAATCAGGCCCGCTGCCGCAAATACCGTGACGTCATAAGTGCGGCCATACAGCAATTGACCGTGCCCCATCACTTCCATCAGCGTGATGGTGTAGGCCAGCGAGGTACTTTTGAACACCAGCACCACCTCATTGGAGTAAGAGGAGAGGGCGCGCTTAAAGGCATAGGGCAGCAGGATGCGCAGCGTTTCTTTGCGGTTCATACCCAGTGCGGCACAGGATTCCCACTGACCGGCAGGGATCGCCCGCATCGCGCCATAGAAAAGCTGCGTGGTGTAGGCGGCGCTGTTTAGCGACAATGCCAGCAGCGCGCAGAGCCAGGGCTGCGAGAGTAAATGCCATAACCAGGGAATGGCCTGAATTGACGGAAACTGTCCTGGCCCATAATAGATCAGGAAGATTTGCACCAGCAGCGGTGTCCCGGTAAACAGGGTGATATAGCCCCGGACTACCAGCCGCAGTACCGGCACTTTCAGCGATAAAATTACCGTGAAAATCAGCGCAAACACCAGCGCGAGGATCAGCGATGCCACGGTCAGCGTCAGACTGGTATGCAGCCCTTTCAGCAGTTCGGGTAAATAGCTCAACATCAGGTATTCCCCTGCTCAAAACGGGTCGCACGGGCATCAATACGCTTCAGCACCTGCTGGCTCAATAAGGTGATCACCAGATAGATGGCCGCGGCCATCAGATACCAGGTAAACGGCTCCTGCGTGCGGGCCGCGATGCTTTTGGTTTGCAACATAATATCGTTCACGCTGATCAGCGAGACCAGCGCCGTGTCTTTCAGCAGGACCAGCCACTGATTACCCAAGCCTGGCAGGGCATGACGCCACATCTGCGGCAGGATCAGGCGGAAGAAAATGGCCGGGGTTTTCATGCCCAGCGCCTGTCCCGATTCCCACTGCCCCACAGGGACCGCTTTCAGCGCGCCGCGAAGGGTCTGAGAAGCGTAGGAGGCGTAGAGGATCGACAGGGCGATCACCCCGCAAAGAAACGGGCTGACGTCGAAGTTCTGAATATTCACCTGCACCGGGAAGCTGAACAGCCCCAGATTGACGGTGAAACCATCGGACAGGGTCAGCAGCAGTTGCGAGGCACCAAAATAGACGAACAGCACCACCAGGATCTCCGGCAGGCCACGGAATAGCGTGACCAGACCGGTTCCCAGCCAGGCGACCGGACGCCAGCGGGCCGATTCCCAGGCGGCGAAAATCATCGCCAGAATCAGCCCAACGACCAGTGCAGAAACGGCAAGACCGACGGTCATGCCGGCGGCGCTTGCTAAAGGAGTGAGTTCATTCATTCAGAAATTACTGCTGGAACCATTTGCTGTAGATGGTTTTGTAGGTGCCGTCAGCCTTCACTTTGTCCAGTGCGGTGTTGAACTGGCCCTGCAACTCGGCGTTACCCTGACGAACCGCGATGCCCAAACCGGTGCCGAAGTAAGCCTTATCCGTCACTTTCTCGCCCACTGGTGCCAGGTTTGCGTTCTGCTTCAGCCATTCGTTCACCACTGCGGTGTCACCGAATACCGCATCGATACGGCCATTTTTCAGGTCGAGGATCGCATTCTGATAGCTGTCGTAAGGAACGGCATTCACGCCGGTCATTTTTTCGGTCAGGTATTTCTGATGCGTGGTGCCGTTCTGTACGCCAACACGTTTGCCTTTCAACGCATCAACCGAAGCCACTTTGCCTTTCTGCGCAATAAACAGAGCAGAGTTGTCATAGTAAGCTTTGGAGAACAGAACCTGTTTCTCACGCTCAGGCGTGATGTCCATGCCGGCCATTACCGCGTCAAAACGACGGAATTTCAGGCTTGGGATCAGGCTGTCGAACGCCTGGTTAGTGAAGGTACAGGTTGCGTTCATTTCACGGCACAGCGCGTTAGCCAGATCGACATCAAAGCCCTGAATTTTGTTATCGGAATCGACAAATTCAAACGGAGGATAAGAGGCTTCGGTAGCAAAACGAATGGTCTGCGCGGCGCTCGCGCTCAGGCTTAAACCCGCTAACAGTGCGGCAAGTACGACTTTTTTCATCATTATACCCTGCATTAGTGCGATAGATAATTGGCAAACGCGTCGGTTTGCGGCTGTGTAAAGCGGCTGGCATCACCCTGTTCGACCACGTAACCGTTCTCCATGTACACCACGCGGCTGGCGGTTTTACGCGCCACTTCCACTTCGTGCGTCACGATGACCTGGGTGATGTTGGTCTGCGCCAGTTCCTGAATGATCGACACGATCTGGGCCGTAATTTCCGGATCAAGCGCGGCGGTGGGCTCATCGAACAGCAACACCGCCGGCTCCATCATTAACGCTCTGGCTATCGCCACGCGTTGCTGTTGGCCGCCGGAAAGGTGCAAAGGATAGCGGTCGGCGAATGTGGTCAGGCGCAGGCGATCCAGTAGTTTTCCGGCGCGGGCATGGGCCTGATCTTTGCTCAGCCCCAGCACGCGGCAGGGCGCTTCGATCAGGTTCTGCATCACCGTCAGGTGCGGCCAGAGATTATATTGCTGGAAGACCATACCCACGTTTTGACGCAGCTCGCGGATGGCCGCGTCTGACGGGGTTTTACTGAAGTCGATTTGATGTCCCGCAATGCTCAACGTGCCGGAACGCGGCATCTCAAGCAAATTGAGAACGCGCAGCAGAGAGCTCTTACCGGCACCGCTTGGACCCAGCAGAACCAGCGTTTCGCCCTCAGGGCACGCCAGTTGAATGTCGAACAGTGCCTGATGGGCACCATAAAAGCAGTTAATACCGTTTAGTTGAATACTCATGCGCAAAAAGTGAATAGCAATTGATGCTGCGAATCTTAACGTTGACGGCATACTTATGCAATCATCGTGCGTGAAAATACCTTTATGCCTGCTGTAAACTAAAAGGCTAGCACAAGATCGCGTGCTTTAAGCGGATTTGCCCGGGAAGATGCAAGAACTGCGAGAGCGATCGTGCCATCGGGCGATGGCACGACACTGGGAGACACTACTTCAGCAGCAACTGGCTGAGCGAGCCGCCCTGAAGATGCGGGTTCGGGCTGTTGTAGCGCACGTCGTCAACTGCCCAGCAGGTGCCTTCGCGCACCATCAGCACTTCATCCTGCCACTCTACCGGCTTGCTGCCATCCCGAGTGAGCGTCACGCGCAGCGGAATGTTGCGTGCATCGGTATTCGGAATGGTCGACGCATCCGCCACGCTGGCTGAGGTTGGGCCAACCGATAAACTTGAGAAGATATCACCCTGATTTAACTCAGGTGCGCGAGTGGTGTCGCTGTTGGCTTTCAGCAAGGTGGCATACAGTTTATCGCTGAGATAAGGGCGGTATTTGGCCAGCTGTTGCGCCGTCGGCATTCCCTGAGTCGGCTCTTTCAGGCGCAGATCATAGAACTGCTGCGCGACTGAATCCGGGCCGCCATCGACGCAAGGCCCCATACGCGTACCAATGTCCTTATACGCGGGTTGTACCGTGGTACAGGCACTGAGAAGCAGCGCCATTGGAGCCAGTGCAGCAATCGCTTGGTATTTCATCTTGATTTCCTTATTGTTTCTGGATGACGGTTTTTAGCATAGAGTATAGCCGCTCTGCTTAACCAGAAGGGCTACACTGGGAAAGAACAACAAAAGGAGAGCATTCAATGATGCGTCTGTTGATATTGGCAGTTTTTTCGCTGCTGCTGAGCGCCTGTGGTTCATCAGGCTTCGAGTCGCATTCCGGCTACACCGTTGATACCCGCCATCCCGCGTATGGCGCCCGTCCCCGTATTAAGGTGCTGGTGATCCACTACACCGCGGAAGATTTCCCCAGCTCGCTGGCTACGCTCACCGATCGTGACGTAAGCGCACACTACCTGATTCCGGCGAAACCGGTGGAGAAAGCACATCAGCCGGTGGTGTTTCGTCTGGTACCGGAATCACAGCTTGCCTGGCATGCGGGCCCCAGCTTCTGGCGGGGAGCCTCCCGATTAAATGACACCTCGATCGGCATCGAGCTGGAGAATCAGGGCTACAGGCGAACGTCTGCTGGCCAAATCTGGTACCCGTTTGCGCCGTCACAGATTGCGGCGCTGGCCCCGCTGGCCAGAGATATCGTACAGCGTTACAACATCCTGCCGCAGGATGTTGTTGGGCACAGCGATATCGCCCCGCAGCGTAAGCAGGATCCTGGCCCACTATTCCCCTGGCAATGGCTGGCAGAGCAGGGGATAGGCGCCTGGCCGGATGCCGGACGGGTCAGTTTTTATCTGGCAGGCAGGCCGCCGGAGCAACCGGTCGATCACGCCCATTTGCTGACGCTGCTTTCGCTTTATGGTTATCAGGCCAGTCCGGAGATGACGGCAGACGAACAGCGTAAGGTGATCGCGGCTTTCCAGATGCATTTCCGCCCCGCAAATTATTTAGGGCTGCCGGATGCGGAAACGGAAGCGACGGTGAGAGCGTTGCTGGAAAAGTACGGCGAAGGTTAGGGTGATGGGAAAGTAAAAAGCCCATTCCCCATGGTGGGAGTGGGCTGTGCAGGGTTACGCGGCGAGGAACGCCTTCCACTGCGCCACCAGCGTTTCCAGCGCGTGGCGGTCGATATCCAGATGGGTTACCAGACGCGTGACCGCACCGGTGCTGATCAGGATATTCTGCTGCTTCATCCACGCTTTCAACGGTTCAATCTGCGCGTCTGGCAACCTTACAAACACCATATTGGTGTCCTGACGGGACACATCCACGCCAATCGCTTTTAACTGCTCCGCCAGCCAGGCGGCATTGTCATGGTCGTCTTGCAGACGGGCGACGTTATGTTCAAGGGCATACAGGCCTGCAGCCGCCAGAATGCCCGACTGACGCATCGCGCCGCCGGTCATTTTACGCCAGCGGCGGCCGCGCTGAATGTATTCGGCGCTGCCACACAGCAGTGAACCTACCGGGGTGCCGAGCCCTTTTGACAGACAGATGGTCAGGGTGTCGCAGTAGCGCGTCAGGGCTTCCAGCTCAACCCCGAGTGCCACGCTGGCGTTAAAAATACGCGCACCGTCTACATGCAGCGTTAGCTTGTGCTGACGGGTGAATTCCCAGGCGTCTTTCAGATAGGCAATCGGCAGGACTTTACCGTTATGGGTGTTCTCAAGGCTGAGCAGTTTGGTCATCGCGAAGTGGAAATCATCAGGCTTGATAAACTGCGCCACGACATCCAGCGGAAGCGTGCCGTCAGCGGCCGCCAGAATCGGCTGTGGCTGAATGCTGCCTAACACCGCGGCGCCGCCAGCCTCGTACTTATAGTTATGCGCCAGCTGGCCGACAATGTACTCCTCTCCACGCTGACAATGGCACAGCAGCGCGATCAGGTTAGCCTGGGTGCCCGTGGGTAAAAACAGGGCGGCTTCTTTGCCGGTTAACTGTGCGGCCCTGGCTTCAAGTGCATTGACCGTTGGGTCATCGCCGTAAACATCATCCCCGGTTTCTGCGGCCATCATCGCGGAAAGCATCGCCTGGCTGGGGCGGGTTACCGTATCACTGCGTAAATCAATCACACCTGAGCTCCTCTAATGAAAACGGACGCCGTAGCGTCCGTAAAAAAGACCTGCAAATGTTTTACCGCAGCCAGTTGGTTTTTGCCAGTTCAACCACTTCGTCACCACGGCCATTGATCACCGCCCGCAGCATATACAGGCTGAAGCCTTTCGCCTGCTCCAGCTTGATTTGCGGCGGCATGGCCAGCTCATCTTTGGCGGTCACCACATCAACCAGCACCGGACCATCGTGATTCAGCGCTTCCTGCAGGGCTGCATCAAGGTCTGACGCGCGCTCCACGCGGATCCCTTTCACCCCACAGGCGGTGGCAATCTCCGCAAAATTCGGATTTTCCAGGTCGGTACCGTCAGTCAGATAACCGCCGGCCTTCATCTCCATCGCCACAAAGCCGAGGACGCTGTTGTTGAACACCACCAGTTTTACCGGCAGTTTGAGCTGAGCAACCGAGAGGAAATCGCCCATCAGCATACTGAAACCGCCATCGCCACACATCGCTATCACCTGACGCTGCTTGTCCAGCGACTGCGCCCCCAGCGCCTGCGGCATGGCGTTAGCCATCGAGCCATGGTTAAAGGAGCCAATCAGCCGGCGTTTACCGTTCATCTTCAGATAGCGTGCGGCCCAGACGGTCGGCGTTCCCACGTCACAGGTAAATATGGCGTCGTCGTCGGCAAAGCGACTCAACTGCTGGGCCACATATTGTGGATGAATCGCCTGTTTATCATTGGCGGTTGCCAGATTATCCAGCTCTTTACGCGCATCGACATAATGCTCAAGCGCCTTATCAAGGAAATCGCGATCCTGTTTAACCTCCAGCTGCGGTAACAGCGCGGCGAGCGTGGTTTTGATATCGCCAATTAACGCCATATCGACGTGACTGTGCGATCCAATGCTGCCCGGATTGATATCGATCTGAATGATTTTCGCATCGGCAGGATAGAACGCCCGATAAGGGAACTGCGTACCCAACAATACCAAGGTGTCCGCGTTCATCATCGCATGGAAGCCAGACGAGAAGCCGATCAGCCCGGTCATGCCAACGTCATAAGGATTATCGTATTCCACATGCTCTTTGCCGCGCAGCGCGTGAACGATCGGCGCTTTCAGCGTCTCGGCCAGCTTGACGACTTCCGCATGCGCGCCGGCACAGCCGCTGCCGCACATCAGGGTGATGTTATGTGACTCATTCAGCAGTTCGGCCAGCTTGGCCATCTCAGTGGCTTGCGGTTGCACCACCGGCAACAGAGGCGGATACCAGTTAGCCGTCGCACCTTCCGGCGCCAGCTTCAGCGCGACATCACCTGGCAGCACCACCACGGACACACCGCGATTAAGAATGGCTTTGCGCATGGCGATGCCCAGTACCTGCGGAAGCTGCTCCGGGTTGGAGACCAGCTCGCAGTAGTGGCTGCATTCGCGGAACAGTTCCTGCGGATGGGTTTCCTGGAAATAGCCGCTGCCAATTTCGCTGGATGGAATATGCGCGGCAATCGCCAGTACCGGAACGCGGTTGCGGTGACAGTCAAACAAGCCGTTGATCAGGTGCAGGTTGCCGGGGCCACAGGAACCGGCACACACTGCCAGTTCGCCGCTGATTTGTGCCTCGGCACCGGCGGCAAAGGCGGCCACTTCTTCATGGCGGGTCGGCATCCATTCGATGGTGCCCATTTTGTTCAGGCTGTCGCTCAGCCCGTTCAGGGAATCTCCGGTGACTCCCCAAATGCGTTTTACCCCGGCGCTTTCTAACGTTTTCGCCACAAGGGCGGCTACGGTCTGTTTCATGCCTTTCTCCGTTTGGCTTATCTCAAATTAGTCAGAGTAAAGCATAGACGAAGGCGGGGCGTTGTCAGGGCGAGGGCGGTAGTCAAACGTGCGGTTTACGGCAGCCCGCAGGCTGCCAGAGACTCAGGAGGAGAACAGCGCGATCAGAATGGGCGCAAACAGGCTCAGCACAAAGCCGTGAACAATGGCCGCCGGTACGATCTCCGTTCCGCCGCTGCGTTGCAGCACGGGAAGGGTGAAATCCATGGAGGTTGCGCCACACAGCCCAAGCGCGCTTGAGCGGTGACGTGAGATAAGCGCCGGGATCAGCATTATCGCCAGCAGTTCGCGCATCAGGTCATTAAAGAACGCCGCGCTGCCAATCACCGGCCCGAAGGATTCAGTCATCAGAATGCCCGACAGCGAATACCAGCCGAAGCCTGACGCCATCGCCATGCCGGTTTTTAGCGGCAGGCCAAGCACTAAGGCGGTCAGCACGCCACCGACCATCGCGCTGAGGAACACCACCATCGCCACCATCAGGCCACGACGGTTGAGGATGATCTGGCGCAGCGTCATGCCACTGCCGCGCAGCTGTAATCCGACCAGGAACAGTAAAAACAGCAGCGCGTATTCGCTAGCCAGCGAGGCAAACTTCAGCGGCGCCCAGTGGCTCAGGCCCAGCACAAATCCAATCACCACCACACCGCACAGCTTTAATGAATCCAGCGCCATATGCAGCCGCGAAGGAAGGGCTTCCTGCCGGTGTTTATGTGTCCACGGACGGCGCGATTCCAACAACCGCAGCGCCAGCAAATTACAGATCAAGATGCAGACCGCACTGACCGCGCAGTAATGGAAAATAGACAGCAGATTGCTGCTCAGATCGTCGAGAAAGGCCAGGCTGATGCCCATAAAAAACAGGATAACGTACACCATCCAGCTGAGAAGCTTATTTACCAGTCGCAGCAAAGAGGGGTTTTTAGTCGGCAGAATGTAGCCGAGGATCAAAGGAATAAGAATGATCAGCAATCCTGAATACATGGGGCAGGTCGTCCGTGGGGAGAATTTATGGCGTCAAGCTAGCGAAAATTCTTAGCGGAGTAAAGCAATGTTCCCGTCTTCACCGTGCCGCGTCGGGTTACCCGTACTGGATATGGAGCATTTCCTGCATAAGCTCGGATTTTCAGAGGGTTATGATAACACTGCTTCGTTGCCGGCCAGCGTAACGATGAATTCTGAATTTGCTCCCTTGAAAAGAGGCGTAGCAGCCCAATCTTAAAGGTATTGCCGGATGTCAGTCATAAAAATGCCAGCGTGCATGGCTGGCATTTTACTGTAGGGTTGTTCAGAATGAGGTAAGGAAAGGTCAGGCACTGACTGCCATCGCCATTTCCACAGGGACAATGAGGCTGGCATGATTGCCCTTCGGTCCCTCATGCACATCAAACTGGACTTGTTGCCCGGCTTTCAGCGTTCTGTATCCATCCATCTTGATGGTCGAGTAGTGCGCGAAGATATCCTCGCCGCCACTGACTGGACAGATAAAGCCGAAGCCTTTGGCATTATTGAACCATTTAACAGTACCCGTCTCCATGCTTCTACTTCCCTCGCAAGACATTCGAATGAGTGAGGTGGCGAGGCTTAAAGCCTCTAAGCTGGTTAAAACGCATTCAGCTTATGCCTGTACTGTAGAGATTTAGCATTGAGCGTCAAGCAAATGGGGCGTTCAAACGGGGACGAAATCATCAAAATTTGAAGCAGTTAACGCTATTGCGAATTTTGTGATGGAGGTCGCGTAGCGGCAGTTTGCAGCAAAAAATCACCGGCGTGGGCCAACATTCTGGGCGTGTTAAACTTACCCTTAATAATGTTAGTCTGACCTGAGTAAGTAACGTGTTGAGATTGGGTACGTATGGCAAACACTAACGATTGGCTTAACTTTGAACACCTTGCAGATGACAAGCTCCGTGAAGGGCTTAAGCCACCTTCGATGTATAAAGTTATTCTGAACAATGACGATTATACACCTATGGAATTTGTTATTGACGTACTGCAAAAGTTCTTTTCTTATGATACTGAACGTGCAACGCAACTGATGCTTGCGGTCCACTACCAGGGAAAGGCGATCTGTGGTGTCTATACTGCTGAAGTGGCAGAGACCAAAGTCGCTCATGTAAATAAGTACGCCAGGGAGAACGAGCATCCGTTGCTGTGTACGCTGGAAAAAGCCTGAATAAGGCGATCTATTTGGGGGAGGTGCCTATGCTCAATCAAGAACTGGAACTCAGTTTAAATATGGCTTTCGCCAGAGCGCGCGAGCACCGTCATGAGTTTATGACTGTCGAGCATTTGTTACTGGCATTGCTCAGTAACCCGTCGGCCCGCGAGGCGTTAGAAGCCTGCACGGTCGATATCGTGGCTCTCCGGCAGGAGCTCGAAGCCTTCATCGAACAAACCACCCCGGTCTTGCCGGTCAGCGAAGAAGAGCGCGACACTCAGCCGACGCTCAGTTTCCAACGCGTATTACAACGCGCCGTATTCCACGTGCAGTCATCCGGTCGTAGCGAAGTTGCGGGTGCTAACGTCCTGGTCGCGATTTTCAGCGAGCAGGAGTCGCAAGCCGCTTATCTGCTGCGTAAGCACGAAGTCAGCCGTCTTGATGTGGTTAACTTCATTTCCCACGGGACGCGTAAAGATGAACCGGGTCCGGCGTCAGGTGCGGAAAATCCGGTCAACGAAGAGCAAGCAGGCGGGGAGGATCGTATGGAAAACTTCACCACCAATCTTAATCAGCTTGCTCGCGTAGGTGGGATTGACCCACTGATCGGGCGCGATAAAGAACTGGAGCGTACTGTTCAGGTACTTTGCCGTCGTCGTAAAAATAACCCGTTACTGGTGGGTGAGTCTGGCGTCGGTAAAACCGCCATTGCGGAAGGCCTGGCCTGGCGCATTGTGCAGGGTGACGTGCCGGAAGTGATGAAAGATGCCACGATTTATTCGCTGGATATCGGTTCACTGTTGGCGGGCACCAAATACCGTGGTGATTTTGAAAAACGTTTCAAAGCGCTGTTAAAACAGCTTGAGCAGGATACCAGCAGCATTCTGTTTATCGATGAGATCCACACCATCATCGGTGCCGGTGCTGCATCAGGTGGCCAGGTTGACGCCGCTAATCTGATCAAGCCGCTGCTCTCCAGCGGGAAAATTCGCGTGATGGGTTCCACAACCTATCAGGAATTCAGCAACATCTTTGAAAAAGACCGTGCGCTGGCTCGCCGTTTCCAGAAGATCGACATTACCGAACCTTCTGTCGACGAAACCGTGCAAATCATCAATGGTCTGAAGCCAAAATACGAAGCTCACCACGATGTGCGCTACACCGCGAAAGCGGTCAGAGCCGCCGTGGAGCTGGCGGTGAAATACATCAACGACCGTCATCTGCCTGATAAGGCGATTGACGTGATTGATGAGGCGGGCGCTCGCGCACGTCTGATGCCGGTCAGCAAGCGTAAGAAAACGGTTAACGTGTCGGATATCGAATCTGTGGTGGCCCGCATTGCGCGTATTCCAGAGAAGAGTGTTTCTGCTACCGACCGTGACACGCTGAAAACCCTGAGCGATCGTCTGAAAATGCTGGTATTTGGCCAGGATGATGCGATTGAGGCCTTAACCGAAGCGATCAAAATGAGTCGCGCCGGATTGGGTCAGGATCGAAAACCTGTCGGTTCCTTCCTGTTTGCTGGCCCTACGGGCGTCGGTAAAACTGAAGTGACCGTTCAGCTGGCGAAAGCGCTGGGCATTGAGCTGCTGCGTTTCGATATGTCGGAATACATGGAGCGTCACACCGTCAGCCGTTTGATTGGTGCGCCTCCAGGCTATGTTGGTTTCGATCAGGGCGGCCTGCTGACGGATGCGGTGATTAAGCATCCACACGCGGTAGTACTGCTTGATGAAATCGAGAAGGCACACCCGGATGTCTTTAACCTGCTGTTGCAGGTAATGGACAACGGTATGCTGACCGATAACAACGGCCGTAAAGCCGATTTCCGTAACGTGGTGGTGGTGATGACCACGAACGCTGGCGTGCGGGAAACTGAACGTAAGTCGATCGGCCTGATCCACCAGGATAACAGCACCGATGCGATGGAAGAGATCAAAAAGATCTTTACGCCAGAGTTCCGTAACCGTCTGGACAATATTATTTGGTTCAAACACCTCGATACCGAGGTTATCCATCAGGTTGTCGACAAGTTTATTGTCGAACTGCAGGCGCAGCTGGATGCGAAAGGCGTGTCGCTGGAAGTCAGCGATGATGCCCGGGACTGGCTGGCAGCGAAAGGGTACGATAAAGCGATGGGCGCACGTCCAATGGCACGTACCGTGCAGGAATGCCTGAAGAAACCGCTGGCAAACGAACTGCTGTTTGGTTCGCTGGTGGATGGCGGCTCCGTGTCGGTGGCTCTCGATAAAGAGAAAAACCAGCTGACCTATGACTTCGTTAGCGCTGAGAAGCGTAAAACGGTAGGGTCAGAACACTAAGCTGTTCGATAGATAGAAAAAAGGCCGGATATGATATCCGGCCTTTTTTTATGGGTGCTGCGGCTACGGGCGGCAGCACGGCTGAATGCTAATTAGCGACTACGGAAGACAATGCGGCCTTTGCTCAGGTCGTACGGGGTCAGCTCAACAGTGACTTTGTCGCCCGTCAGGATGCGGATATAGTTTTTACGCATTTTACCGGAGATGTGAGCGGTAACCACGTGTCCATTTTCTAACTCAACGCGGAACATGGTGTTAGGTAACGTATCCAATACGGTACCCTGCATTTCAATATTGTCTTCTTTGGCCATCGAATCCTCTAGGTGTTACAACCTTAGTTTTGAACCGGCAAGATAATGCCGAATTTCAAGTATTATGTAAAGAATTGTTGGTGATTTCACCAGCATCAACCCCTCTGTTACGCGTTTCGCGCAGAGGAGCTCACGATTAAAAATGTGCAGTGTACGACGTCAGCGTGGGGGAAATGCGGGCTAAAAATGGGTCTCGCATTCGCTCCTGTGCGCAATGCAAACCGAAAGACAAAGTGCGTTAATATTCCCAGCCAGGCCAATCCCGGCTCGCCAGTGACAGGAGGCGATGGGCGGACGACATACCAAACGCGCATATTATATCACTGTTATCCACTCTTGCGTGGAAAACATCGTTTAATCCCACTAAAAAAGGGTCTGCGGCTGCCAACAGTTCGCTGAAAGCGGCTGATCTGCCAGCGAGTTGACCTGATGCAGGTAATCCGCACGGCCTATCTCCTCAGCGCCAAGCGAAGCGGTATGCGGGTTCAGCACCTGGCAGTCGATCACTTTTCCGCCTTGCTGCTGAAAATAGCGGCTGAATACCAACAATGCGGTTTTTGAGGCATTTTCTCGCCGGCTGAACATCGATTCGCCACAAAAAATCTGTCCCAGCGCCAGACCGTATATCCCGCCGACCAGTTCATTCTCATGCCAGACCTCAATCGACTGCGCATGTCCTGCCTCAAACAGCTTCAGCCAGGCGCGGCGAACTTCATTGGTTATCCATGTCCCTTCTTCACGATTGCTGGCACAGCCTTCGATAACATCATAAAAGCTCTGATTAAGCGTCACGCGGTAAGGTGACTGCTGATGAAAGCGCTTCATGCTGCGGCTGAGGTGGAAGCTTTCTGGATAAAGCACCGCGCGCGGATCGGGCGACCACCACAGAATTGGATCCCCCGGTGAGAACCAGGGGAAAATGCCACGGTGATAGGCGCTCAGCAGGCGGGCAGGGCTGAGATCGCCCCCCATCGCCAACAGGCCATTAGGTTCACGCAGCGCCATTTCCGGCGGCGGAAAGTTGAGTGACTCCCTTGAGAGTTGGATCAGGCGCATGTTAACAGCCTCTGCGGCACGAGAGGCTATGACTATAGCGCAAACCGCTGGTGGAAATACCAGTAGCGACCGCGTTTTGAGATTAATTCGACATGATTTCCCTGCTCAATGATCCTGCCGCTGTCCATAATGCAAATTTTGTCGAACTGCTGCAGGCCTTGCAGGCGGTGAGTCACCATAATCATCGTTTTGTCTTTGGCGACCTCGTGAAGTAACGCCAGAATTTGCTGCTCTGTTTCAGCATCAAGGCCTTCGGTCGGTTCATCCAGCAGCAATAAATCACCGTTATGCAGTAGTGCACGCGCAAGACCCAGCCTTCTTAACTCGCCACCGGAGAGCTGACGTCCACCTTCTCCCAGCCAGGCATTCAGCCCCAAATCATCCTCCAGCAACCCGCCAAGGCCCACCTGGTTAAGGACTTCAACCAGTTGCGCGTCGCTGCTTTGCGCTGAGGCCAGCAGCAGATTTTCCCGCAGCGTGTTACTGAAAAGATGAACACGTTGCGTGACCACGCTGGTGGCCGCACGCAGAGAAGCTTCATCCCACTGCTGCAGTGGCTGCCCGTTGAGGAGCAGGCTGCCATGCTGTGGATCCCAGGCGCGGGTAAGAAGCTGGAGGAGTGTCGATTTCCCGCAGCCCGTTCTGCCCAACAGCGCGACATGTTCCCCTTGGGCAACCTCCAGAGAGAGGCAGTCCAGCGCAGGATGATGATCGCCATAGCTGAAGCTCAGATCCTTGATGCTCAGGGAAATGCCTTCGCGTGATGGAAGGGGAGTGTGGGCAAAATGCACCGCAGGTTGCTGGTTAATCACTTCAGAAACCCGCGTCGCTGACGCCATCACCTGACCCAGGTGCAGAAACGCGCCCCCAACCGGCGCCAGCGCTTCAAAGGCCGCCAGAGCACAAAACACAAACAGGGCAATAAAGGCGCCAGGCTCCGTCAGATGACCGATACCGCCCGCGCTTAGCCATAAAATCAGCACCACGGTAAAGCCGGTAATCAACGTCAGTAACCCCTGAGAGAGTCCCATCAGGCTGGCCTGACGTTGCTGCGCAGCCATCCAGCGTGTTTCAGTCTCGTCAAGATTCTGGCGGAAGAGTTTAGCCGCTCCGTAAAGTGCCAGCTCTGCCTGAGCCTGCAGCCAGTCGGCCAGCTGAGTGCGGTATTGACCGCGTAATGCGGTCAGAGCGATACCTGCCGGCCTGCCAGCGCGATAAAACAGCGGAGGAAGCAGTAGCAGCGTCAGTAACATCAGGCCGCCCAATATCACCGCCAGATGCCAGTCCAGCCAGCTCAAGCCAACGGTTACAGTAAGAATCACCACAAAAGCGCCAAACAATGGTGAGATGACGCGCAGATAAAGATGGTCAAGCGTATCGACATCAGCAACCAGTCTGTTCAGCAAGTCGCCTTTACGATAGCCACTTAATCCCGCAGGGGAGAGCGGCAGCAGTTTGCTAAAGGTAAACAGCCGCAGATGCTGAAGGACTCTGAATGTGCCATCGTGGCTGACCAGGCGCTCGAAATAGCGTGCTACAGTGCGGGTGATCGCCGCACCCCTGACACCAGCGGCTGGCAGCATGTAGTTGAAGCTGTATAAGCCGGCAAAGCCTGCCACTGAGGAAGCGGCCAGGAACCAGCCGGAAAGTGTTAACAGACCGATGCTGGCCAGCAGGGTAATAATGGCCAGCACAATTCCCAATGACAGCCGCCAGATATGACGGCGATAAAGGGCCAGAAACGGCATTAACGTTTTCATTCTACGGTCTCCTGACGCCTGGCAGCCAGTTCGGCAAATGCACCGGGCGAGCGCATAAGCTCAGCGTGGTCACCTTGCTGCAGGATTTTGCCGTTGCGCATCAGCCAGATTTCATCCCAGCGGCCCAGTTGATCCAACTGGTGGGTGATCATTAAGGTGGTCTGGCTGAAGGACGCGGCCAGTAAGGCTTCATTAACCCGCTGTTCACTGCGACTGTCGAGGCTTGAACCGGGCTCATCAAGTAACAGGAAATGGCAGGACTTATACAGCGCCCTGGCCACTGCAATACGTTGCGCCTGACCGACTGACAGAGAAGAGGCCTGCTCACCGATTTCACTTTCCAGCCCATTCGGCAGCTGTGAAAGAAACTCTTTTACGCCGGCCTGCTGGCAAACGTTGTCAAGCTTGATCGGGTCAACCCGGCCGGCCAGCACAATATTCTGCCGCAACGTTGCAGCAGGGAGGTGAGGGTTCTGTCCAACCCAGGCAAGTTGCTGTTGCCAGAACTCCGGCGAGATTTCCCGCAGTTCAGTCCCATTGACCCGCAGCGATCCCTGGTAGGGCAGAAAACCCAGCAGTACGTTAAGCAGGGAGGTCTTACCCGCACCGCTTTGCCCGACCAGCGCCACGCGCATGCCAGGAAGCAAGGTGAAATTCAACGGTCCTGCCAGGACCTTGCCATCCGGGGAAAGGATCTGCAGTTCCTGTGCCTCGAAAGTCAGGCCATGCTGCGTATCAATCACCTTTTCGCCTTGTAAAGAGGTCAGGGTTTCGCTCTGATTCAGGAAGGTTTCCAGTGCATCAGCGGCGCCGACGGCCTGCGCTTTGGCATGATAAAACGCGCCGAGATCGCGGAGTGGCTGGAAGAACTCCGGCGCGAGGATCAACGCAAGGAATCCGGCAAACAGCGTAACGCCGGAGCCATAATGGCCAAAATTGAGTTCGCCGAGGTATGAGAAGCCGAAATAGACCGCCACAACGGCGATCGACAGTGAGGCGAAGAACTCAAGCACGGCGGAGGAGAGGAAAGCCAGGCGCAGGACTTCCATGGTTCGTTGCCGGAAATCTTCCGAAGACTGGCGAATGCTCTCGGTTTCCGCTTCTGCACGATGGAACAGGCGTAAGGTTTCAAGCCCACGTAGACGATCGAGGAAGTGGCCACTGAGCCTGGCCAGCGCTTGAAAGTTACGGCGATTGGCATCCGCCGCACCCATACCGACCAGCGCCATAAACAGCGGTATCAGCGGCGCGGTACACAGCAAAATGAGCGCAGCGGCCCAGTTTACAGGGAACAGGGCAATCAGAATAAAGCAGGGGATAAAAACGGACAGCAGCATTTGCGGCAGATAGCGGGAATAGTAATCCTGCATATCTTCGATTTGTTCCAGCAGCAGCGTGGCCCAACTGCCCGCAGGTTTACCCTGAATCCAGGCCGGCCCCAATGCGCTGAGCTGATTGAGGACCGTACGTCGGAGCGTGGTTCGGATAGCTCTGCCGCATTCGAATCCCACTTTTTCGCGTAGCCAGGCCAACACACCGCGCAGAACGAAACAGCCGAACAGCAGCACGAACGGGGTGACTAAGGCTTCTCGTGGCGTGTGATCAACAATCAACGCCTGTAGCAGTGAGGCCAGCAGCCACGCCTGACAGACAATCAGCAGGGCGCTTAACATGCCAAGCATCAGAGAGAGCCGTAACCAGCGCTTACCCAGCCCGGTCTGGCTTTTTAACCAACGGAGTAACTGTTGCTGCCGTGTTTTGTTCATGCTTTTCCAGCTGAGCGTTAGACGAAAGAGGAGAAAACATCCCTGCTAAAAACAGGGGGATTGGCTGGCAATGTTACAATGCGGAAAGCAAAAAGACGACCAGTTGAGGTCGCCTTTGGCAAGATTGATGCAGAGTGTTAACAACTCACTGAGAGTTTTTAACTAATCCATCGAGGAAGCGTTCTGCATCCAAAGCCGCCATACAACCGGTGCCGGCTGAGGTGATCGCCTGACGGTAGATATGATCCATCACATCACCCGCGGCGAACACGCCTGGAATACTGGTCTGAGTCGCATTGCCCTGCAGACCCGACTGGACTTTGATGTACCCATTTTCCAGCTCAAGCTGATCTTTGAAGATGCCGGTGTTCGGGCTATGCCCGATGGCGACAAACAGACCGGCTACATTCAGCTCTTCAGTCTGCTGATCGTCCAGCGCAGAGCGCAGGCGCAGCGAGCTGACACCCATTTGATCGCCGATCACTTCATCCAGCGTCTGGTTAGTGTGCAGCACGATATTGCCGTTGCGCACTTTTTCCATCAGACGGTCGATAAGGATTTTTTCCGCGCGGAAGCTGTCGCGGCGGTGAATCAAATGCACTTCTGCAGCGATGTTCGCCAGATAAAGCGCTTCTTCAACGGCGGTATTCCCCCCGCCGATCACCGCAACTTTCTGGTTACGGTAGAAGAAACCATCGCAGGTTGCACAGGCTGAAACGCCGCGTCCTTTAAACGCTTCTTCAGACGGCAAGCCCAGATAGCGGGCAGAGGCACCGGTAGCGATGATCAAAGCATCAGCAGTATATTCCGCGCTGTCGCCAGTTAATCTGAACGGGCGCGTCTGCAGATCGACCGTATGAATGTGGTCGAAAATGATCTCGGTGTTGAATTTCTCCGCATGCTCCTGCATACGTTCCATCAACGCCGGACCGGTCAGATCGTTCGGGTCACCCGGCCAGTTTTCAACTTCGGTGGTGGTGGTCAACTGACCGCCTTTTTCCAGGCCGGTGATTAACACCGGATTCAAATTGGCGCGCGCTGCATAAACGGCAGCGGTATAGCCAGCCGGGCCTGAGCCCAGGATAAGTAATTTACTGTGTTTGGCCGTGCTCATGAGACCCTCATTATTTGTCTGGCAAACATTTTTCGATTGTAGGGAATTTAACGCGGCAACAAAAGCATTCTGCGATTTTGTTAACGATGACTGCGAAAGGTTTGACCAATGGACCCTTTCACCTTGCGGGCGAGTTGTGCGCTATTTTGGGGCAAACGCTGACACCTGACAGTGCAATGCCCTGAAAATATCCATTTAAAAACAGTCACGCAGCGATACTTCTGGCATGTTGTACTGGTTTTAGTTGTTTTGCTTTGACAATCGGCTGCGCTTTTGCGAAAACAGTGTAGGAAGCAGAGGGGATTTAGGCTGGCAAAACAGATTTTCATTCCATGTTTTGGCACGCTGGCCGAATAAACTCAGTCTGTCATTGGTCATGACGCATGGTGTGGACAGACAACATGCGTCATACGGATGGGCGTTTTGCAAGAAGCGCAACAGGCTCCTGACTTCACTTAGAACAACCCTGCACATCGAATGCGCCAGGGTATGGCAAGTAAAGGGAAGGCATTAAGAGAGACAATAATAATGGTAGACAATAAAAAACGACCTGGTAAAGATCTGGACAGGATCGACCGCAACATCCTTAACGAACTGCAAAAGAATGGTCGAATTTCTAACGTCGATCTTTCCAAGAGTGTGGGTTTATCCCCGACACCCTGCCTTGAACGTGTCCGTCGCCTCGAGCGCCAGGGATTCATCCTGGGTTATACCGCGCAGCTGAATCCACACTATCTGGACGCGTCACTGCTGGTATTCGTTGAGATTACTCTGAATCGTGGTGCACCGGATGTGTTTGAGCAATTTAACGCCGCCGTGCAAAAACTTGAGGAAACTCAAGAGTGTCATCTTGTTTCAGGCGATTTTGACTATCTGCTGAAAACCCGTGTTCCTGATATGTCGGCTTACCGTAAATTGCTGGGCGAGACCCTGCTACGTCTGCCGGGCGTGAACGATACGCGGACCTATGTCGTCATGGAAGAAGTGAAACAAAGTAACCGCTTAGTCATTAAAACGCGGTAACACAGGGCAGGTGCAAAACCTGATAGTTTTCGGTACACTCCTGTGAATTCATACAGGTTCAGCGTCGGGCTCGCCCGGCGCTGTTGCCTCCATAGTTTACAGGCCCCTGGAGAGTACTCTTGAGCCAGGAATACACAGAAGATAAAGAAGTATCCTTACAACCGCTTAGCAGTGGGCGTCGTCTGCTCGAAGCGTTGTTGATTGTTGTGGCTCTTTTTGCCGTTTATCTGATGGCAGCGTTGGTGAGCTTCAATCCTTCCGATCCCAGCTGGTCCCAGACCGCCTGGCATGAACCTATCCACAATGTGGGCGGCGGCATTGGCGCCTGGCTTGCGGATACCCTGTTCTTCATTTTTGGTGTGATGGCCTATGCCATTCCTCCGGTCATTTTAGGCCTTTGCTGGATCACTTTCCGTCAGCGCCACTCTCAGGAATTCATTGATTACTTCGCAGTCGCCCTGCGCCTGATTGGCGTGCTGGCTCTGGTGATCACTTCATGCGGCCTTGCGGCGCTGAATGCCGATGACATTTGGTACTTCGCTTCGGGTGGCGTGATTGGCAGCCTGCTGAGTAATGCCATGGCGCCATGGTTCAGCAGCGCCGGTGGCACCTTGACGCTGCTGTGCATCTGGGCTGCGGGATTAACGCTCTATACCGGCTGGTCATGGCTCACTATCGCTGAGAAAATCGGTGGTGTCGTGATGGGCGTGCTGACTTTTGCCAGTAATCGTTCGCGTAACGATGAGCGCTGGCATGATGATGAGTATGAAGACGAGCAGGGCGAAGCGGCTCCGGCCGCACCTGTTCTGAAGCAAAGCGCCCGCAGCGAAGAAGATGATGTGCTGCTGTCTGCGCCGAAGAAAATACTGCAGGACGATGAGCATGAAGCAGAGGACAACGATCCGCTTCTGAGCAAATCGGCTGTGGCTGCAACTGCTGCACCATTGGCTGCGGCTCCGCAAGCTGAAGAGGCTCCTGCTGCCCCGGTTTCTCCGGTCGCCAGCGTTCAGCCTGCGCATGTTCCCGCTGAGCCTGCTTATGCTCCCGCTCAGGCGGCGACTCCCGTGACTGCCCAGCCTGTTGCGGCTGCGCCAGTAGCACAAACGCCTGAACTTTACCGCTTTGAAATGCCGGCTGAGACCACACCTGCACCTTCAGTGCAGGTGGATGACGAAGATGAAGGGCCACGGATGGGGAACTGGCGAGACAGTTCTTCGCCATTCGACTTCTCTGCTCCGCAGTCCACTCAGCCAACCGATATGGCTGCTGGCACTCAGGGTGTCGTGGCTGCGGCTAAAGTCGCGGCAGCGTCCGCGCCGTTTATGCCGGGATTCAGTGCGACCAGTGAGGCGCCGGTTAACCCTCAGGTTAAGCAAGGCATCGGCCCGGCATTGCCGCGTCCTAACCCGGTTAAATTGCCAACGCGTCGTGAACTGGCTTCTTATGGCATCAAATTGCCTTCTCAGCGTATGGCTGAAGAGAAGGCGAAAGAAGAGCAGGAACTGATGGGATCCACCTCCGCCACTCTGCCCGCTGCGGATGAAGATGCGATGGAGCTGGAAGAGGCCCATCTGCGCGAGGCCTTTATGGCTCAGCAGCAGACGCGCTATGGCGAAGAGTTCGCTGAAGATGATGAAGCCGCTCTGCAACAGGCTGCATTGGCTCGTCAGTTTGCTGAACAACAGCAGCAACGGTATGGCGAGGAGGAGCAGCAGCAGGCTCCGTCCTTCAAACTGGATACCGCTGGAGCGTTCGATTTCTCTCCAATGGATGATTTGGTGGATGACGGCCCAAGCGAGCCGCTGTTTACCTTGCCAGCAGAGACCGATAAGGCCGCAGAGCAGTGGCAACAGCACAGTTCTACGCCTGAACATGCGCCGGTACAGCAACCCGTCACGCCATCATGGCAGACGCCTCCGGCTCAACCGGTCGCGCAGCAGCCACCGGCTCCGGTTGCCCCATCGTGGCATACGCCTCCGGCTCAACCGGTAGCACAGCAGCCACAGGCTCCGGTTGCCCCATCATGGCAGGCTCCTCCGGCTCAACCGGTAGCACAGCAGCCACAGGCACCCGTTGCTCCATCATGGCAGGCTCCTCAGGAAGCAGCGCCTGAGCCAGAACCGGCGAAACCGGCTGAAGATAGCTTGTTCCACCCGTTCCTCGTGCGTCATGAGCAACGTCTGGAACGCCCGACCACCCCGTTGCCTTCGCTGGATTTGTTGACCGAACCGCCGATTGAAGCTGAACCAGTCGATATGTTTGCCCTGGAGCAAATGGCCCGACTGGTTGAGGCCCGTCTGGCTGATTACCGCGTGAAAGCAGAAGTGGTAGGCATCTCACCAGGTCCGGTCATTACGCGTTTCGAACTGGATTTAGCACCGGGCGTGAAAGCAGCCCGTATTTCTAACCTGTCTCGTGACCTTGCCCGCTCGCTTTCAGCCGTTGCTGTTCGCGTGGTGGAAGTGATCCCTGGCAAGCCGTATGTTGGTCTGGAGCTGCCTAATAAGCATCGCCAGACGGTCTATATGCGTGAAGTGTTGGAGTGCGCTAAATTCCGCGATAACCCCTCACCGCTTGCCGTGGTATTGGGCAAAGATATTTCGGGGCAGCCGGTGATCGCGGATTTGGCCAAGATGCCTCACCTGCTGGTGGCCGGTACCACCGGTTCTGGTAAGTCGGTCGGCGTTAACGCCATGATTATCAGCATGCTGTATAAGGCCTCGCCGGAAGACGTGCGCTTTATCATGATCGACCCGAAAATGCTGGAACTGTCGGTCTATGAAGGCATTCCTCATCTGCTGACCGAAGTCGTTACCGACATGAAAGACGCCGCCAATGCGCTGCGCTGGAGTGTCGGTGAGATGGAACGTCGTTATAAGCTGATGTCGGCGCTGGGTGTGCGTAATCTGGCAGGCTACAACGAGAAGGTGGCTCAGGCTGAAGCGATGGGGCGTCCAATTCCGGATCCATTCTGGAAACCGGGCGAAAGCATGGATGCCACGCCGCCGGTGCTGGAAAAACTGCCGTATATCGTGGTGCTGGTCGATGAGTTCGCCGACCTGATGATGGCGGTGGGCAAGAAAGTTGAAGAGCTGATTGCCCGCCTGGCACAGAAAGCGCGTGCCGCAGGGATCCACCTGGTTCTGGCGACACAGCGTCCGTCGGTCGATGTGATTACCGGTCTGATCAAGGCTAACATTCCAACGCGTATTGCGTTCACCGTTTCAAGCAAGATCGACTCCCGTACCATTCTCGATCAGGCAGGCGCTGAATCGCTGCTGGGAATGGGTGACATGCTTTATATGCCACCGAACTCCTCGATGCCTGTGCGTGTTCATGGTGCCTTTGTGCGCGATGAGGAAGTGCACGCCGTTGTGCAGGACTGGAAGGCGCGCGGTCGTCCGCAATACATCGAAAGCATCACCGCTGGCGAAGAGAGCGAAGGCGGTCTGACGCTGGATGGTGATGAAGAGCTGGATCCGCTGTTCGATCAGGCCGTTGGCTTTGTGGTGGAGAAACGTCGTGCGTCTATTTCTGGTGTGCAGCGTCAATTCCGCATCGGCTACAACCGTGCGGCGCGTATTATCGAACAGATGGAAGCACAGGGGATTGTCTCTTCACCGGGCCATAACGGTAACCGTGAAGTGCTTTCCCCTCCGCCACATGAGATGTAAGTCGGCTGTCAGGTCAGTTTTGCCTTAAAATACGGGCCGGGGAGACCCGGCCCGTTGAGTTTCTGGGGCTTATCCCCATATCAGACAGTATTGCCAGTTTCATTCAGGGGATCCCCTGTTGATTTCGCTAGTGCCTGGCTACAGTTATCCTCCCAGGCTTCCCCGCTTATCGGGATAAAAAGTTTTAATAAGGATGCCCTAATGAAAAAATTATTGATCTCCTGCTGTCTGCTGACCGCCTTTGCCTCTGCCAGTGTACTGGCCGATGCGTCTTCAGACCTGCAGCAGCGTCTGGACAAAGTGAAGAGCTTCCACGCCAGCTTCACGCAGAAAGTCACTGACGGTAGCGGACAGTCCGTTCAGGATGGGGAAGGTGAACTGTGGGTTAAACGCCCGAACCTGTTCAACTGGCATATGACCGCACCGGACGAAAGCGTGCTGATTTCTGATGGCAAAACGCTGTGGTTCTATAACCCGTTTGTTGAGCAGGTCAGTGCAACCTGGCTGAAAGATGCCACCAGTAACACGCCGTTTATGCTGATCGCGCGTAATCAGGGCAGTGACTGGAAGCAGTACAACATTAAGCAGCAGGGCGACAACTTCGACCTGACCCCTAAATCTACCGATGGCAACCTGAAGCAGTTCACCATCAATGTTTCCACTAACGGCACCATAAACCAGTTCAGCGCCGTGGAGCAGGATGGACAGCGCAGCAGCTATGCACTGAAGAGCCAGCAAAATGGGGCTGTTGAAGCCAGTAAGTTCCAGTTCACACCGCCAAAAGGCGTGACGCTGGACGATCAGCGTCAGTGAGGTTAGCGTGAATACTCTGTCTCTGGATTTCTCCCACAATGAATTTCAGCCTCTGGCCGCCCGTATGCGGCCAGCGATGCTGGCAGAATATATTGGGCAGCAGCACCTGCTGGCTGCCGGTAAGCCTCTGCCACGCGCCATCGAGGCTGGGCATCTGCATTCGATGATCCTGTGGGGGCCGCCAGGGACAGGAAAAACCACGCTGGCCGAAATTATCGGCCGTTACGGCCAGGCTGATGTGGAACGCATCTCCGCAGTGACGTCGGGCGTAAAAGAGATCCGCGAAGCCATCGAGCGCGCGAGGCAAAACCGCGATGCCGGGCGTCGCACCATCCTGTTTGTCGATGAAGTTCACCGTTTTAACAAAAGTCAGCAGGATGCGTTTCTGCCACATATTGAAGATGGCACCATCACCTTTATCGGTGCCACAACGGAAAACCCGTCGTTTGAGCTAAATTCAGCACTGCTTTCCCGTGCCCGCGTCTATCTGCTGAAATCGCTAACCAGTGAAGACATCGAAATCGTGCTCGATCAGGCCATGAAAGACAGCGATCGCGGTTATGGCAAAGAGAATATCGTTCTGCCTGAGGGTACGCGCAGGATGATTGCCGAACTGGTTAACGGCGATGCTCGCCGTGCGCTAAACACGCTGGAGATGATGGCCGATATGGCCGAGGTCAACAGCAAAGGCAAGCGGGAGCTGACGGCTCAACTGCTGAACGAAGTGTCAGGCGAACGCAGCGCCAGGTTCGATAATAAAGGCGATCGCTTTTACGATCTGATTTCGGCACTGCATAAATCGGTACGTGGCTCAGCACCTGATGCCGCCCTGTACTGGTATGCCCGTATTATTACCGCGGGTGGCGATCCGCTGTACGTTGCCCGTCGCTTGCTGGCAATCGCCTCGGAGGATGTGGGGAATGCCGATCCCCGGGGAATGCAGGTCGCTATTTCCGCCTGGGACTGTTTTACTCGCGTTGGGCCAGCGGAAGGGGAACGCGCGATTGCCCAGGCTATCGTCTATCTGGCTTGTGCACCGAAGAGCAACGCGGTTTATACAGCGTTTAAAGCCGCGATGCGCGACGCAAAAGATAATCCAGATTTCGATGTGCCTGAACATCTGCGAAACGCGCCGACCAAGCTGATGAAAGAAATGGGGCTGGGTGCGGAATACCGATATGCCCACGACGAGCCGAACGCCTATGCGGCTGGTGAGGACTACTTCCCCTCTGAAATGGCACAAACGCGGTACTACCGACCGACTTCCAGAGGTCTTGAAGGGAAGATCGGTGAAAAGCTAGCCTGGCTGGCTGAGCAGGATCAAAATAGCCCGACAAAACGCTACCGTTGACACTGACGTTGCGGTAAGGTTAGCAAGGAATTCAACGCATTCGCACGCCGGATGCGCCCCTCATTTACTCACTCGAATAATCACAGGACAAGCATGCTCGATCCCAATCTGCTGCGTAATGAGCCAGACGCAGTCGCTGAAAAACTGGCACGCCGGGGCTATAAGCTTGACGTTGACACGCTGCGTTCGCAGGAAGAGCGCCGTAAAGTTCTGCAGGTCGAAACCGAAACACTGCAGGCAGAACGTAACTCCCGATCCAAATCTATCGGGCAGGCCAAGGCGCGTGGGGAAGACATCGAGCCATTACGTCAGGAAGTGAACGCGCTGGGCGAAAGCCTGGATGCGGCCAAAGCGGAACTGGACGAACTGCTGAACGCCATTCGTGAAATGGCTTCTGCTATCCCGAATATCCCGGTTGATGAAGTACCACTGGGTAAAGACGACAGTGAAAACCTCGAAGTCAGCCGCTGGGGAACCCCGCGTGAATTTGATTTCGCCGTTCGCGATCACGTCGAACTGGGTGAAATGGCGTCCGGTCTGGATTTCGCCATGGGCGCCAAACTGACAGGTTCACGCTTTGTGGTGATGCAGGGTCAAATTGCGCTGATGCACCGTGCGCTGAGCCAGTTTATGCTGGATCTGCACACCGAGCAGCACGGCTATCTGGAAACTTATGTTCCTTACCTGGTGAACCATGCGTCTTTGCACGGCACCGGCCAGCTACCTAAGTTCGGTGAAGACCTGTTCCACACTCGTCCGCTGGAAGAAGAAGCGTCCAGCAGCGATTATGCGCTGATCCCGACTTCAGAAGTACCGCTGACCAATATGGTTCGCGATGAAATTCTGGAAGAAGAGTCTCTGCCGCTGAAGTTCACCGCGCATACACCTTGCTTCCGTTCAGAAGCCGGTGCCTATGGTCGTGATACCCGTGGCCTGATCCGTATGCACCAGTTCGATAAAGTTGAAATGGTGCACATTACCCGTCCGGAAGATTCCATGGATGCTCTGGAAGAACTGGTCGGACACGCGGAGAAGGTGCTTCAGCTGCTGGAACTGCCATACCGTAAAGTTTTGCTTTGCACCGGTGATATGGGCTTTGGCTCATGCAAAACTTACGATCTGGAAGTGTGGCTGCCAGCGCAGGACACCTACCGCGAAATCTCTTCCTGTTCGAATATGGGCGATTTCCAGGCGCGTCGCATGCAGGCTCGTTGCAGACCGAAAACCGAGAAGAAAACCCGCCTCGTTCATACCCTTAACGGGTCTGGTCTGGCAGTGGGTCGTACGCTGGTGGCGGTGCTGGAAAACTACCAGCAGGCTGACGGTCGCATCGCGGTGCCTGAGGTTCTGAAGCCATATATGAAAGGTCTTGAGTTCGTCGGTTAATTTCTGACGTGCTCCTGCTAAAAAGCCTGCTGGTTACGCCCGCAGGCTTTTTTTTGTTTAAGGCCCGGCGTATAGCAAAAATCGTCTGCATCGCTACGGCAATATTTTTTAATCAAAGTAATCAATGGGACAGGAAATTTATCTGATTATGAGACTCGGGTGTAAATAAAAGCGTCATAATTTCAATCGGTTAATCGTGCCCTGTAAATCAGTCTGTTTCTGCCTTCTTTGGCATGATAAGTAATTTAAATCATCGCTAATCCCTTTGGGCTTCAGCCTTTTTTTGCCAGATTGACTTTTATTCCGTCAGTGGCATTATGCGCGCAAAATCATCTCTTCTTTTGGTAGTTCCGCCACTATGTCCACCTGGTCTCGCCCTGTTATTGTGCTGCTTTGCGGCCTTCTGCTGCTGACGATTTCGATCGCCGTGCTGAATACGCTGGTGCCGCTTTGGCTCACGCACGATTTCCTGCCAACGTGGCAGGTTGGGGTGGTCAGTTCTTCTTACTACACCGGTAATCTGGCAGGCACTCTGGTTGCAGGTTGGGCAATCAAACGACTGGGCTTTAACCGCAGCTATTACATCGCTTCAGTGCTCTTTGCGCTGGCTACCGCCGCGTTAGGGCTGGAAAGCGGTTTCTGGGTTTGGGCTATGTGGCGTTTTGTTGCCGGAATTGGCTGCGCACTGATTTGGGTTATCGTTGAAAGCGCCTTGCTGTGCAGTGGAACGCTACGTAATCGTGGTCAGCTGCTGGCTGCCTATATGATTGTCTACTATATCGGTACCGTTGCCGGTCAGCTGTTGGTGAGCAAGGTTTCCACAGAACTGCTGCATGTTCTGCCGTGGGTAACCGGTATAATCGTGGCGGCTATCCTGCCGCTGGTCTTCACCAAAGTGACGGCCAAGGGGGACGACACGGAAGCCGCACCAGGACGTATGTGGCCAATGCTGCGCCGTCGTAGCGCGCGTTTGGGTATCAACGGCTGCATCATCTCCGGCATCCTTCTTGGTTCGTTATATGGTCTTATGCCGCTGTATCTTTCCCATCAGGGGATGAATGATGCCACGGTGGGATACTGGATGGCTTTGATGGTCAGCGCCGGAATTGTCGGGCAATGGCCTGTGGGTCGCCTGGCCGATCGCTATGGCCGCCTGCTGGTGCTGCGCGTACAGGTGTTTGTGGTTATCCTCGGCGCCTTTGCGATGTTGGGTAATGCGGCAATGGCACCTGCGCTGTTTGTGTTGGGTTGTGCCGGCTTTACGTTGTATCCGGTTGCCATGTCCTGGGCCTGTGAAACGGTCGCTCATCATGAGCTGGTCGCAATGAATCAGGCTCTGTTACTGAGCTATACCGTTGGCAGTCTGCTTGGCCCGGCGATGACCTCAATGCTGATGCAGAACTATTCTGACCCTGTGCTGTTTATGATGATTGCCGCTGTGGCCTTTGTCTATTTGGTGATGCTGCTGCGTAAATCTGATAAGCAAGCCACGCCATTCGCGCAAGCCTGATACTGCGTACGCAATAAAAATGGCGCCATTGGGCGCCATTTTTATTTGTGCTGTTTGAGAGGATCAGTACATCACCTTGTGGCCGTAACCTTCAAGAATGGATTTAACCCGGTCCATCGTTTCCGCCTTCGGTGGATGCACGCCGTCCAGTTTGTACTCCTCGCCCATCGCGACCCATTTATGCTTGCCTAATTCGTGATAAGGCAGCAGCTCGATTTTTTCCACGTTGCCCATATCCCGGGTGAATTCACCCAGACGGTGTGCGGAATCATCATCATCAGAATAACCAGGCACCACAACATAACGGATCCAGGTGCGGATTTTCTTCTTAGCCAGGTAGCGGGCGAAATCCAGCGTGCGGTGGTTAGAAACCCCCACCAGGACCTGGTGAACATCATCATTGATCTGCTTCAGATCCAGCATTACCAGATCGGTCACTTCCAGCAGTTCATCAATGACCGGGTCATAGCGACGGACAAAACCGTTGGTATCGAGGCAGGTATTGATGCCTTCAGCGTGGCAGGCTCGGAACCAGTCCCGCACAAACTCCGCCTGTAAAATTGCTTCTCCGCCTGAAGCCGTCACGCCGCCGCCGGACGCATTCATAAAGTGACGATAAGACACCACGTCCTTCATCAATTCCTCAACGGTAATCTCTTTACCGCCATGGGTATCCCAGGTATCACGGTTGTGGCAGTAGAGGCAGCGCATCAGGCAGCCCTGGAAGAAGGTGATAAAGCGGATGCCGGGACCGTCTACAGTCCCGCAAGATTCGAATGAGTGGATACGGCCGGTGACTGACATTGCGATGAGTTCTCCACGGTAGACCTGCCTTTAGCAGGTACGCAGTCTTTAGCTGCGTTAAGTCTGTTTTGCCAGCGGTCTGGTTGGACGGTCAGGCTGCTGGCAAACAAGGCTTTTGAAAAGGCTCCACCGAAGTGGAGCCTTACTGCTTCGCTAATTACATACTCTTAGTGAAGGTACGGGTGATCACATCCTGCTGCTGCTCTTTAGTTAATGAGTTAAAGCGAACGGCATAACCCGAAACGCGAATGGTCAGCTGCGGATATTTTTCCGGATCTTCCATCGCTTCTAACAGCATCTCGCGGTTCATCACGTTGACGTTGAGGTGCTGACCGCCTTCGATATTGGCTTCATGGTGGAAGTAACCATCCATCAGACCAGCCAGGTTCGCTTTACGCACATCATCATCTTTGCCTAACGCATTCGGCACGATGGAGAAGGTGTAAGAGATCCCGTCTTTCGCGTAGGCAAACGGCAGTTTAGCGACCGATGTCAGTGAAGCGACTGCACCTTTCTGATCGCGACCGTGCATTGGGTTAGCACCTGGTCCAAATGGTGCGCCAGCGCGACGGCCATCAGGTGTGTTACCGGTTTTCTTACCATACACCACGTTAGAGGTGATGGTGAGCACAGACTGAGTAGGAACGGCGTTACGGTAAGTTTGCAGTTTCTGAATTTTCTTCATGAAACGTTCAACCAGGTCGCAGGCAATGTCATCTACACGGGAGTCGTTGTTACCAAACTGTGGATATTCGCCTTCAATTTTGAAGTCAACAGCCAGACCATCTTCATCACGAATGGTGGAGACTTTCGCGTATTTGATAGCCGACAGGGAGTCAGCCGCAACGGACAGACCAGCGATACCACACGCCATAGTGCGATAAACATCACGGTCATGCAGCGCCATCAGTGAGGCTTCATAGCTGTATTTGTCATGCATATAGTGAATGACGTTCAGCGCAGTCACATACTGTTTGGCCAGCCAGTCCATAAAGTGATCCATACGATCCATCACTTTATTGTATTCCAGCACCTCGTCCATCATTGGCGCTTCTTTCGGGCCCACCTGCATTTTCATTTTTTCATCCACGCCGCCGTTGATGGCATACAGCATGGTTTTAGCAAGGTTGGCACGCGCACCGAAGAACTGCATTTGTTTGCCGACAATCATCGGGCTTACACAACAGGCGATGGCATAGTCATCGTTGTTGAAGTCAGGACGCATCAAATCGTCGTTTTCATACTGGACAGAAGAGGTATCGATCGAGACTTTCGCCGCAAATTTCTTAAAGTTCTGCGGCAGCTTTTCAGACCACAGAATGGTCATGTTCGGTTCCGGTGAAGGCCCCATAGTGTAAAGGGTATTCAGGAAACGGAAGCTGCTTTTGCTCACCAGCGTACGGCCATCAACGCCCATACCCGCCAGGGATTCTGTTGCCCAGATTGGGTCACCCGAGAACAGTTCATCGTATTCCGGCGTACGCAGGAAGCGAACCATACGCAGTTTCATCACCAGGTGGTCAATCAGTTCCTGAGCGTCGGTCTCAGTAATTTTACCTGCCTGCAGATCCCGTTCGATATAGATATCCAGGAAGGTAGAAACACGGCCGAACGACATTGCTGCACCGTTCTGAGATTTCACTGCGGCCAGATAACCGAAGTAAGTCCACTGAACCGCTTCCTGCGCCGTTTTCGCCGGGCCAGAAATGTCACAACCGTATTTTGCTGCCATCTCTTTGATCTGCTGCAGCGCATGATGCTGATCGGCAATCTCTTCACGCAGACGGATAGTGGCTTCAAGGTTTACGCCATTTTCCATATCTGCCTGCAGCGAGGTGAACTGCGCAAATTTATCTTTCATCAGCATGTCGATGCCGTACAGGGCAACACGACGGTAGTCACCGATGATGCGACCGCGACCATACGCATCTGGCAGACCGGTCAGCACGCCAGATTTACGGCAGCGCAGGATGTCCGGTGTGTAGACGTCGAACACGCCCTGATTGTGGGTTTTACGGTATTCGCTGAAGATTTTTTTCAGGCCCGGATCCAGTTCACGACCGTAAACTTTACAGGAGCCTTCCACCATTTTGATGCCGCCGTAAGGGATCAGGCCGCGTTTTAATGGCGCTTCAGTCTGCAAACCCACGATGGTTTCCAGTTTTTTATTGATGTAGCCCGCATCATGAGAGGTGATGGTCGAAGCCAGGTCGGTATCAAAATCTACTGGCGCATGGGTACGGTTTTCCTGTTTGATGCCTTCCATCACCTTGTCCCACAGGGACGTGGTGGCTGCGGTGGCACCGCTCAGGAAGGATTCATCACCTTCATACGGGGTATAGTTTTTCTGAATGAAGTCACGCACGTCAATGCTGTTCTGCCATTCGCCTTGTGCAAAGCTTTCCCAGGCCGCGACCTGTTTTTCGTTGTGCTCGCTCATTTGATACCTACCTTAATTACGTGGAGTTCTGGTGTTCCTGCTGCCAGCCGTCAGCAACAGGCGCTAAATCAGTTTGTGGCGCAATCAGTCATGACCGCTGTCGCGCAGATAAATCACCCAATAAGTCAATCCAACCAGGAAACCGCCGCCGATAATGTTGCCTATCGTCACCGGGATCAGATTATCGGTAATAAAGTCGCTGACGGTCAGGTGTGAGAACTGGGCAGCGGTTGTCCCTGTTGCCTGCCAAAATTCGGGGCCAGAGAAGTCCCGGATAACGATGGCCAGTGGGACAAGAAACATATTGGCAATGCTGTGCTCAAAGCCGCTGGCCACGAACATCGCGACCGGAAGCAGCATCGCTAACATTTTGTCTGTCAGGGTCCGGCCGGAATAGCTCATCCATACCGCCATACAGACCATCAGATTCGCCAGGATCCCCAGGCAGACCGCTTCAAGGAAAGTATGGTGCATTTTATGGTCAGCGGTTTGCAGGACATTGAGCCCCCAGGCACCGTTGGCCGCCATTGCCTGTCCAGCGAACCAAATCAGAGCCACGAAGAACATCGCACCGAAGAAGTTGCCGACGTACACGATGATCCAGTTGCGGGCCAGCTGTAACCAACTGATGCGTCCGCTGGCTTTCGCGACGATGGTCAGTACGGTTGAGGTGAACAGGTCAGCCCCACAGACGACGACCAGCATCAGACCGAGAGAGAAGCACAGACCCCCCACCAGTTTGCTCATGCCCCAGGGGGACGTACCAGAACCCGTAGTGGCAGTGATATAGAAGACAAACGCGATGGAGATGAAGACACCGGCGGTGATCGCCAGAAAAAATGTGGTGAAGGGTTTTTTTGTCGCTTTATAAACGCCGGCTTCTTCGGCCACTTTGGCCATTTCAGACGGTAAGAGTAAGTCGAACGGGTTGCCAGCTTTCACACTAACTACTCCCTAAATTAGTCAACGACGAAATACTAACAAAGGAGTATAGGTTAGAAATTGATGTGGATCATGTTGGCCTGGAGTACCTGCGCTTAATGGCCTTTTTTAAGTAGGGTTAATGATTTAATTAATTGAAAAGTATGAATTAAATACTTTTTAATTTTCTAAAAAAAAGTTGAATTAAGCACGAATTGCGCTTTGTTTAAACGAGGTTATTCAATGAAATGTAGCTGGAAGGTTAAAGTATTCGTTTTATGACAATTAGACGTTACTTTAAAATAACATTAGAAGATTAAGAGAGTGTGGAAAGGGCAATCGAGACCGGTCCCGATTGCCCTGAAGTCTTATTTCCAGTTCAGGCGTTTTGCCTGTTGCAGCTTCTCGTAAGCGGCAAGCAAGGACTGATGAGCCGGGAAGGCCATAAGGTCTTCATCAACTGACTGCAGACCATAGAAAGGGGCTTCGCCACTGATTGCAGCCGAAGCGGCTTCAACCGCATCCAGTCCGTACATCCGCACAAATGCAGTATGATACTGCACCGGATCGCGTCCTTCTTCCTGGCTCAACAGCAGCAGCGTTTGCAGGCAACGATAGTAGTTAGCGCGCGCTGGAGTGAAGATAGAGTTGTTGAACTCCATGGTCCATTCCGTCCAGATCAGCGCCTGATCCAGATCGCCACCGGCCAGCGCCAGCATCGCTTTCAGCTCACCAATACGCAGCGTGTACCAACCATTGTCTTTACCCGTTGCCAGGCCAAGCAACTCGCGCACACGGGTGAAGTCATCGTGACCATCTTCATCCAGACGCTCAATCAGTGACAGATAGTCCTCTTTTTCCCACTGAGTTTCTGGCAACGACAGCAGCGTTTCGCGCAGATACGCGCCCATGCTGTTGTTGGCCAACAGCAGATCTTCCGCAGGATAAATATCAGACATCCCCGGGACGATGATACGACAAGCGTAGACGTCCAGATGCTGGTAATCAGCGATGTAGACTTCCTGATCTTCAGCTTTGAAGATTGCCATCAGCGTCGCGAACTCTTCTTCCGTTGACCCGTCGAAACGCCAGTCAACAAACGGATAATCGGCATCGTCTTTGAACATGTCCCAGGAGATCAGGCCGCTTGAATCAATGAAGTGCGTCTCGAGGTTGGCATGTTCAGCGACTTCTTCATCATCGAAGGTTGGCGGCGTGAACACATCCAAATCTTTCAGGCTACGGCCCTGCAGCAGTTCGGTAACGGTACGTTCCAGCGCCACGCCAAAGTCAGGGTGCGCGCCAAAGGAAGCGAAACAGGTGCCATTTTCTGGGTTGAAAAGGACCACGCAGATAACCGGGTACTTGCCACCGAGCGAAGCATCGTAAGAGAAAATCGGGAACCCTTCGGCTTCCAGCTTATTGATCGACTCCACCACGCCCGGATAACGATCCAGCACGGCTTGTGGGATCAACGGCAGGCTGATGGATTCGGCAATAATACGATTTTTGATGTAGCGTTCGAACACTTCAGACAGGCCCTGTACACGCGCTTCATTCGGCGTGTTGCCGGCAGACATGCCGTTGGAGACATACAGGTTACCGATGATGTTCATCGGGATATAAACCGTCTGCTGATCGGATTGGCGCGTAAATGGCAGGGCGCAAATACCACGATCGCTATTGCCTGACTGCAGATCAATCAGATCGCTGGCGCTGACTTCCTGCTCTGGATCATAAAAGGCGGTCAGACGTTCGTCCAGAATACCGGCTGGCAGGCTGTCGTCTTCTGGCAGCGGGAACCATTTTTCATTTGGGTAATGAACGAAGTCACCGTTGGCCACCTTGTTGCCCAACCAGAAGTCGGCGAAAAAGTAGTTAGTCGACAGACGTTCGAAGTATTCGCCCAGCGCCGAGGCCAGGGCAGCTTTCTTGCTGGCGCCTTTACCGTTGGTAAAACACAGCGGGCAGTCGCGGTCTCTGATATGAACGGACCAGACGTGGGGAACCGGGTTCAGCCAGGAAGCTTCTTCAATATTGAAGCCCAGATCCTGCAATTTTTGCTGAAAGCGTGCGATGGAATCTTCCAGCGCGGCGTCTTTGCCTGGAATATACGTTTGCGTCATAGTGCCCACTCGTTTTGGGTTGTGCCGAAAGTGCGCAATGATACGGGGTTTCTGTCCGATCCGCTACGCGAGGGGGGAAATTACTGTAGCCACCGGCCGGCATCATTCCGGAACTGGTCGGCTGACCCGATTAATCATTGCAGCGGCGGATGGGCAATGATAAAACCGATAGCAGAATAGCAATCGATTGATCTGAAAGTGGTGAGGGGAAATGAGTCAGGTTTTCAATTTTAGCTCCGGCCCAGCGATGCTGCCGGCGGAAGTTCTGCGTCGTGCCGAACAAGAACTGCGTAACTGGCAGGGATTAGGGACGTCCGTGATGGAAATTAGCCATCGCAGTAAAGAATTTATTCAGGTTGCCGAAGAGGCTGAGAAAGATTTTCGTGACCTGTTAAAGATCCCTTCAAACTACAAAGTCTTGTTCTGTCACGGTGGGGCGCGTGCACAGTTTGCGGCGATCCCAATGAACCTGTTAGGCAATAAGACCACCGCCGATTATGTTGATGGTGGCTATTGGGCACACAGCGCAATCAAAGAAGCGCTGAAATACTGCACACCTAACGTCATCGACGCGCAAACCAAGGTAGATGGCCTGCGGGCAATCACCCCGATGAGCAGTTGGGCATTGTCTGATGACGCTGCTTACGTTCACTACTGCCCGAATGAAACCATTGATGGCGTTGCTATTAATGAAGAGCCAGATTTTGGTGATAAAGTGGTGGTGGCCGATCTCTCCTCAACCATCCTTTCGTCCCCACTGGATATCAATCGTTACGGCGTTATCTATGCTGGCGCGCAGAAGAACATTGGACCGGCTGGCTTAACCCTGGTCATCGTTCGTGAAGACCTGTTAGGCAAAGCCAAGAAAGAGCTGCCTTCGATTCTGGATTACAAGGTGCTCAGCGAAAACGAATCGATGTTCAATACGCCACCAACCTTTGCCTGGTACCTTTCTGGCCTGGTATTCAAATGGCTGAAAGAGCAGGGCGGCGTGGCCGAACTCGATAAGCGCAATCAGGCTAAAGCCGACCTGTTGTACAGCACCATTGATAACAGTGGTTTCTACCGTAACGAAGTGGCGACCGCCAACCGTTCTCGCATGAACGTGCCTTTCCTGCTGGCCGACTCTTCGCTGGATAACCTGTTCCTCGATGAATCTGTCGCAGCTGGCCTGCATGCGCTAAAAGGCCACCGCGTAGTTGGCGGCATGCGTGCCTCAATTTACAATGCGATGCCGTTAGAAGGTGTGAAAGCACTGACTGATTTCATGATCGATTTCGAGCGTCGTCACGGCTAAGTCAGCCTGATTGCTCGTAGCCAGTTGGAACCCCGCAAGGCTGCGGGGTTTTATTGTTTTTAATTTGGAGAATATGTTTCGCATGTTGGAATCCCTGACCCTACAACCTGTCGCGCTGGTCGATGGCACCGTAAACTTACCTGGCTCCAAAAGCGTATCAAACCGCGCATTGTTGCTGGCGGCGCTGGCTAAAGGCACCACTCGTCTGACCAACTTGCTGGACAGTGATGATGTGCGCCATATGCTGACGGCATTGAAAGCGCTGAACGTCAGTTATTCGCTTTCCGACGATCGTACTGTCTGTGAAGTCACTGGTCAGGGTGGTCCACTGCATGCGGAAGGCCCGGTAGAACTCTTTTTAGGTAACGCCGGCACCGCAATGCGCCCGCTGGCTGCAGCACTCTGCCTGGGAAGTAATGACATTGTCTTAACCGGTGAGCCACGGATGAAAGAGCGTCCGATTGGGCACCTGGTGGATGCGTTGCGTCAGGGTGGGGCTGAAGTCAGCTACCTGGAGCAAACAGATTATCCGCCGCTGCACCTGAAAGGCGGCTTTAGCGGTGGCGAAGTGTCGGTGGATGGTAGCGTTTCAAGCCAGTTTCTTACCGCTCTGTTAATGACGGCACCGCTGGCACCGAACGACACTAAAATTGTGATCAAAGGCGATCTGGTTTCTAAGCCTTATATCGACATCACTCTGAACCTGATGCGTACGTTCGGCGTAGAAGTGAAGAATGATAACTACCGTGAATTCCACATTGCCGGAAATCAGCAGTATGTTTCACCTGGCGAATACCTGGTAGAAGGTGATGCTTCTTCGGCTTCCTATTTCCTGGCCGCTGCGGCCATTAAAGGCGGAACCGTTAAGGTGACCGGTATTGGCCGTAACAGCATGCAGGGCGATATCCGCTTTGCCGATGTGCTGGAGCAAATGGGCGCGGTGATTGAGTGGGGAGATGACTATATTTCCTGTACCCGTGGCGATCTTAACGCTATCGATCTGGATATGAACCACATTCCTGATGCGGCGATGACAATCGCAACTGCGGCGCTGTTTGCCAAGGGCACCACGGTGATGCGTAACATCTACAACTGGCGCGTTAAGGAAACCGATCGTCTGGCTGCAATGGCAACAGAATTGCGTAAAGTCGGCGCTGAAGTGGAAGAGGGCCACGATTACATTCGCGTGACGCCACCACAAACGCTGAAGTTTGCTGAGATTGGCACGTATAATGATCACCGTATGGCGATGTGTTTCTCGCTGGTGGCGTTATCCTCAACGCCGGTCACTATTCTTGATCCAGGCTGTACCGCGAAAACCTTCCCCGACTATTTTGAGCAGCTGGCGCGTATCAGTCAGTTGGCATAATTCTGCAAATCCGCTGCATTCAGGTGCAGCGGATTGCGAGCCAACTCACGTCCTGCAAGGTTGTTCCCCTCATCATCAGCATTAATCTGACAAATAATTTAATCTCGACCAGGCTTAGGGGTAACGATCCTTGCGTAAGCTGCGTATAATGCCCGTCGATATTTGCCTGGGCAGCTAACAGGCATTCCACCGACAGGAGAATGAGATGACGGCTATAGCCCCGGTGATCACGATTGATGGCCCAAGCGGTGCTGGTAAAGGGACCCTGTGTAAAGCGATGGCTGAAGCCTTGCAATGGCATCTGCTGGATTCGGGCGCAATCTACCGCGTACTGGCATTGGCTGCTTTGCATCATCAGGTGGATATTACTTCTGAAGAAGCACTGGTGCCGATTGCAGCCCATCTCGACGTGCGTTTTGTCTCGACCAACGGTGAGATGGAAGTGATCCTGGAAGGGGAAGATGTTTCTGGCGAAATCCGCACTCAGGATGTCAGCAACACCGCGTCAAAAGTGGCTGCATTCCCTCGCGTGCGTGAAGCATTGCTGCGTCGTCAGCGCGGATTCAGGGATTTGCCAGGTTTGATTGCTGATGGTCGCGATATGGGCACCGTGGTTTTCCCTGATGCACCGGTGAAAATCTTCCTGGATGCCAGCTCGGAAGAGCGTGCGCACCGTCGTATGCTACAGTTGCAGGATAAAGGCTTTAGTGTTAACTTTGAGCGCCTTTTATCCGAGATAAAAGAACGTGATGACCGCGATCGTAATCGCGCCATTGCACCACTGATACCGGCAGACGATGCGCTGGTGCTGGATTCAACCAGCATGTCGATTGAGCAAGTTATTGAAACTGCACTCAATTATGCGCGTGAAAAGTTGTCCTTGCCGCAGTGAATCACGGGCCAAACTGCCCGTAAGAATCCCCTAACCCTGTGATATGGACGTCATGGGGCATGTGAAACAACCCCACCCGTCAGGATGTCAGGTGGACGTTAAATTGAAGAATCCATAAGATTATCAATATGACTGAATCTTTTGCTCAACTCTTTGAAGAGTCCCTGAAAGAAATCGAAACCCGTCCGGGTTCCATCGTTCGTGGTGTTGTTGTCTCTATCGACAAAGACATCGTCCTGGTTGATGCGGGCCTGAAATCTGAATCTGCAATTCCTGTAGAACAGTTTAAGAACGCAGCCGGCGAACTGGAAATCCAGGTTGGCGACGAAGTTGACGTAGCTCTGGACGCTGTAGAAGACGGCTTCGGTGAAACTCTGCTGTCCCGTGAGAAAGCTAAGCGTCACGAAGCCTGGATCACGCTGGAAAAAGCATACGAAGAAGCTGAAACCGTTACCGGTGTTATCAACGGCAAGGTCAAGGGCGGCTTCACTGTTGAGCTGAACGGCATTCGTGCGTTCCTGCCAGGTTCCCTGGTTGATGTGCGTCCAGTGCGTGATACTCTGCACCTGGAAGGCAAAGAGCTTGAATTCAAAGTAATCAAGCTGGATCAGAAACGTAACAACGTGGTTGTTTCACGTCGTGCGGTTATCGAATCCGAAAACAGCGCAGAGCGCGATCAGCTGCTGGAAAACCTGCAGGAAGGCATGGAAGTTAAAGGTATCGTTAAGAACCTGACTGACTACGGTGCATTCGTTGATCTGGGCGGCGTTGATGGCCTGTTGCACATCACTGACATGGCATGGAAACGCGTTAAGCATCCAAGCGAAATTGTCAACGTGGGCGACGAAATCACTGTTAAAGTGCTGAAGTTCGACCGCGAGCGTACCCGTGTGTCTCTGGGTCTGAAACAGCTGGGCGAAGATCCTTGGGTCGCTATCGCTAAGCGTTACCCAGAAGGGACTCGTCTGACTGGCCGTGTAACTAACCTGACCGACTACGGCTGCTTCGTTGAAATCGAAGAAGGCGTTGAAGGCCTGGTACACGTTTCAGAAATGGATTGGACCAACAAAAACATTCATCCGTCCAAAGTTGTTAACGTTGGCGATGTTGTTGAAGTTATGGTTCTGGATATCGACGAAGAACGTCGTCGTATCTCCCTGGGTCTGAAGCAGTGTAAAAACAACCCATGGCAGCAGTTTGCAGAAACCCACAACAAGGGCGACCGTGTTGAAGGTAAAATCAAGTCAATCACTGACTTCGGTATCTTCATCGGCCTGGACGGCGGCATCGACGGCCTGGTTCACCTGTCTGACATCTCCTGGAACGCTACCGGAGAAGAAGCAGTTCGTGAATACAAGAAAGGCGACGAAATCGCTGCTGTTGTACTGCAAGTTGACGCAGAGCGCGAGCGCATCTCCCTGGGCGTTAAGCAGCTGGCAGAAGATCCGTTCAACAACTACATCTCTCTGAATAAGAAAGGTGCAATTGTTAACGGTAAAGTGACTGCTGTTGATGCTAAAGGTGCTACAGTTGAACTGGCAGACGGCGTTGAAGGTTACCTGCGCGCTTCTGAAGCTTCAGTTGACCGCGTAGAAGACGCAACTCTGGTTCTGAATGTTGGCGACGATGTTGAAGCCAAATTCACCGGTGTTGACCGTAAAAACCGCGTTGTTAGCCTGTCTGTTCGTGCGAAAGACCAGGCTGACGAGAAAGAAGCCATTGCGACTGTTAACACCAAACAGGAAGAAGGCAACTTCTCTAACGCTATGGCTGAAGCTTTCAAAGCAGCTAAAGGCGAGTAATTGCTTTTGCAACAGGGCGGCGTAAGTCGCCCTGAAATAGCCGTTACTGTCAGAGCTTTTCCAACAGGAATTTACCGGAGGATTTATGACCAAGTCAGAACTTATTGAAAGACTTGCTGGCCAGCACTCTCATATTCCGGCGAAAGTCGTTGAGGATGCGGTAAAAGAGATGCTTGAGCACATGGCGACCACTTTGGCGCAGGGCGAACGCATTGAAATCCGGGGTTTCGGCAGTTTTTCTTTGCATTACCGCGCGCCTCGTACCGGCCGTAACCCGAAAACGGGTGACAAAGTGGAGTTGGAAGGTAAATACGTTCCACACTTCAAGCCAGGTAAAGAGTTGCGTGATCGTGCAAATATCTACGGCTAACGCTTAGCACTACGCGATAAAACGACACTTCGGTGTCGTTTTTTTTTGCCTGAAATTTGGCTCAGTGGTGCGGGCAGTGCCGCAATAAAAATCAGGACCCTGCAAGACCGACCTAAAGATTGCGCGCCGCATTTCAGCGGAGCGTCACTGCGGCTGCATCCTCTCTTCGCGGAGGATAAAGTCTGCTGACGGAATAATGGAGAACCGTCATGCCTTACAGCCTCAGCCGCCTTGCTATGTGGGTCCTTATCGCGATGTTACCTCTGACGTTCCTTCCACGACTGCCTGCCGCCCGTTATGACCTGTGGCTGATCCTTCCCTCCCTGTACTTGCTGATGCAGCGCCAACGCTGGCTGAAAGATATCGCGTTATGCGTATTGCTCTTTCTGTGGCTGGTTATGTCGGCAAGAACGATGTCCGAACAAATTGAATTGTTGTCCGCAAGGACGATAACGGCCACGACGCAGATAGAAGCCGTACTGGTTAATTCTGAGCGGCTAAAAATGCGGATTGTCAGCGTTGATGGGCGAAGAATTTTTCCACCGGTGTCTACCCTGGTCAGCAGCAAGGAGATTGACCAGTCATTTTGTAGCGGTCAGCGTTGGCAAATGACGCTGAAACTGCGGCCAGTTCATGCCCGATTGAATGAAGGGGGTTTTGATGCACAACGATTTGCACTGGCCAACAGTACGCCGCTAAGCGGAAGAATAATGTTGCTGACGCCAATCGATAGCACCTGCAGCTGGCGTGAACGAATTATCCAACGCAGCCGCAGTTACTATGCTGAGTTTCCCTGGCAGGCGATTCTCTCTGCGCTGGCGTTTGGCGAACGGGGAGACGTCAGCCAGCAGATGACACAGCTGCTAAGAGAGACGGGAACGGCACATCTGATGGCCATTTCAGGTATGCATATCAGTCTGGCGGCCAGTGTAGGCTGGTTATTTGCCAGGGGCTTACAGTTGGCTTTCAGCGCAGCGTGGATTGGCTATCGTTTCCCCTTGATGTGTGGGCTGCTTGTCGCAGCAGTCTATTGCTGGCTTGCGGGTGCCAACCCACCATCACTCAGAGCCGTATTAGCGGTCAGTTTGTGGGGGGCTTTACGGCTATCAGGTGTCCGCTGCAGTAACTGGCAGGTCTGGGGCATCTGCATCGCGACCATTATTTTCTTTGACCCCTTGAGCCTGCTCTCTGACAGCTTATGGCTGTCGGCGGTGGCCGTAGCGGGGTTGTTGTTCTGGTTTCACTGGTTCCCATTACCACCGAAATACGCCGGCAAGAAACGCTGGTTACCTTTGCAGTTACTCCACCTTCAGCTGGGCATATTTTTTATTATGATGCCGATACAACTGCTGATTTTTCACGGTATCAGTATCAGCGCCTTGCTGGCGAATATCTGGGCAGTTCCGGTTGTCACCTTCATCTCAGTGCCGCTGATCCTTGCGGCTTTAGCATTTCTACCTTTAGCGCCACTTAGTCAGGCTTTCTGGTGGTTTGCCGATCGCTCGCTGGAAGCGGTCTTCGTTCCTCTGGCTTTGTTGCCGTCGGGTTGGCTCGATATGAACAGACAGGCGCTGCCGATAAGTGCAGCGATTTGGCTGACGGTGATTGCCTGTCGTTTCTGCTGGTGGCGCTCCTCACCGATGACGGTTCTGAGCTTAGGTTTGGCATTAGCCTGCTGGCGACTGAATAACGAGGAACCCAAGTGGCGGCTGGATATGTTGGATATCGGGCATGGTCTTGCCGTAGTGATTTCAGCCAACGGCGAGGCGTTAGTCTACGATACTGGCAATAGCTGGCCGGGTGGCGATGCAGCCAAATCCCAGATCATTCCCTGGTTAGGATGGCAGGGGCTTAAGGTTAAACAGATTGTGTTGAGCCACGGTCATCTGGACCACATCGGTGGACTGGGAAGTCTGCAAACGGCTTTTCCTGAAGCGGTAATACATAGCGGGCTGGGAACACCCGGACATTTACCGTGTGGGCAGGGCGTGAGCTGGCGCTGGCAAAACCTGTCTTTTCAGGCAATTTGGCCACCGACAGGACAAACTGAGGCCGGAAATAATCAATCCTGCGTAATCAGGGTAAGTGATGGAAAATGGCGCGTGCTGTTAACGGGGGATATTGAGGCGCAGGCTGAGTATGATTTAGTTCGATATCATCGGGCGTCAATTGGTGCCGATATTTTACAGGTGCCTCACCACGGTAGCAGTACGTCCTCAGTACCTCCTTTTCTCAGAGCCGTTGGCGGAAAGGTCGCTCTGGCCTCTGCGGCGCGCTACAGCGCATGGAAATTACCGGCGGAAAAAGTAATTAAACGCTACCAAAACTATCACTATATCTGGCATGACACGGCGCTTGAGGGGCAGCTGAGCGTGCATTTTTTTGATAAAAACTGGCACCTTAGCAGTCTGAGAGCGCAAATAATGAGCCGTTGGTATCATCAGTGGTTTGGCGTACCACGTTATTCCAGGTAGAATGAGCGGCTATTTTCAATAAAAGCTGGTTAAATAATGCATCAGGAAAAAGATCTCTCCACCTGGCAGACATTCCGTCGCCTCTGGCCGATGATCAAACCGTTTAAACCCGGATTGATTGTGGCTGCGGTAGCACTGGTACTGAACGCGGCGGGAGATACATTAATGCTGTCACTGCTGAAACCATTACTGGATGACGGTTTTGGTAAGGCTGACTCTTCCGTCCTGATTTGGATGCCTCTGGCGGTGATTGGCTTAATGTTAATCCGCGGCGTCACCAGTTATATCTCGAGTTACTGCATCTCCTGGGTCTCCGGCAACGTTGTGATGAGTATGCGCCGTCGCCTGTTCAGCCACATGATGGGAATGCCGGTAGCCTTCTTCGATCAGCAGTCCACCGGGACGCTGCTCTCGCGCATCACCTACGACTCCGAGCAGGTTGCTTCCTCATCTTCCAGTGCGCTGGTCACCGTCGTGCGTGAAGGGGCCTCGATTATTGGCCTGTTCATCATGATGTTCTACTACAGCTGGCAGCTGTCGCTGATCCTGATTTTACTGGCACCTATCGTTTCTTTTGCTATTCGTACCGTTTCAAAACGCTTCAGAAACATCAGCAAAACCATGCAGAACACTATGGGGCATGTGACCACCAGTGCTGAGCAGATGCTGAAAGGGCATAAAGAAGTGCTGATTTTTGGCGGCCAGGAAGTGGAAAGCCAACGCTTCGCACGCGTCAGTAACCATATGCGCCAGCAGGGGATGAAACTGGTTTCTGCCTCTTCTATCTCCGATCCAATTATTCAGCTGATTGCTTCTCTGGCGCTGGCTTTCGTACTGTACGCGGCAAGCTTCCCAAGCGTGATGGCAACTTTGACCGCCGGTACAATCACCGTAGTCTTCTCTTCGATGATTGCCCTGATGCGTCCGCTGAAGTCGCTGACTAACGTCAATGCGCAGTTCCAGCGGGGAATGGCTGCCTGCCAGACGCTGTTCTCAATCCTTGATACCGAGCAGGAAGAGGACACCGGTAAGCGTGTAATTGAACGCGCTAAAGGTGACGTTGAATTCCGCAACGTCACCTTCACCTATCCGGGACGTGAAACGCCTGCGCTGCACAATATCAACCTGGCGATCCCCGCGGGGAAAACTGTTGCCCTGGTTGGGCGTTCAGGATCGGGTAAATCCACCATTGCCAGCCTGATGACGCGTTTCTACGATATTCAGCAGGGCGAAATCCTGATGGATGGCCACGATTTGCGCGAGTACACCCTTAGCTCGCTGCGTAATCAGGTCGCACTGGTTTCACAGAATGTGCATCTGTTTAACGATACGGTGGCGAATAACATTGCCTATGCCCGTACCGAGAAGTACAGCCGCGAAGATATTGAGAAGGCCGCTACCATGGCTCATGCCATGGACTTCATCAACAAGATGGATAAAGGGCTTGATACTATCATCGGTGAAAACGGCGTGCTGCTTTCCGGTGGACAGCGTCAGCGTATTGCCATTGCCCGCGCATTGCTGCGTGACAGCCCAATCCTGATCCTGGATGAAGCGACGTCTGCACTGGATACCGAATCTGAACGTGCCATTCAGTCTGCGCTGGATGAACTGCAGAAAAACCGTACTTCATTGGTTATCGCTCACCGTCTTTCCACTATTGAAAAGGCCGATGAGATTGTGGTGGTGGAAGACGGTTACATTGTTGAGCGCGGAAGCCATGCCGATCTGTTGGAACATCGTGGCGTGTATGCCCAGCTCCATAAGATGCAGTTTGGTCAATGATTGAACGCATCTGGAGCGGACGCTCCGCGCTTTATCTGCCGCTGGTTCCGTTAAGCTGGCTGTATGGCCTGATTAGCAACCTGATCCGCCTCAGCTATGTCTGGGGCCTGCGCAAAGCGTGGCGCGCTACCGTTCCGGTGGTGGTGGTGGGCAACCTGACAGCCGGAGGCAACGGCAAAACGCCGGTTGTCATCTGGCTGGTACAGGCTTTGCAGCAGCGTGGTCTGCGTGTCGGCGTCGTTTCAAGAGGCTACGGCGGTAAGGCCGATCGCTATCCGCTGGTGCTGGATAACCGCACCACAACCGTGCAAGCGGGTGATGAGCCTGTGCTTATTTATCAGCGCACAGGGGCTGCGGTAGCGGTCTCGCCTGTCAGAAAAGAGGCCGTTCAGGCGCTCACTGAGCAGGCGAACATCGACATCATCATTACCGACGATGGCCTGCAACATTACGCCTTAGCGAGAGACTTCGAGATTGTGGTCATCGACGGCAAGCGTCGTTTTGGCAATGGCTGGTGGCTTCCCGCCGGCCCGATGCGTGAGCGTGCTTCCCGTTTGAGAACCGTTGATGCGATCGTTACCAATGGCGGTGAGGCGCAGGCTGGCGAGCTGGCGATGCAGCTGAACCCCGGTGATGCCGTTAACATCCGCAGTGGTGAAACCTGCCCGGCCATGATGCTGACAAACGTGGTGGCGATGGCCGGCATTGGTCATCCTCCTCGCTTTTTTGCCACTCTTCATCAGCAGGGTGTTATGCCAGTTAAGGAAGTGCCTTTTGCCGATCATCAGTCTTATCAACCGGCCCAGTTAGCAGCATTGCTTGCGCCAGGCGAAACGCTGTTGATGACGGAAAAAGACGCGGTGAAAGTCCGGTCTTTCGCTGAAGACAACTGGTGGTACCTGCCGGTGGATGCCGAGCTGCCACAGGCGGCTTCCGGTGCCTTACTGGACAGGCTTTGCGCACTGACCGCCAAACGCTAACAAGCTGAATAAGCGCACAATCTCCGTGCCGGAATCTCCGGAAAAGAACTAAACTCACTGCATCTTTGTCACGAAGGTGCATCATGTCCGCTCTCCAACTTTCGCTTTCTCAGGCCCGCCAGTTACACCTCGCCGCTCAGGGGCTGCTTCGCCCACCGGGACGTACAGCCAGGGCTGAAGATATCCTCAGCGCCATCCGCCAGATGTCATTACTGCAGATTGATACCATCCACGTCGTTGCCCGCAGCCCTTATCTGGTGCTATTCAGCCGTGTAGGCGACTATCCCGAAAGCTGGCTCGGTGAGGCGCTAAGCCGCGGTAACCTCTATGAATACTGGGCGCATGAAGCCTGCTTTATCCCAATCGAAGACTATCGCCTGCTGCGCCATCGCATGCTGAATCCTCACCATATGGGATGGAAATATAACAGCGAGTGGATGGAGAACTGGCAGCAGGAAGTCGGCGATCTGTTAACGCATATTGAACAAAATGGGCCGGTCAGATCGGCCGATTTTGCCGCACCTCCCGGTCAGAAGCCTGGCTGGTGGTCGTGGAAACCGCATAAACGCCATCTTGAAAATCTGTTCACGGCCGGCGATCTGATGGTGATCGAGCGACGCAATTTTCAGCGCGTCTACGATCTGCGGCAGCGCGTGATGCCGGACTGGGATGACCAGCTGCATGGGATTGAAGAGTCAGAGGCGGTCCGCCAGATGTTGCGTAACAGTGCCAGAAGTTTGGGGCTGTTTCGTGCCGCCTGGCTACCCGATTATTACCGTCTGAAGCGCGCGCCAGTAAAGGCGGTTTTGGCTGACTGGCTGGCGCAGGGAGACGTGATACCGGTGGAAGTGGAATCGCTGGGCGCCTGTTACCTGGATGCCGCTTTGTTGCCCCTTCTCGAACAGGGAACCCGGGCAACCTACACCACCTTGCTGTCTCCTTTTGATCCGGTGGTCTGGGACCGCAAACGGGCGCTGGAGTTGTTTAACTTCGATTACCGACTGGAATGTTATACGCCAGAAGCGAAGCGGCAATATGGCTATTTTGTTCTGCCAATTCTGCACCGGGGAGAACTGAAAGGGCGGCTGGATGCGAAAATGCAGCGTAAGGAAAAAGTATTGCAGATCAAACAGCTGTGGCTGGAGCAGGGCGTCAAAATCAGTCAGGGCACGATCAACGATCTGCATCAGGCCATCTCACGCTTTGCGCGCTGGCAAGGGGCCGAGGCGGTGGTGCTGGATAAGCTGCCCGAAACGCTGGCAGTTGCCTGGCAAAAAGGGTGGGCGCTGTAACATCCTGCACGCGGGGAAGTAACCGATGCCGCGCCAGCTATGATATTCTAAGGACCTGTCTGACCGGGATCACCAGGGAGAAACCATGGATCACCGTTTACTCGAAATCGTTGCTTGTCCTGTTTGCCACGGCAAACTGTATTACATCAAAGACCAGCAGGAGCTTATCTGCAAACCTGATGGCCTCGCTTATCCTGTGCGCGACGGCATTCCAGTCCTGCTGGAGACAGAAGCGCGTTCACTCACCATGGAAGAGATCCACCCATGAGTTTTGTCGCTATTATCCCGGCGCGTTTTGCTTCAACGCGCCTGCCGGGTAAACCGCTGGTCGATATCCAGGGTAAACCGATGGTAGTGCATGTGATGGAGCGAGCGCTGGAATCAGGTGCCGATCGGGTCATTGTCGCTACCGATAATGAACAGGTGGCGCGTGCTGTTGAAGCGGCCGGCGGTGAGGTGTGTATGACCCGCGCCGATCACCACTCCGGCACGGAACGGTTGGCTGAAGTGATCGATCGCTATCAGTTTGCCGATGACACCATCATCGTGAACGTGCAGGGCGATGAGCCGATGATCCCACCGGTTATCATCCGTCAGGTGGCAGAAAACCTGGCCAAAAGCGAAGCCGGCATGGCGACGTTAGCCGTGCCGATTGAGACCGCAGAGGAAGCCTTCAATCCGAATGCGGTCAAAGTCGTGATGGATGCGAAAGGTTACGCGCTCTATTTTTCCCGGGCTACCATTCCCTGGGATCGTGAGCGTTTTGCCGCCTCCCGCGAAGAAATCGGCGATACCTTCCTGCGTCACATTGGCATCTACGGCTACCGTGCGGGCTTTATTCGCCGCTATGTCAGCTGGGAGCCGAGTCCGCTGGAGCACATTGAGCTGCTTGAGCAGCTACGCGTGCTCTGGTATGGCGAAAAAATCCACGTTGCCGTCGCCAAAGCGATCCCAAGCGTTGGTGTCGATACACCGGAAGATTTGGCCCGCGTGCGCGCGGCTATGCAGTAATCCTGTTGGGGCCTTCGCTGGCCCCTTCTCCACTTTTTTTAAAGGAGGAGGAAATGGAACAACTCCGCTCGGAGCTTTCTCTGGTATTGGGCGAAACCCTCAGCCGCCTGGAATGTATCAGTGAACAACCCTGGTCCAGCCTGTATTCGCTCTATGACCAGCAAGGCCACTCGCTGCCAATGGTGGCAAAATACTTCAATGTCAAAGGCATTGCGGCACAGGAAGCCTATAAGCTTTCGATGCTGGCCAAGGACAGCACCATCCGTTTGCCGACGGTCTACGGCCTGATCGTCAGCCAGCAACCGCCACAGCATGATGTCTTGCTGATCGAGCGCATGGGCGGCGTGTCGGTTGAAGCGCCAACGCGCACGCCGGTCCGCTGGCTGCAGTTGCAGGATCAGATTGTTGCCGCCTTATTGGCATGGCATCGGCTCGACAGCCACGGTCTGGTCGGCAGCGTCGACAGCACGCAGGAAAATAACTGGGTTTCCTGGTATGCCCAGCGCGTTGAGGTGATCTGGTCCACGCTCGGGTTTATGCGGCCTGACGCGCTGTCGATGGAACACCGGCGCGTGCTCTACCGCAGCCGGGAAAACCTCGGCAATCTGCTGGCGGATTTCAACGATCCTTGCGTGCTGGTTCACGGCAATCTGTCACTGAGCAGTATGTTGAAAGAGGCGTGGAGCGACCAGTTATTGTCGATGATCAATCCCGGGATGATGCTGTGGGCACCACGGGAATATGAGTTGTTCCGGCTGTGCGAAGAGGGGCTGGCAGAATCGCTGCTCTTCCATTACCTGAAGCAGGCTCCGGTGGCGGAAGGGTTTGTTGCCCGGCGCTGGCTGTACACGCTGTGGGACGAGACTGACCGGCTGATTCATACCGGCCAGTTCGATGCACGCCGTTTTCAACGCGCGGCGGACTCACTGCTCCCCTGGCTCAGTTGAGGCCCCATCCCCGGAGGTCAGCCGTTGCCAGCCTCTTCCCAACCACTCATAAATCGCCCGATCGCTGTGACCCAGCCACAATGGCGACGGAATTGCGCGTTCCCAGACATTCAACGGTGAGTCAATAGCCAGCTGATTGGCTGGCGCCGGTAGAGGATCCAGTCCCTGCTGTTGGAAAAAGATCATCGCTCGCGGCAGGTGTGAGGCGGATGTCACCAGCAGGAAGGGTGTTTTTCCCACCACCTTAGCCACTTCAGCCGCTTCCTGTCGGGTATCCCTCGGTTTATCAAGCGTCACGATCGCACTCAGTGGCACGCCTAGTGACTGGGCGACGCGGGACGTGACTTCGGCAGAGCTGACCGGATTGTTCTGCGCCGCCGCACCGGTAAAGATCAATTTGGCTCCCGGATTCTCCCGCCATAAGCGGATCCCTTCAACCAGCCGCGGCAAACTGTTGTTGATCATATTGGAGCCAGGCGCCCAGTCAGGATTCCAGGTGTATCCACCGCCCAGCACCACCACATAGCCGACTTTTTGCTGATTCTGCCAGGTGGGATAGCGGTTTTCGGTCGGCGCAAGCAGGTTGTCCGCCACCGGTTGCAGGCTTAACAGCGCCAACAGCAGGCAGGCAGCAGAGAGGATAATTTTGCCGGTTTTCTGCCAGCGGCTGAACCAGAGCAACAAAAGCGCAATTGCCATCAACACAATCAGCAAAGGCAAGGGCAGCAACAGCCCACCGACGAGTTTTTTTAACGCAAAAAGCATGAAAACGGACTCCTTTTGTCCGAAAAAACACCACCCGAGAGCCTGGCGATGACTGAAAGGTTCATTCCTGGTCAGTGTATGTCAAAATAGCCGCCAGTTTCACCCACTCAGCCGCCGGGAACCCGAATGCAGGATCGCAACTTTGATGATATAGCCGAAAAATTTTCGAAGAATATCTACGGTACCACCAAAGGGCGGATCCGCCAGGCGATTGTCTGGCAGGCGCTGGAAGAGATCCTCGCCAGCCTGCCGGAAGGGCCACTCAACGTGCTGGATGCCGGCGGTGGAGAAGGGCAGATGAGCTGTGGCCTGGCAGCCCGAGGTCATCAGGTCTTACTCTGCGATCTCTCCGCTGAGATGTTGCAACGCGCAGAGGCTCATGCCGAAGAAAAAGGTGTGAGCGGGAACATGCAATTCAAACAAATTAGCGCGCAACAGGTCGGTCAACATTTGGATAAGCCGGCCGATCTGGTATTGTTTCACGCGGTGCTTGAATGGGTCGCCGAGCCTGAAGCCATCTTAAAAGCACTGTATGATGTGCTGGCCCCGGGCGGCGTGCTGTCGCTGATGTTTTATAACGTCAATGGCCTGATAATGCAGACGCTGGTGCTGGGCAACTTCGGTTATATGCAGGCTGACCTGAAGAAACGCAAACGAAAAACGCTGTCGCCTGACTTCCCACGTGAACCTGAGCAGGTTTATCGCTGGTTAGAAGCAGCAGGCTTTACAGTGGAAACCAAGACCGGGATCCGCGTTTTTCATGACTATATGCGTGACAAGAACAAGCAATCTGAACGTTTTGAGGAAGTTCTGCAGCAGGAATTACGCTTCTGCCGCCAGGAGCCATTTTTAAGTTTGGGCCGTTATATCCACGTGACCGCGCGGAAACCCATAAACAGGACGAACCATGAGTGAATTTTCCCAGACTGTACCGGAACTGGTCGCCTGGGCGCGAAAAAATGACTTTTCCGTCACGTTGCCTACCGAACGTCTGACGTTTTTGCTGGCGATTGCCACCCTGAACGGGGAGCGCATGGATGGCGAAATGAGCGAAGGCGAATTGACCGATGCCTTCCGTCACGTCAGTGAAGGGTTTGAACAGACCAGCGAAACCGTTGGTGTGCGAGCCAATAACGCCATCAACGATATGGTGCGTCAGCGCCTGCTTAACCGCTTTGTCAGTGAACAGGCCGATGGCAACGCCATCTATCGCCTGACGCCGCTGGCCATCGGCATTACGGATTACTACATCCGCCAGCGTGAGTTCTCAACGCTGCGGCTGTCGATGCAGCTGTCGATTGTTGCCGGCGAGCTGAAGCGCGCTGCCGATGCGGCCGATGAAGACGGTGACGAATTCCACTGGCATCGCAACGTTTTCGCCCCGCTGAAATACTCGGTGGCAGAAATCTTCGACAGCATCGATATCACCCAGCGAACCATGGATGAACAGCAGCAGGCGGTGAAAGACGATATCGCCCAGCTGTTGAACAAAGACTGGCGCGCGGCCATTTCCAGCTGTGAAATGCTGCTGAATGAAACCTCCGGCACGCTGCGCGAATTGCAGGACACGCTGGAGGCGGCAGGCGATAAGCTGCAGGCCAATCTGTTACGCATTCAGGATGCCACGCTGAGCAGCCCGGACCTCGGCTTTATCGATAAGCTGGTGTACGACCTGCAAAACAAGCTGGACCGCATTATCAGCTGGGGACAGCAGGCGATTGACCTGTGGATCGGCTATGACCGTCACGTGCACAAATTCATCCGTACCGCCATCGATATGGATAAAAACCGCGTCTTCGCTCAACGCTTGCGCAAGTCTGTGCAAACCTATTTCGATCATCCCTGGGCATTGACCTATGCCAATGCTGAACGCCTGTATGACATGCGTGATGAAGAACTGGCGTTGCGCAGTGAGGAAGTGACCGGTGAACTGCCTTCCGAACTTGAATACGAAGAGTTTAACGAAATTCGTGAACAGCTGGCCGCGATGATTGAAGAAGCGCTGGCCATCTATAAAGCCCAACAGAAACCGCTCAATCTGGGCACAGTGATGCGTGATTACCTGGTGCAGTATCCCCGGGCACGACACTTCGACGTGGCGCGTATTGTCGTCGATCAGGCCGTCCGCTTAGGCGTGGCCGAAGCAGATTTCTCCGGCTTGTCAGCAGAATGGCAGGTCATTAATGATTACGGAGCCAAGGTGCAGGCGCATGTCATCGACAAATATTGAACAAGTGATGCCGGTTAAACTGGCACAGGCGCTGGCCAATTCTCTTTTCCCGGCGCTGGACAGCCAGTTACGTTCCGGTCGCCATATTGGCATTGAAGAGCTGGATCAACATGCTTTCCTGATGGATTATCAGGAGTATCTGGAAGAGTTTTACGCGCGTTACAACGTTGAGTTGATCCGTGCCCCGGAAGGCTTCTTCTATCTGCGTCCCCGCTCCACCACGCTGATCCCGCGTTCGGTCCTTTCCGAGCTGGATATGATGGTGGGCAAAATCCTGTGTTATCTCTACCTGAGCCCGGAACGTCTGGCGAATGAAGGCATCTTCACCCAGCAGGAGCTTTATGATGAGCTGCTGTCGCTGGCTGATGAAAGCAAGCTGATGAAGTTCGTTAACCAGCGCTCAACCGGTTCCGATCTCGATCGGCAAAAGTTGCAGGAAAAAATGCGCGCTTCCCTTAACCGTCTGCGCCGCCTTGGCATGGTGTGGTTTATGGGTAATGACAGCAGCAAATTCCGCATTATTGAGTCGGTATTCCGCTTTGGTGCGGATGTGCGGAGCGGCGACGATGCCCGCGAAGCGCAGCTGAGAATGATCCGGGATGGCGAAGCGATGCCGATTGAAGGTGGCCTGGCGCTGAATGATGAAAGCGAAGAGGATGATGAGGCGCAGAGCCCGTCGTCGGACAACGCGGAGAACGAGTAAATGATTGAACGCGGAAAATTTCGCTCGCTGACCCTGGTTAACTGGAACGGTTTTTTTGCCCGCACCTTTGACCTGGATGAGCTGGTTACCACGCTTTCCGGCGGTAACGGCGCCGGTAAGTCTACCACCATGGCGGCCTTTATCACGGCGCTGATCCCCGATCTGACCCTGCTGCACTTCCGTAACACCACCGAAGCGGGAGCCACCTCCGGCTCGCGTGACAAAGGTTTACACGGAAAGCTGCGTCCTGGCGTCTGTTACGCCGCGCTGGACGTGGTGAATTCCCTGCATCAGCGCGTGATTGTCGGTGTGCGTCTGCAGCAGGTTGCCGGTCGCGATCGTAAAGTCGATATCAAGCCTTTCAGCATTCACGGCCTGCCGATGTCGATCAACCCGACGGAAATCCTGACGGAAACGGTCAATGCCCGTCAGGCCCGCGTTCTGCCGCTGAGCGAACTGAAAGACAAGTTCGAAGCGATGGAAAGCGTGCAGTTTAAGCAGTTTAACTCGATCACTGATTACCACTCGCTGATGTTCGATCTGGGCATTGTGGCGCGTCGTCTGCGCTCAGCCGCCGATCGCAGCAAATACTATCGCCTGATCGAAGCCTCGCTGTATGGCGGTATCTCCAGCGCCATTACCCGATCGCTGCGTGATTACCTGCTGCCGGAAAACAGCGGCGTGCGTAAGGCCTTCCAGGATATGGAAGCCGCGCTGCGCGAGAACCGCATGACGCTGGAAGCGATTCGCGTCACCCAGTCCGACCGCGATCTGTTTAAGCACCTGATCTCCGAAGCAACCAGCTATGTTGCTGCGGACTATATGCGTCATGCTAACGAACGCCGCATCCACCTTGACGGCGCGTTATTGAACCGTAATGAGCTGTTCACCAGCCGCAAGCAGTTAAAAGCGGAGCAGTATCGCCATGTTGAAATGGCTCGCGAACTGGCTGAGCACAACGGAGCAGAAAGCGATCTCGAAACCGATTACCAGAGCGCCAGCGACCACCTTAACCTGGTGCAGACGGCAATGCGTCAGCAGGAAAAAATCGAGCGCTATGAAGGCGATATCGATGAGCTGACCTACCGTCTTGAAGAGCAGAATGAAGTTGTCGCTGAAGCCCGTGAAGTGCAGGAAGAGAATGAAGCCCGCAGCGAAGCCGCTGAACTGGAAGTCGATGAGCTGAAAAGTCAGCTGGCCGATTACCAGCAGGCGCTGGACGTGCAGCAAACCCGCGCTATCCAGTATCAGCAAGCGTTGCAGGCGCTGCAGCGCGCGCAGGAAATCTGCCGGGTTGCCGAACTGACCGTCGACAATGCCGAAGAGTGGCAGGAAACCTTCCGTGCGAAAGAGCAGGAAGCGACCGACAAGTTATTGCAGCTTGAACAGAAAATGAGCGTGGCGCAGGCTGCTCACAGTCAGTTCGAGCAGGCTTTTGAGCTGGTGGGCCGCATTGCCGGACCGGTCAGTCGTTCCGACGCGTATCACACCGGCCGCGAATTGCTTCGCGATGCCAGCAATCAGCGTTATCACGCCGAGCAGTTGCAGTCCTTACGTTCCCGCGTGGCCGAGATGGAACAGCGACTGCGTGAACAGCAGGATGCAGAACGGTTACTGAATGAGTTCTGTAAGCGTCACGGGCAACAGTTTGAGCCGCAGGATCTGGAAGGCTATCAGTACGAGCTTGAAGCCCGTATTGAACAGCTGTCCGAAAGCGTGTCTGAAGCGGGCGAACGTCGCATGGAAATGCGTCAGGAGCTTGAACAGGTGCGTGAACGCATTGCCCGTCTGACCAAACAGGCTCCTCAGTGGCATGCCGCGCAGGATATTCTTAGCCAGCTGAACGAGCAAACCGGTCAGGAGCTGGAGAGCGGTCAGCAGGTGACCGAGTACATGCAGCAGCTGCTGGAGCGCGAGCGCGAAACCACCGTTGAACGCGACGAAGTTTCGGCCCGTAAACGCGAAGTTGAAAAACAGGTCGAGCGTCTGAGCCAGCCTGGCGGCGCTGAAGATGGCCGTATGACCCATCTGGCCGAGCGTTTTGGCGGCGTGCTGCTGTCAGAAATTTATGACGACGTCACCATCGACGATGCGCCGTACTTCTCCGCGCTGTATGGCCCGGCCCGTCACGGTATCGTGGTGCCCGATCTGTCACTGGTGCAGGATCTGCTGGACGGTCTGGAAGACTGCCCGGAAGACCTTTATCTGATCGAAGGGGACCCGCAGTCGTTCGATGACAGCGTATTTAACGTTGAAGAGCTGCAAAAAGCGGTAGTGGTGAAGTCAGGCGATCGCCAGTGGCGTTACTCGCGCTTCCCTAAAGTGCCGTTGTTTGGTCGTGCTGCCCGTGAAAATCAGCTGGATCTGTTACATGCCGAACGCGAAACGCTGGCAGAACGCTATGCCACGCTGTCGTTTGACGTGCAGAAAACGCAGCGTCTGCACCAGTCGTTCAGCCGTTTTATCGGTAGCCATTTAGCCGTCGCCTTTGAGTCGGATCCGGAAGCCGAGCTGCGTTTACTGAACCTGCGTCGCGGTGAACTCGAACGTGGCCAGGCCGCGCATGAAACGGAAAACCAGCAGCAGCGTCAGCAGTTTGATCAGGCGAAAGAGGGCGTCGCCCAGCTTAACCGCCTGATGCCACGCGTCAGCCTGCTGCAGGATGAAACCCTGCAGGATCGTTATGACGAACTGCTTGAGCGTCTGGATGAAGCACAGGAAGCCGCGCGTTTCCTGCAGCAGCATGGTGCGCAACTGGCGAAACTGGAACCGCTGATCTCAGTGCTGCAGAGCGATCCGGAACAGCACGAACAGTTGAAGCTGGATTATCAGCAGGCGCAGCAGGTTCAGCGCGATGCCCGCCAGCAAGCCTTTGCCATGACCGAAGTGGTGCAGCGTCGCGCGCACTTTGGCTATGTCGATTCCGCCGGCATGCTCGACGGTAACAGCGACCTGAATGAGAAGCTGCGTAAGCGTCTTGAGCAGGCCGAATCCGATCGTACCCGTGCCCGCGAGCAGCTGCGCGGTCATCAGGCGCAGTTTACCCAGTATTCTCAGGTGCTGGCGTCACTGAAAAGTTCTTACGATGCCAAGCGCGACATGCTGAAAGAACTTCAGCAAGAGATGCAGGATATCGGTGTGCAGGCAGATGCCAGCGCGGAAGAGCGCGCGCGTCTGCGCCGTGATGAACTCTATGCTGCGCTAAGCAATAACCGCGCCCGTCGCAATCAGTTGGAAAAGCAGATCACCTTCTGCGAAGCCGAAATGGACGCGCTGCAGAAAAAACTGAAGCGTGTCGAGCGCGATTACCATCAGGGCCGCGAGCAGGTTGTTCATGCCAAGGCGGGTTGGGTCGCGGTGTTACGCCTGGTGAAAGACAATGGCGTTGAGCGCCGTCTCCATCGTCGTGAACTCTCTTACCTCGGCGGTGATGAGCTGCGTTCAATGTCGGATAAGGCGTTAGGTGCGCTGCGTCTGGCAGTGGCCGATAACGAACATCTGCGCGACGTGCTGCGTTTGTCCGAAGATCCAAAACGGCCAGAGCGTAAGATTCAGTTCTTCATCGCTGTTTATCAGCATCTGCGTGAACGCATCCGTCAGGACATCATCCGTACCGACGATCCGGTCGAAGCGATTGAGCAGATGGAGATTGAACTTGGCCGTCTGACCGAAGAGTTAACCGCGCGCGAACAGATGCTGGCTATCAGCTCCCGCAGCGTGTCTAACATTATTCGTAAGACCATTCAGCGTGAGCAAAACCGTATTCGCCAGCTGAACCAGGGCCTGCAGGCCGTGAGCTTCGGCCAGGTGAAGAGCGTCCGTCTGAACGTTAACGTCCGCGAGGCGCATTCCACGCTGCTGGACGTATTGTCTGAACAGCATGAAGCGCATCAGGATCTGTTTAACAGCAATCGCCTGACCTTCTCAGAAGCGCTGGCTAAGCTGTATCAGCGCCTGAATCCACAGATTGATATGGGCCAGCGTACGCCGCAAACCATTGGTGAAGAGCTGCTGGATTACCGTAACTACCTGGAAATGGAGGTTGAGGTAAACCGAGGATCTGATGGCTGGTTGCGTGCGGAAAGTGGTGCGTTGTCAACCGGTGAAGCGATCGGGACCGGGATGTCGATTCTGGTGATGGTCGTGCAGAGCTGGGAAGAAGAGTCTCGCCGCCTGCGCGGAAAAGATATCTCACCGTGCCGCCTACTGTTCCTCGATGAAGCTGCGCGACTGGATGCCAAGTCGATCGCCACGCTGTTTGAGCTGTGCGATCGTCTGGAAATGCAGCTGATTATCGCCGCGCCAGAGAATATCAGTCCTGAGAAGGGCACGACGTATAAACTGGTGCGTAAAGTGGTCAATAACATTGAACACGTTCACGTCGTCGGCCTGCGCGGCTTTGCCGCCGAGCCAACCGCCGCGAATTCCTCCACACCTGAGGAAGATCAACAGGCTTCTTCATAAGAAAATCTCAACCGGCAGATATAGTAAAAAGTCGGGCAGCGGTTTATTCTACCCAACGGCATTGGCTGTATTTACAGCGAATGCCGTTTTCTTTTTCTATACTGATAACAATGACTAATAAACAGGTGATCGCCATCTGTTTTGGCACTTAACCAGGGAGCAAGGGATGTTGCTGATGAAAACGAATTCTGCAAGGTTGGCACTGTTTAGTGCTTGCCTGGTGCTTGCCGGTCAGATGCAACCCGCATTGGCAGGTATTCCGCCTGTATCCGCGCCTGTAACGGCAACCTATACCCCATCGCAGGCCCAGCGACATCTGCTGGCCACGCTTCCTGCTGGTTATAAACCGTTTTATCTGACGACCCTGGCTTCGCTGTATGCGACCCAGGGCATGCAGCCACTGTGGCAGGATCGGCAGGCTGTGCAGCAGTTCCAGCAGCAACTGGCTGAAGTGGCCATTTCTGGCGTGCAGCCGCAGTTTAATCTGTGGGTTAAACTGCTGACCGATCCTTCTATTACGGGAATGGCGCGTGATGTCGTGCTGTCTGATGCGATGCTGGGCTATCTGCAGTTTGTCTCCACGGTGCCCGCCAAAGGGGAAACCTGGCTGTACAGCAACGTGCCCTATAAGCTGGAAGTGCCCACGCTGTCGGTGATTAATCAGTGGCAGAGAGCGGTTGAACACGGTGGAACCAATGCCTTTGTCACCTCGCTTGCGCCGCAGCACCCGCAATATGTTCTGATGCATCAGGCGCTGAAAACGCTGCTGGCAGATAATCATCCCTGGCCGCAGCTGGCCGCGAAACAGACCCTGAAGCCGGGACAACTGAGTGATGATGTTCCTGCACTGAGGGCAATTCTTGCGCGCACCGGAATGATGACCGCCAGCGCCGAAGGACCGAAGCCGACCGATGAACCCGTCCCGACCACCAGCGTACCGGCGTCTTTCGTGGATGAAGAGATAGCCTCGACACCTGCACCTAAGCCGGTTGATGAGCAGGCGACCGTCAGTCCTTCCGCCACGCCGCTGCCGGAAAATCCCAATGCCGCCAACACGCCTGAGCTGGCCGGTCAGGTGCAGGGAAATGCCGTGCCCGCCGACCCAACGCATATTTATTCTGCTGAGCTGGTCGAAGCAGTAAAACGCTTCCAACGCTGGCAGGGGCTTGAGCCGGATGGTGCGATTGGCCCACGGACCCGTGAATGGCTGAACGTTTCGCCGCAGCTTCGTGCTTCTCTGCTTGCGCTGAATATTCAGCGTTTGCGTCTGTTGCCTGATGATATGCATAACGGGATTATGGTGAATATCCCGAACTACTCGCTGATCTATTATCTCAACGGCAGTCAGATCCTGGCGTCGAGGGTTATTGTGGGCCGACCAGACCGCAAAACGCCTCTGATGCGCAGCGCACTGAATAACGTGGTGCTTAACCCGCCATGGAATGTGCCGACTACGCTGGTCCGTCAGGATATTGTGCCGAAAGTGAAGCAGGACCCGGCTTATCTCTATAAACATAACTACACCTTGCTCTCTGGCTGGAGCAATGATGCGGAAGTCATCGATCCGTCGATGATCGACTGGCGGATGGTTTCAGCGGCGTCATTCCCTTACCGCATACGTCAGGCGCCGGGTGCAACGAATTCGCTGGGAAGGTATAAGTTCAATATGCCTAGCTCAGATGCCATCTATCTGCACGATACGCCGAACCATAACCTGTTCCAGAAAGACATCAGGGCGCTGAGTTCAGGCTGTGTCCGTGTCAATAAAGCGTCTGATTTGGCCAACCTGCTGTTACAGGATGCGGGATGGAATGACACGCGCATTTCCAGCACGCTGAAAGAAGGTGACACCCGCTACGTGCCGATTCGTCATCGCATTCCTGTCAATCTTTACTACCTGACGGCATGGGTGGCGGATGACGGTAAGGCGCAATATCGTACAGATATTTACAATTATGATATGACGGCGCGTTCTGGCGTGCAGAGTATGGCTGCTGCTGGTCAATTAATGCTCTAATGGTTGATTCTTCAGGTGTTCCGGCTCAGGGAAAACTGGGCCGGTCACCTCGGCTTCCAGACAGGTGTTGATATTTGCCGAAGCTGTCACATTTCCCCGGTTGACTCAGCTATTCTCCCCGGTTATGGTTCCAAACGGTAACCATTTTGCACCATTTCAGAACATTTAGCCGGGTAATACAGATTAATGAATAATTTTGACTCTCATCGCCGTAAGTGGCTGACATTAGGAGGCGCTGCATTAGGTTGTGCATTGCTTCCCCGACAGGCTTTCGCCTCGCTCTCCACCTCGCGTCCTCGTGTATTAACACTGAATAACCTGAATACCGGTGAAACGCTCAAAACTGAGTTTTTTAACGGGAAAAGTTACGACAAGGATGAGTTGTCACGTTTGAATCATTTCTTCCGTGATTATCGGGCCAACAAGGTCAAGAACATCGATCCGCATCTGTTCGATCAGCTTTATCGTTTGCAGGCGTTGCTCGATACCCGCAAACCGGTGACGTTGATATCGGGGTATCGTTCGCTGGCGACCAACAATTCCCTGCGGGCCCACACGAAAGGCGTAGCGAAACACAGTTACCACACGCTGGGTCAGGCGATGGATTTACATATTGACGGGATTGCATTGAGCAATGTTCGCAAAGCGGCGCTTTCCATGGGCGCTGGTGGTGTAGGATACTACCCAAGCAGTAACTTTGTGCATATTGATACCGGGCCGGCACGGCACTGGTAAGATGAAATTCCGGTAGGGCCATGGCTCGCCGGTAACGGAGTGTTATGGACTATCAAATTATCCCGGTGACGGCATTCGCCCAGAATTGCTCGCTAATCTGGTGCGCGGAAACCCTGCAGGCAGCGGTGGTTGACCCCGGCGGCGATGCCGAAACCATCCAGGCGCATGTGGCAGAAAAGGGCGTTACCGTAACGCAAATTCTGCTGACCCACGGACACCTTGATCATGTTGGCGCCGCTGCCGAGCTGGCGGCTTTTTATGGCGTGCCGGTTGTTGGTCCCCATAAGGCGGATGCTTTCTGGCTGGAAGGTTTACCTGCTCAGAGCCAGATGTTCGGCTTCCCCTATTGCGCGCCTCTGACGCCAGATCGCTGGCTGGAAGAGGGGGAAACCGTGCAGCTCGGCAACATCACCCTCGAGATCCTGTTATGCCCTGGCCATACGCCCGGTCACATCGTGTTCTTTGACCGTGCTTCTCGCCTGCTGGTCTCCGGTGACGTGATCTTTAACGGTGGCGTAGGGCGTTCTGATTTTCCTCAGGGCAGCCATGCGGACCTGATCGCATCCATTAAGACCAAGCTTTTACCGCTGGGTGACGACGTGACCTTTTTTCCGGGACATGGGCCGATGTCCACACTGGGCCGTGAAAGAATTTCGAACCCGTTCCTGCAGTAACGCGCTCGGGGAAAAAAGACACAAAAAAGCCTGCATTAAGCAGGCTTTTTTTATGCTCAGTCGCCGGTTTACAGCACGGCGACAATCGCTTCACACAGCGGAGCCATATTATCTGGCGTCATGCCGGCCACGTTCACACGACCTGAATTCACCGCATACACGCCGAACTCTTCGCGCAGGCGAACCACCTGGTCTTTCGTCAAACCGCTGAATGAGAACATGCCATTCTGCTTGATGATAAAGCTGAAATCCCCTTTAGCGCCTTTCTCCTGCAGGGTGTTCACAAACAGCTGACGCATACGGTGGATGCGTTGACGCATGTCTGCCAGTTCCTGCTCCCAGATAGCACGTAGAGCCGCGTTACCGAGGATGGTGGCCACTACCGCCGCACCGTGCGCCGGTGGGTTAGAGTAGTTAGCACGGATGGTGGCTTTCACCTGGCTGAATGCGGTATCCGCTACCGATGCTTCGCTGGCAACCAGCGTCAGTGCGCCAACGCGTTCGTTATACAGACCGAAGTTTTTCGAGTAAGAGCTGGCGACGATCAGTTCCTGATGGCTGGCCGCAAAAATACGCAGGCCTTCAGCATCTTCTTCCAGACCCCGGGCAAAGCCCTGATAGGCGAAGTCGAACAGCGGCAGCCAGCCACCGGCCAGTGACAGCTCGGAAAGTTGTGCCCACTGTTCAGCCGTCGGATCAATACCGGTCGGGTTATGGCAGCAGCCATGGAACAGCACCACGTCACCGGCTGCAACCTCACGCAGGGCGTTAACCATGCCGTCAAAGTCGAGGGAGTGATTGGCCGCGTCGTAATACTGGTACTCGCAGACTTCAAGACCCGCGGATTCAAACACATTTTTATGGTTCGGCCAGCTTGGGTTGCTTACCCAGATGCGCTTCGCGCTGGTCTGAGTGGCAATAAAGTCAGCCGCAACGCGCAATGCACCGGTTCCACCTGGGGTCTGCGCTGTGCGGGCACGCTTGGTGCTCACAATGGCGTTGTCTTTCCCAAACAACAGTTCCTGAGTGCACTTACCGAAGTCGGCCAGTCCATCGATGCTGAGGTAATTTTTGGTGGTTTCATTCTCTAACAGATACTGCTCAGCTTTCTTCACGCTGGTGAGTACCGGTGTTTTGCCGGTTTCGTCTTTATAGACACCAATGCCCAGATTGATCGTATTTGGGCGATCGTCGGCACGGAAGAGATCGGCTAAACCAAGAATAGGGTCGGCGGGTGCAGCTGCAATGCGTTCAAACATAGTCGAAGTCCGTTAGCTTAATCTAAAGCGAAGTGAGGACTCAGGTTACGCCACAGCGCACAAATTGCCAACCGTTTGCGTTAAAAATCACAGGGAACAGAGTGAGGGTAATTAATCAGAGGGAGAAAGCGGGGCGGAGGAAACAAAAACGGGGCCGAAGCCCCGTTTTGACGTTGCGCGGTGGTGACGCGAATCACCCCGGCAGTGCAGCTTATTAGAACTGGTAAACCAGACCCAATGCTACGGTATCGCCTGAACCTATGCCCAGTTTGTTGTCGTCATCAATCTGGTTGATGATGTAGTCAACATAGGTAGACATGTTTTTGTTGAAGTAGTAAGTCGCGCCCACTTCGAAGTATTTAACCAGGTCAACATCGCCAACGCCTTCGATGTCTTTGCCTTTAGTCTGAACGTAGGCAATGGACGGACGCAGACCGAAGTCGAACTGGTACTGTGCAACTAACTCGATGTCCTGAGTTTTGTTAGCGAAGCCAGAAACAGCGTTAGATGCACCATTGACGTCGATGATGTTACCAGAGATGCGGGTAGCGTTACGGCCTTCAGCATAAGATGCGGCCAGGTAAACGTTGTTTGCATCATATTTCAGAGCAGTGCCCCAGAATTCAGCACGGTCACCCTGACCCAGCACGCCAGCAGCGTTCTGAGAGTTAGTACGGTCCTGAGAGCTATAAGCACCTACGATGCCAACACCGATTGGTGAGGTGTAGGAAGTCGACACACCGTAGCCGTCGCCGTTAGAGCGCTGCAGGTCATCACGATCGTTTTTGCCCTGGTACTGAGCTGCGAAGTCCCAGCCATCAACCAGACCAAAGAAATTGGTGTTACGGTAAGTCGCCACGCCGCCGGTACGGCTGGTCATGGTATCAGACTGGCCGAAGTCGCCACCGAATTCTGGCAGCATATCTGTCCAGGCCAGTGCGTCATAAGCGATGCCGTAGTTACGACCGTAATCTACAGAACCGTACTCAGCGAATTTCAGACCAGCAAAGCCCAGACGGGTTTTGTTACCGTCTTGTGCATCGTCGCCGCCTTCAGAGTTGTTCGCCTGAATGTTGTATTCCCACTGGCCGTAACCGGTCAGCATGTCGTTGATCTGGGTTTCACCTTTGAAACCAAAACGCACATAAGACTGGTCGCCGTCACCAGCATAACCGTCGTTGTCAGAGAAGTAATGCAGACCAACAGCTTTACCATAGAGGTCCAGCTTGTTGCCGTCTTTGTTATAGATTTCTGCTGCATTGGCTGCACCAGCTGCTAACAGGGCTGGGATAACCAGTGCCAGAATGTTGCGCTTCATCATTTTTTATTACCCTCATTGGAGTTATTTGGACACCTGCCACTGCCGTCAACAATTCTTTACAGAACCCCGAAGAGAGTTTGGTGTCTTCCTGTGTCTGCACGCATCTTTCCATTCGCTGAGCGGATTATCTAGCCCGAAAATGCTACTAATCTCCTATTCTAGTAACAAGAGGAAAATATGTATTACAAAATGTAATAATCACGGAACTTTGTGAACTATCTCTAAATTTACAAAAATAAAAAAAGGCCAGCGAGGCTGACCTTGAATATATATATGAATTTCTTATATTTAATGCTGAAAATCAGAAGGTGGCGTTACGCGGCGTCCTTGGGAAGGCGATAACATCTCTTACATTTTGCACACCGGTGACATAGGCGATTAATCTTTCGAAACCTAATCCGAAACCTGAATGAGGAACGGTGCCGTAGCGGCGCAGGTCACGATACCACCAGTAATCTTCTTTATTCAGACCCATTTCAGCCAGACGTGCATCCAGTACATCCAGACGCTCTTCACGCTGCGAACCGCCGATGATTTCCCCGATACCTGGGGCCAAAACGTCCATTGCCGCCACGGTTTTACCGTCGTCGTTCAGGCGCATATAGAACGCTTTGATATCTTTCGGATAGTTTTTAACCACTACCGGTGCTTTGAAGTGTTTTTCTGCCAGATAACGCTCGTGTTCTGAGGAGAGATCGATACCCCAGGAGACGGCATTTTCAAACTTCTCACCACAGGCGATCAGAATTTCTACCGCTTCGGTGTAATCCACCTGAGCAAAATCTGTGGTTACAAAACGCTCAAGGCGCGCGATGGCATCTTTGTCTACGCGCTCGGCAAAGAACTCCATATCATCACGACGCTCTTCCAGTACCGCTTTGAAGACGTATTTCAGCATGGCTTCGGCCAGTGCGGCGTTGTCTTCCAGGTCAGCAAAGGCGATTTCCGGCTCCAGCATCCAGAACTCAGCCAGGTGGCGGCTGGTATTGGAGTTTTCTGCACGGAAGGTTGGGCCAAAGGTATAGATTTTGGAGATGGCGCTGGCGTAGGTCTCGCCATTCAGCTGGCCGGATACGGTCAGGAAGGCTTCTTTGCCGAAGAAATCTTCGTCAAAGTTCACTTTGCCTTCGGGCGTGCGCGGCAGGTTTTCCATATCCAGCGTGGAAACGCGGAACATTTCTCCCGCCCCTTCGGTATCCGACGCGGTGATCAGCGGAGTAGAAACCCAGAAGAAGCCCTGCTCATCAAAGAAACGATGCAGCGCTTGCGCCAGCGTATGACGAACACGCGCCACGGCACCGATCAGGTTAGTACGCGGGCGCAGGTGAGCCACTTCACGCAGGTATTCGATGCTGTGACGTTTAGCAGCCATAGGATAGGTATCAGGATCATCCACCCAGCCGACCACTTCTACTGCAGTGGCCTGGATTTCAAAGCTCTGGCCTTCGCCCGGTGATTCCACCACTTTGCCGGTAATGATCACCGAACAACCGGTGGTCAGTCGCAGTACTTCGTCCTGATAATTATTCAGAGAATTATTGACGACAGCCTGGACGGGATTAAAGCAGGAGCCGTCATATACGGCGATGAAGGAAATACCAGCTTTTGAATCTCTTCGTGTACGTACCCAGCCACGTACGGTGACTTCACTGTCAACCGCGACCCGGCCTTGCAGTACATCCGCTACAGGCACAACGCTCATAAAAGTCTCTCACTATTAATCAGGATTAAAAAAAATACCCCGGATTTGGGGTAGTGCTATGTTACTTGCCGACTGGCGAGACACAAGAAGAATTCGTTGTTCTGCGGGAGATTTATCAGAGAAATTGCAGGAAGGAAAAGAGAAGAGGCTGAAGCTCTTCTCTTTTTATTGCGGCACTAACTGGCTTTTTTCACCAGTGGCAGATCGAAGGCTTTGCGTAAGGCGCGAACAAAGGCTTTATCCTGGCAAATCGTTTTGCCTGGGCTGTCCGAGAGTTTAGCGACCGGTTTGCCGTTACATTCAACCAGCTTGATGACGATATTCAGCGGCGTGACCTGAGGAATATCGCAGGTCAGCTTGGTACCAATGCCAAAAATCACATCCACGCGCTGGCCAAACTGGCGGTAAAGCGCCACGGCTTTTTCCAGATCCAGGTTGTCAGAAAACACCAGCGTTTTGCTGCGAGGATCGATGCCGAGGTGTTCGTAATGAGCAATGGCTTTTTCGCCCCACTCAAACGGATCGCCGGAGTCGTGACGCAGGCCCTGATAACGGGTAGCAAAGTTCTCACCGAAGTCGCGCAGGAAAGCATCCATGGTAATACAATCGGTCAGGGCAATGCCCAAACGGTCCGGATACTCCTCCAGCCATGCCTGCAATGCCGCACGCTGGCTGTTTGCCAGAACCGGGCTGATCTGCTGATGCGCCTGGAACCATTCATGGGCCTGAGTGCCCACCGGTGCGATATTCAACTGGCGCGCCACGTCATAATTGCTGGAACCGACCAACCATGGAAATTCCTGCTGCAGCGTACCGACGATAGCCAGCTGCACATCGCGGGAGAAGCGGCGACGCGTACCGAAATCCATCAACTTAAAGCGGGACATATCCAGGTCAGCGGTCAACGCTTTAAACCCGGCCAGCTTGCTTTGCAGATGGGTGACTGCCATTTCCGGGGTGACCAGCGGCGAGCGGTGGCGATGAACCACTTCACTGATCAACGCCAGCAGCGGCACTTCCCACATGATGACGTCCAGCCATGAACCGCTGATGCGAATATCCAGCTTGCCCTGGTGATTGCGGACCACCACCGTCGACGGGTCATAACGGTATTCGCGCAGCCAGGCCAGATAGTCCGCCTTAAAGAAGGGCAGGCCGGCAAGGTAGTCAGCTTCTTCGTCAGTCAGCGCCAGCGACTGCATGGTCGCTATCTGCCGGACAATTTCATCTGCATAAATGCCCAGCAGATCGTCACCACGGCAGCGAAACTCAGCCACCACGGAAACGTTCCGGTAACGATGGAACACCGCTTGCTGCATATGCAGCTTATAGGCATCCGTGTCCAACAAGGTGGTCAGGATCGGGGTAGCATGTCGAGTCATGGTGCGTTTCAGCATCCTCTGGCGAAGAGCGTTATCCCTGGTTCAATAAGTGGAAAAGACGCTGGAGTATAACTTGAATACTCGTTTAGTGAAGCGGATCACAACACATTACCGCGGATAAGGTCGAGGGCAATCTGTGCGCTTGTTAATGAAATGTAGCTTTTTAAGCCAAAGACCCCGTGGCATCGCGATTCAACGTGGCAACATCGGGCTAACAGGAATAGACTTGAAAAGGTTAACTAATTATCGACGTGAGAAGGACTTATGACGCAACTGCCACAAGCCAAAAATCGCCATGATTATCGTGCTCCGGATTACACCATCACGGATATCGACCTGACTTTTATTCTCGATGCCAGCACCACCCAGGTCACCGCTATCAGCCAGGTAAAACGGTTGGGGGCAGCAGGCGCAGAACTGCGTCTGGACGGTGAAGACCTGACGCTGGTTTCTCTGGACATTAACGACCAGGCCTGGACGCACTACCGTCTGGAAGACGGCGCGCTGATCCTTGAGCAACTGCCAGAAACCTTTACGCTGAAAATCGTCAACGAAATCCACCCGGATAAAAACACCGCGCTGGAAGGCCTGTATAAATCGGGTGAAGCGCTTTGTACCCAGTGTGAAGCGGAAGGCTTCCGCCACATTACCTGGTATCTTGACCGTCCTGACGTGCTGGCGCGCTTTACCACCACCATTGTGGCAGATAAGGCCCTCTATCCTTATTTACTGTCAAACGGCAACCGTGTTGATGCCGGACAGATGGAAGATGGCCGCCACTGGATGAAATGGGAAGATCCGTTCCCAAAACCTTGCTACCTGTTTGCCGTGGTCGCCGGTGACTTCGATGTACTGCGTGACAGCTTCAGAACCCGTACCGGGCGCGATGTGGCGCTGGAAATCTTTGTCGATCGTGGCAACCTCGATCGCGCTGACTGGGCAATGACCTCACTGAAAAACAGCATGAAGTGGGATGAAGAGCGCTTCGGTCTGGAGTACGACCTGGACATCTTTATGATTGTCGCGGTGGACTTCTTCAACATGGGCGCGATGGAGAATAAAGGCCTTAACGTCTTTAACTCGAAATATGTGCTGGCCAGGGCGGAAACCGCCACCGACAAAGATTACCTCGGTATTGAAGCGGTTATCGGTCACGAATATTTCCATAACTGGACCGGTAACCGTGTGACCTGTCGCGACTGGTTCCAGCTCAGCCTGAAAGAAGGGCTGACCGTGTTCCGCGATCAGGAGTTCAGTTCCGACCTCGGATCCCGTGCCGTTAACCGTATTGATAATGTCCGTATCATGCGTGGTGCGCAGTTTGCCGAAGATGCCAGCCCAATGGCGCATCCGATCCGCCCTGAGCAGGTGATCGAAATGAACAACTTCTATACGCTGACGGTGTATGAGAAGGGGTCAGAAGTGATCCGTATGATGCATACCTTACTGGGTGAAGAAAACTTCCAGAAAGGCATGCAGGTCTACTTCGAACGTCACGATGGCAGCGCTGCAACCTGCGACGATTTTGTGCAGGCGATGGAAGATGCGTCCAACGTCGATTTATCGCAGTTCCGCCGCTGGTACAGCCAGTCGGGTACGCCGATCCTCTCAATTCGGGATGACTACAACCCGGAACTGGAACAGTACACGCTGCACGTCACGCAGAGAACGCCAGCAACCGCCGATCAAAAAGAGAAGCTGCCGCTGCATATCCCGCTGGATATCGAACTGTATGATGGCGAAGGCAAGGTGATCCCACTGCAGCATAACGGCCATCCGGTGCACAACGTGCTGAATGTGGTCGAAGAGTTCCAGAGCTTCGTCTTTGATAACGTCTATTTCCAGCCGGTTCCTTCACTGCTGCGTGAATTCTCTGCCCCGGTGAAACTGGACTACAACTGGAGCGATGCGCAGTTAACCTTCCTGATGCGCCATGCGCGCAATGACTTTGCCCGTTGGGATGCCGCTCAAAGCCTGATGGCGACCTACATCAAACTAAACGTGGCACGTCAGCAGCAAGGGCAACCGCTCTCTCTTCCGCTGCATGTGGCTGATGCTTTCCGCGCGGTGCTGCTGGAAGAAAACAGCGATCCTGCGCTGATGGCGTTGATCCTGACGCTGCCGAGTGAAAATGAAATTGCCGAGCTGTTTGAAACTATCGACCCGCAGGCAATTTCTGACGTGCGTGAATCGCTGGTGCGCCTGCTGGCAACCGAATTGGCAGATGAGTGGCTGGCGGTTTATAACGCCAATCAAAGCGACGAATACCGCATTGAACATGCCGAAATTGGCAAACGCTCGCTGAAAAATGTCTGCCTGGGGTATCTGGCCTTTGGCGACGTCGAGCTGGCTGACAAGCTGGTTAACGCACAGTTTAGCCACGCCAATAACATGACCGACTCGCTGGCGGCGATGGCGGCCTCGGTGGCGGCTCAGTTGCCGTGTCGCGAAGCGCTGCTGGTGGCGTTTGACGAGCGCTGGCATCAGGATGGTCTGGTGATGGATAAATGGTTTGCCTTGCAGGCCACCAGTCCGGCACCGGATGTGTTAAACCGCGTGCGTGCGTTGTTAAACCACCGCTCATTTACCCTGAGCAATCCAAACCGTATCCGTTCGTTGATTGGCGCCTTTGCCTCGGCAAATCCAGCGGCGTTCCACGCGGCAAACGGCAGCGGCTATCAGTTCCTGACGGAAATCCTCACCGATCTGAACACGCGTAACCCACAGGTTGCCGCGCGGATGATCGAGCCATTGATTCGCCTTAAGCGTTACGATGCCGGTCGTCAGGCGTTGATGCGTAACGCGCTGGAGCAGTTGAAAGGGCTGGATAAACTTTCAGGTGACCTTTACGAGAAAATCAGTAAAGCCCTGAGCGCCTGAGCAGGCTCAAGAGAAAGCTAAGGGGCGAAGTTCGCCCCTTTTTTTTAACGTTGTGCGTAGCGCTTTTCGCTTTCGACCGGCGTGCGTTTCATCACCCGATCCAGCACTTCCGCTTCCAGCTCGGCCAGGCGCACTGAGCCTTTACGTCTCGGGCGCGGCAAATCAACCTGCAGATCCAGTCCGATATTTCCCTCTTCTATCAGCAGTACCCGATCGGCCATCGCCACGGCTTCGCTAACGTCATGCGTGACCAGCAGCACGGTAAAGTTGTGCTTCTGCCACAGTGATTCAATCAGATCCTGCATTTCGATGCGGGTTAACGCATCCAGCGCACCCAGCGGTTCATCCAGCAGCAGTAAACCCGGACGATGGATCAGTGCGCGAGCCAGGGCGACGCGCTGCTTCTGGCCTCCGGAGAGGGCAGCAGGCCACTCTTTTGCCCTATCGGCCAGACCTACGGCTTCCAACGCTTCCAGCGCGGCCGCTTTCCAGCTTTTCCCTTTCAGCCCCAATCCGACATTATCAATCACGCTTTTCCACGGCAGCAGGCGAGCATCCTGAAACATCAAACGGGTGTCGTCGCTGGCTTCACTGAGCGGCGCATTACCGGCCAGCAGCGCGCCTGACGAGGTTTTCTCCAGACCGGCAAGCAGACGCAGCAGCGTACTTTTACCGCAACCGCTGCGTCCGACCACCGCGACAAACTGACCGGAAGGGATATGCAGATCGATATTGTTTAATACCGTCCGGCCTTTGTACTGCTTGCTGACACCGTTGATGACCAGCGGTGTACCGGCATTCAGGCGAGCCGGAGACGCGGTTAATTCGCTCATGCGTTATCCTCTTTCAGTTGATAAGCCGGATGCCAGCGCAACCAGACGCGTTCCAGTAACTGCGCGCTGACATCGGCCAGTTTACCGAGCAGGGCATAAAGAATGATCGCTACCACGACCACATCGGTTTGTAAAAACTCTCGGGCATTCATCGCCAGGTAACCGATGCCCGAACTGGCGGAAATGGTTTCGGCCACAATCAGCGTCAGCCACATCAGGCCCAGCGCAAAACGCACCCCAACCATGATTGAGGGCAGGGCGCCAGGCAACACCACCTGAATAAACAGACTCCAGCCGGACAGGCCATAACTGCGGGCCATCTCGACCAGTCCACGGTCGATATTGCGGATGCCGTGATAGGTGTTCAGGTAAATCGGGAACATGGTGCCCAGCGCCACCAGGAAGATTTTGGCCGACTCATCAATACCGAACCACAGGATCACCAGCGGGATCAGCGCCAGATGCGGAACGTTACGCAACATCTGTACGGAAGTATCCAGCAGTCTTTCTCCAAGGCGAGACATACCGGTGATCAGACCCAGCACCAGGCCAATCGAGCCGCCGATGCCAAAACCGATAGCGGCACGCCAGCTGCTGATCGCCAGGTTTTGCAGCAGTTCGCCGCTAACCGAAAGCTTCCAGAAGGTGACGACAATCGCTTCGGGCGACGGCAGAATGCGGGTTGAAAGCCAGCCGGTCTGGGAAGCAATCTGCCAGACAACGATTAACAGAGCGGGAAGGGCCCAGGGAACCAGGCTATTTCCAATGCGCGAAAGCGGCTTTTTCATCTTCACCTCTAGCTCTGTGACACTTTCTGTGGGGCAAAATCGTGGGCAACGGCTTCACCGTGTGCCGCGACTGCAGCCGGTTTCGGGATTTCCGGTACCGCCAGATCCAGATGAGGGAACAGCAACTCGCCGACGCGGTAGGCTTCCTCAAGATGCGGATAGCCGGAAAGAATAAAGGTTTCAATGCCCAGGTCGGCATATTCCTGCATTCTGGCCGCCACGGTTTCGCCGTCGCCAACCAGTGCTGTCCCCGCACCGCCACGAACCAGGCCGACGCCAGCCCAGAGATTAGGGCTAATTTCCAGCTTATCGCGGCTGCCGCTGTGTAACGCGCGCATCCGCTGCTGGCCGACCGAATCGGTTTTGGCCAGCGCCGCCTGCGCTTTTGCAATGGTGGCGTCATCGAGGTGGGAGATCAGACGATCGGCCGCCTGCCAGGCTTCTTCATTGGTTTCACGCACAATCACATGCAGACGAATACCAAACTTCACTTTGCGACCCTGTGCGGCGGCTTTCGCCTGCACCTGAGCGATTTTCTCTTTGACCTGCGCCGGCGGTTCGCCCCACGTCAGATAGACATCCACCTGTTCTGCCGCCAAATCCTGTGCAGGCTCTGAGGAGCCGCCAAACCATAAAGGCGGACGCGGCTGCTGTACCGGTTTAAACATCAAACGCGCGCCACGGACGTGAACGTGCTTGCCTTCGTAATCGACGGTTTCGCCCTCCAGCACCCGGCGCCAGACGCGGGTGAATTCGGCGGATTCTTCGTAGCGTTCTTTATGGTCGAGGAATACACCGTCACCGGCTAACTCTTCAGCATCACCACCGGTGACCAGGTTGAACAGGGCGCGGCCATTTGACAGCCGATCTAAGGTCGCAGCCTGACGGGCCGCCTGAGTCGGGGAGATCACCCCAGGACGCAGCGCCACCAGGAAGCGTAAACGCTGGGTCACCGGGATCAGGGATGCGGCAACCAGCCAGGCATCCTCACAGGAACGACCGGTCGGGATCAGCACACCACCGAAACCCAGACGATCCGCTGCCTGAGCGATCTGCTGCAGGTAACCATGATCAACCGGGCGCGCACCTTCTGAAGTACCTAAATAGTGACCATCACCGTGGGTCGGTAAAAACCAGAAAACGGAAAGGCTCATGTTGGGATTCCTTATTAATTAGCGCTGCTCGCGTGCCAGATACGGTCGGCAATCTCGACTTTTACCGGCATTAAATGGCTGGCATAGAACAGGTCGGCAGTTTGTTGCTGGGCGTTGGCCGTTTTGTCACTGACCGGGCCGATAGAGGTTGGCGGACGGTGATCCAGATAGCTGGCAATCACCGGCTTAGGCAGACCCATCGCCTGCGCCAGCAGATCGATGCTTTGCTCACGATCGCTGAGGGTCAGCGCATCGGCCTGGCTGAAGGTCGCCAGCACTTGGGTAATAAAGGCCCCGTTTGCCTGGGTGAAGGGACGCGTTGCCAGATAGAACGACCCGGTTTGATTCAGTTGGCTGCCATCGGTCAGCACTCTGACGCCGCCCTGCAGCAAGGCCGCAGAATAGTACGGGTCCCAAATCGCCCACGCATCCACATCACCCTGCTGGAACGCCGCGCGGGCATCGGCTGGGGTCAGATAAGCGGGCTGGATATCGCTGAACTTCAATCCGGCTTTTTCCAGTGCGCGCAGCAACAGGTTGTGCGAGCTGGATCCTTTCTGGAAAGCGACCTTATGGCTCTTCAGATCGGCAACGGTTTTATAGGGGCTGTTTTTCGCCACCAGAATCACTTCTGCTTTCGGTTTCGGCGGTTCTGCGCCGACATACAGCAAGTCTGCGCCGGCTGCCTGAGCAAAAATCGGTGGGATATCGCCGGTGCTGCCCAAATCAATGCTGTTAACGTTTAACGCTTCAAGCATTTGCGGACCGGCCGGGAACTCGACCCATTTGATTTTGGTGTTGGGAAAACGCTCTTCAAGCAGGTGATGAGATTTGGCTAACACCATGCTCACCGATCCTTTCTGATAGCCTATGCGAAAGGTTTTCGGCGCCTCTGTTTCTGCCGCGAAAGCAGTACTGGCCAGCACGCTGGTTAAGGTCAGTGCGGAGAGGATCCTTGCAAATAATGTCATCAGCGGCTCCTTAAACGGCGACGGCCAGCGGTCGGTGGCGACGAGCCAGCGCAGACCAGAAGGTGTCGATGGATTCGTTGATGCGGTCGCGCAGCACCGGCGAGAGTTCCGGCTGACGATCGTAATGGGTAATTTGCGAATCATCCGCGAACACGCCATGCAGCACTTCCTGCGCTTTCAGCGCATTCAGCACGGGCTTGAGGGCGTAATCCACCGCCAGCATATGCGCAACGGTGCCGCCAGTGGCCAGCGGCAGCACGACTTTGTGCTCAAGCGCGCGCTCAGGCAGCAGGTCGAGCAGCGTTTTCAGGGCACCCGAAAACGACGCTTTATAAACAGGTGTGGCAACAATCACCCCATCGGCCTGCTCCAGGTCTTCCTTTAAGGCCAACAGCGCGGGTGAATCAAAGCGGGCATAAAGCAGGTCTTCAGGCACGAAGTTATGCAAATTCCACGGAATAACCTCTACGCCGCGCTGTTCAAGCAGGCGCTGGCAAACGGTTAATAGGGCGGTGGAACGAGATGGATAGCGAGGACTTCCCGCCAGAGTAATAACGCGCATAACCTCTCCTTATAACTGAAAGTTATTGAACTGACTTATTCTGGAACCGATGGAACTATCCTGACAGACGGGCAGGAGAGGCTTAAATGATTTATCTGGCATAGATAAGTTGATTAGCGGATATAAAAGCGGAATGAGCGGTTTAGCTGGCACTATCGTTTTACTTTCCTGACAAAGAACCTTACCATTTTGCCCCGCACCTGCAGCGTCACTGCGCCCACTGGCTGTTATCACCTCTCTCATCGGATCCACAGTATAAAAAGGAGAGAAGCCGCAACCGTGACGGTTAAACGCAGTATTTCGGGTTAGTATCGCCAGACGATATCAACTGTTTGTCCTATCCAGCTCGAGAGTCTCGGGCATTCAGGAGCGACCATGTATTATCCCTTTGTCCGCAAGGCCCTTTTCCAGCTTGATGCCGAGCGTGCCCATGAACTGACACTCCGACAGCTGCAGCGGGTCACCGGAACACCTTTACTGCACCTGGTTCGCCAGTCGCTGCCTTTCAAGCCGGTTAACTGCATGGGGCTGACCTTTAAGAATCCTTTGGGCCTTGCCGCAGGACTGGATAAAAACGGTGAGTGTATCGATGCCTTTGGTGCATTGGGCTTTGGATCGATCGAAATCGGCACCGTGACGCCAAGAGCGCAGGACGGCAACGACAAGCCAAGAATGTTCCGCGTATTGGAAGCCGAAGGGATTATCAACCGCATGGGCTTCAATAATCACGGCGTGGATAACCTGGTGGAGAACGTCAAAAAGTCGCATTTCGATGGCGTGCTCGGGATCAATATTGGTAAGAATAAAGATACGTCGGTCGAGAACGGCAAAGACGATTATTTAATCTGCATGGATAAGATCTATCCTTATGCGGGTTACATCACGGTAAATATCTCCTCGCCAAACACCCCAGGATTACGCACGCTGCAATACGGTGAAGCGCTGGACGATCTTTTGATCGCGGTGAAACAGAAACAGAAAGATCTAGAAATGATTCATCACAAATATGTTCCTGTGGCGGTGAAGATCGCGCCGGATCTTTCTGAAGAAGAGTTGATCCAAATTGCCGACAGTCTGATCCGTCATAATATTGATGGCGTGATTGCCACGAATACCACCCTCGATCGTTCACTGGTCGCTGGCCTGAAGCACGCGGGGGAAGCGGGTGGATTAAGCGGACGTCCGGTGCAATTACGCAGTACAGAAATTATTCGCCGGCTGTCGCAGGAACTGCAGGGCAAACTGCCTATTATTGGCGTGGGCGGGATTGATTCGCTGGTTTCAGCGCGCGAAAAAATGGCGGCGGGTGCTTCGCTGATCCAAATATATTCCGGCTTTATTTACAAAGGCCCACCGCTGATAAAAGAAATTGTGACCCACATCTAAGCTAATTCTTAGCTAAACCGGCCAGGGGCTTTATTTTCGCCGCTGGCTCGTTTATATTTTATCCTGTTTAAACATTATTCAGACTATTTTGGCTCGCGGCTGGATTGACATATCTTTTCAAATCCACCGTTCGTCCAGTAAATAGCGGCCAATTTTATGACTACAGGACCCATCATGAGAATTAAACCTGACGACAGCTGGCGCTGGTTTTTCGATGCAGAACACGATCGCATGATGCTGGATCTGGCTGACGGAATGCTGTTCCGTTCGCGCTTCCCTCGTAAGATGCTGACGCCGGATGCTTTTGATACTTCTGGGTTTTGTGTCGATGATGCTGCGCTGTTCTTCAGCTTTGAAGAGAACTGTCGCCGCTGCGAATTGAATGTGGACCAGCGTGCAGAGCTGGTGCTGAATGCGCTGGTCGCCAGCCGTTTCCTTAAGCCGTTAATGCCGAAAAGCTGGCACTTTGAGACCCATCGCCACAGTGGCTGGGTTCCAGAAGAAGGTGAGTTGGTGAGCGTTCAACTGTGTGAAAACGGTGAACAGGCACATTTGCTGGTGGTAGAAAGCGGAGAAAATGCGGCACTCTGTCTGCTGGCTCAACCGCAACTGACACTGGCCGGGCGCGGAATGGTATTGGGTGATGCGATTAAGGTGATGAACGATCGTCTTCAGCCCCGGCAGTCTGAGTCTCTTACTTTCGCCAGGGCTGTTTAAGATTATTGCGTCAGGACCAGGTCGCTGGCGGGAATGCAGCTGCAGCTGAGGATCCTGCCGTTATCACGCACGGCCCCTTTTTTCATCTGGCTGACTTCTCCTGATACCAGATTCAAATGGCAACTGCCACAAATCCCGGCCCGGCACGAGTAGGGAATGCGGAATCCCTGCATTTCCAACTGTTCCAGCAGCACCTGCTGATTGTTTCCCTGAAAGGTTTCCCCCTGCCAGCTGATGGTCACGCTTTGGGCGTTGCCACTGACCACCTCCAGCGATTCCACGACCTGGCCTGCGCCGTAAGGTCGCGGTGGCTTGCTGGCGACGACCTGAAGCTCGTCACCGACCCGCATAATGCCGCTGTTTCTGGCAATCAGGTTAAGGCCAAAATCGATGTCTCCACTGCCGTCAGTGGCGGTGCGGAACTTTTGCAGCGTGGCTAAAGGTTCACCGCTGGGGTGTTTACGGCCTTTCTCAGGGCTAACCGTGGTCAGTACGCAGCGGCTGCAAGGTTTCGGCACATCGAACAGTACCTCACCAATCCGCACCGTTGACCAGCTGTCTTCTGCCCAGGCACTGGCACCGGTGATCACCAGGTTTGGTCGAAACTGCTCCAGTTTGATCCCTGCCGGACAGCGCTGACGCAAATCCTGCAAAGACGCTTCATTTATTAGCAGGAACGGAAAACCGTCGGCAAAGCCTAATGGCACCTGCTCAAAGCGTTTAACCCGGCGGGACATCTGCGGACCCACCCAGCGTAATTGCACCGGGCGGGGGAAGAAGCTGCTGAGCCACTGGTTAATGGCGGCTGGCGCGGTGAGTGAGGTGAAAACATTGCCCCAGACTTCGGTCGGTGCAAGTTCACTGGAGAAGTCAGCGAGCCGAACCGTGGCGCTGGTACCATCAGGCGCAGAAAGAAAGAGACCTTCAGGGATCAACGCGGGGGTGAAAAGCACCATCTCCGGATACTGGCGGGCAGTAATAAAGGTGCCATCCTCGTCCGTGATCATAAAGACACGGTCAAAGGCCAGCCCACTCTCCAGTGCCTGTGCATGAGAAACCTGGGTCCCTCGCAATGACTTCACCGGATGAATGAACAGACGAGACAGGCTAATCATGGTGCCCTCCAGGCAAATAAAGCGGAAAAAAGCGTCTTCAGGCAAGAAAAGCGGCGGGGTACCTGAGGAAAAGAAGCTAACTTTATGACATGTGCCTGCGATTAGCTATAATGCGCAGCAATTTTCTGACGACGATAAGTGACACTATGAATTCTCTGTTTGCCAGTACGGCGCGTGGGCTCGAAGAGCTATTAAAAAGTGAACTGGAAGCGATGGGGGCTGAGGCCTGCCAGATCGTCCAGGGCGGCGTACATTATCAGGGTGACGATCGTCTGATGTACCAAAGTTTGATGTGGAGCCGTCTGGCGTCGCGCATCCTGCTGCCGCTGACCGAATGCGGCGTTTACAGTGACCTCGACCTTTATCTGGGTGTGCAGGCTATCGACTGGCCGGCGATGTTCGGCAGTGATAAAACCTTTGCGGTGCATTTCAGCGGTCTGAACGAGGTTATCCGTAACAGCCAGTATGGCGCGCTGAAAGTTAAAGATGCGATTGTCGACAGCTTTACCCGTAAAGGGTTTGCCCGTCCGGACGTCGATCGCGAGCAGCCCGATATCCGCGTTAACGTCTGGCTGAATAAAGATACTGCCAGCATTGCGCTGGATCTGAGTGGTGAAGGCCTGCATCAGCGCGGCTATCGCCAGCAGACCGGTCAGGCTCCGTTAAAAGAGAACCTGGCCGCGGCGATCGTGCTGCGCTCCGGCTGGGAGGTGGGAACACCGCTGATCGATCCGATGTGTGGATCGGGAACCCTGTTGATTGAAGCGGCAATGATCGCCAGCGATCGCGCACCGGGACTACATCGTCCACATTGGGGCTTCAGCGGCTGGTCTAAATTCAATGATGCGTTGTGGCAGGAAGTGACCACCGAGGCACAGGTTCGTGCTAAACGTGGCGTGCAGCAAACCACCTCGCGTTTTTATGGCTATGACAATGATTCTCGCGTGGTTGAACGGGCGATTGCCAATGCCCGTCGCGCAGGGATGGCTGACATCATCAGCTTTACCGTGCAGGAAGTGTTGAAACTGACCAATCCGCTGCCTGAAGGGCCAACCGGAACCGTGGTGAGCAACCCGCCTTACGGTGAGCGTATGGATAGCGAACCCGCGCTGATCGCCCTGCACAGCCAGTTGGGGCGCCTGATGAAAAGCCACTTCGGCGGCTGGAATCTGTCGTTGTTCAGCGCTTCTCCGGAACTGCTGAGCTGCCTGCAACTGCGTGCCGACCGTCAGTTCAAAGCGAAAAACGGTCCACTGGACTGCGTACAGAAAAACTATCAGCTGGCGGTCAACCCTTCCGCTGCGGCCGGTGGTCAGGTTGCTGAAGATTATGCCAACCGTCTGCGCAAGAACATTAAGAAGCTGGAGAAGTGGGCACGTCAGGAAGGAATTGAATGCTACCGCATTTACGATGCCGATCTGCCGGATTACAACGTGGCCGTCGATCGTTACGGCGACTGGGTGGTGGTACAGGAATATGCGGCACCAAAAACCGTGGAGCCTGCCAAAGCCCGCCAGCGTCTGTTCGATGTTATTTCGGCCACGCTGCACGTACTGGAACTGCCTTCTGATAAGCTGGTGCTGAAAACCCGCGAGCGGCAGAAAGGCAAAAGTCAGTACCAGAAGATGGACGAGAAGGGCGATTTCTTCGAAGTCAGCGAATTCAATGCCAAAATGTGGGTCAATCTGACCGACTATCTGGATACCGGACTGTTCCTCGATCACCGTATTGCCCGCAAAATGCTCGGCAAAATGAGTAAGGATAAAGACTTCCTGAACCTGTTTGCCTACACCGGTACGGCCAGTGTGCATGCCGGTCTGGGCGGCGCGCGCAGCACCACCACCGTAGATATGTCGCGTACCTATCTGGAGTGGGCAGAGCGTAACCTGCGACTGAATGGCTTAACCGGCCGCCAGCACCGTCTGATGCAGGCTGACTGCCTGGGCTGGCTGAGCGAGTCGAGCGAGCAGTTCGACCTGATCTTTATCGATCCGCCAACGTTCTCTAACTCGAAGCGGATGGAAGAGAGCTTTGAGATCCAGCGCGATCATCTGACGCTGATGAAAGATTTGAAAAGGCTGCTGCGCAAAGGCGGCACCATTATGTTCTCTAACAATAAACGCGGTTTCAAAATGGACCACGACGGTCTGGCAGAGCTGAATCTTGTTGCACAGGATATCACCGCCAAAACCCAGTCGCAGGATTTTGCCCGCAATCGTCAAATACATAACTGCTGGCTGATCACTCACGCCGGTAAGGAATAAGCTTTTATGTCATTAATCAGTATTCATGGTGCGTATCTCTCTTTCAGTGATGCCCCGTTGTTGGATAACACCGAACTGCACATTGAAGAGAATGAGCGGGTCTGTCTGGTAGGTCGTAACGGTGCGGGTAAATCCACACTGATGAAGATTATTAACCGCGAGCAGGCGCTGGATGATGGTCGCATCATCTATGAACAGGACCTGGTCGTGTCACGTCTGCAGCAGGATCCGCCGCGTAATGTGGAAGGATCGGTTTATGACTTCGTGGCCGAAGGCGTCAACGAGCAGGCGGAATACCTGAAGGCGTATCACGCGATTTCTCATCTGGTGATGACCGATCCGAGCGATAAAAACCTTAATGAAATGGGACGTCTGCAAACTATTCTGGATCACCAGAATCTGTGGCAGCTGGAAACCCGTATTCACGATGTGTTGAAGCAGATTGGCCTGGATGCCGATGTGCCACTGTCCTCGTTGTCGGGCGGCTGGCTGCGTAAAGCCGCGCTGGGACGTGCACTGGTCAGCAATCCACGGGTGTTGATGCTCGATGAGCCCACCAACCACCTGGATATCGAAACCATCGACTGGCTGGAAGGGTTCCTGAAAACCTTCCAGGGCAGCATTATCTTTATTTCCCACGACCGTTCCTTTATCCGCAATATGGCCACCCGCATTGTCGATCTGGATCGCGGCAAGTTAGTTTCCTGGCCTGGCGATTACGACCTGTATCTGACCAGCAAAGAAGAAGCGCTGCGTGTGGAAGAGATGCAGAACGCTGAATTCGACCGCAAACTGGCTCAGGAAGAAGTGTGGATCCGTCAGGGCATTAAAGCGCGCCGTACGCGTAACGAAGGCCGTGTTCGTGCATTAAAAGCATTGCGTAACGAGCGTTCAGAACGTCGTGAAGTGATGGGCAAAGCCAATATGCAGGTGGAAGAAGCGTCGCGCTCAGGCAAAATTGTCTTCGAGATGGAAAATCTTCACTACAGCGTTGACGGCAAACAGCTGGTGCGTGACTTCAGCGCCCAGGTTCAGCGTGGCGATAAAATTGCCCTGATTGGCTCCAACGGTTGTGGTAAAACCACGCTGTTGCGACTGATGCTGGATGAGCTGAAAGCCAGCAGTGGTCGCGTGCATATCGGGACGAAATTAGAAGTGGCCTATTTTGACCAGCACCGTGCCGATCTCGATCCTGACCGCACGGTAATGGACAACCTGGCGGAAGGTAAGCAGGAAGTGATGGTGAACGGTAAGCCGCGCCATGTGTTGGGTTACCTGCAGGAGTTCCTGTTCCACCCTAAACGTGCGATGACGCCGGTGCGTGCCTTGTCAGGCGGTGAGCGTAACCGTCTGTTGCTGGCTCGTCTGTTCCTCAAGCCAAGCAACCTGCTGATCCTCGATGAACCGACTAACGACCTCGATGTGGAAACGCTGGAGCTGTTGGAAGAGCTGGTGGATGGGTATCAGGGCACCGTATTGCTGGTCAGCCACGATCGTCAGTTTGTCGATAATACCGTGACCGAGTGCTGGATCTTTGAAGGTAACGGTGAGATTGGCGCCTTTGTCGGTGGCTATCATGACGCTCAGCGCCAGCGTGCGGCCTATAAGCAGACGCGTTCGTTGAGCAAACCCGCGCCTGCTGCGCGCCAGGAAAATGCGAAAGCAGAGCCAGAAAAACGTGCTGCGAATAAGCTAAGCTATAACTTGCAGCGTGAACTTGAACAGCTGCCACAAAAGATGGAAACGCTTGAAAGCCAACTGGAAACATTGCAGGCCAAAGTGGCCGACGGTGATTTCTTCAGTCAGCCTCATGATGTGACTCAGCCCGTGCTGGATGCGCTTGCCGTAGCCGAACAGGAACTGGAAGTGGCGTTCGAACGCTGGGAATATCTGGAGTCGTTGAAAAACGGCTGATGCTTAAGCAAGAGGTCGTTTATGTGTTCATCGCACCACGCTGATCAATGGATGCTCTGCCCGCAGTGTGACCTGATGACACAACTGCCGGAACTGAAACCGGGTAGTAAAGCCAGCTGCCCGCGTTGCGAAACCACGCTGACGGCCAACTGGATAGAGCCGCAAAAGCGGCCTACCGGTTATGCGCTGGCGGCACTGTTTATGCTGGTTCTGGCTAACCTGTTCCCGTTCGTCAATATGCACGTAGCGGGACTGAGCAGCGAAATAACCCTGTTGCGTATTCCTCAGGTGATGGTATCTGAGGATTACAACAGCCTGGCTACGCTGTTTATGGTGTTTGTACAGGCGGTCCCTGCCGTTTGTATGGTGATTATTCTGCTTCTGGTCAACCCAGTCCGTTTGTCGCTGCCGCTGAAGAAAGGCATGTCTCGCATGCTGTTTCAGATCAAGACCTGGGGCATGTCAGAGATTTTTCTGGCAGGCGTATTGGTCAGCTTCGTTAAGTTGATGGCCTATGGCAATATCGGCGTCGGAGCCAGTTTTATTCCCTGGTGCCTGTTTTGTGTGTTACAGCTCAGGGCGTTTCAATGTGTCGATCGCCGCTGGTTATGGAACCGCATTGAGCCGATGCCAGAAATTCCCGCCAAACCGATCCCTGCAATCAGCGGCATTCATCAGGGGCTACGTTCCTGCCGTTGCTGCACCGCTATTCTCCCGGTCGATCAGTATACCTGCACCCGTTGTGGGACAGGCGGGTACGCCCGTCGTAAGAACAGTCTGCAATGGACAATGGCGTTGCTGGTGACCTCAATGTTGCTCTATATCCCGGCTAATTTGATGCCAATTATGATCACCCAGGCGCTGGGCACCAAAATCACCTCGACCATTATGGCCGGTGTGGTGTTGCTGTGGAGCGAAGGGTCGTTCCCGGTAGCGATGGTGATCTTTATTGCCAGCATCATGGTGCCTTCGCTGAAAATGATCGCCATCGGTTGGCTGTGCTGGGATGCCAACAGTAAAGGTGCAACCCACCATGACAGTGAGCGGATGCACAAGATTTATGAAGTGGTTGAGTTTGTCGGACGCTGGTCGATGATTGACGTGTTTGTGATTGCTGTTCTCTCAGCGCTGGTGCGAATGGGGCAGTTGATGAGTATTTATCCCGCGACGGGGGCCTTGCTGTTTGCCATGGTTGTTATTCTGACCATGTTTGCAGCCATGACCTTTGACCCTCGCCTGACCTGGGATCGTGTACGAGAAAAAAATCTTGAGGAGCCAAGCATTGAAGGAAAATAATCACGGCGTGGCGACGGTTGATCAAATCAAACGCTGGTCACCGGTATGGATCATTCCCATTGTCACCGTATTAATTGGTGCATGGATCCTGTTTTACCACTTCAGCCACCAGGGCCCTCTGGTCACCCTGATCACCACCAATGCCGAGGGCATTGAAGGCGGCAAAACGGCGATCAAAAGTCGCAGCGTGGATGTCGGCGTGGTGGAGAGTGCCGTCTTAACTGACGACCTTCACCATGTGGAAATTACTGCCCGTCTGAATTCCGGCATGGAAAAACTGTTAAAAAACGACAGTGCTTTCTGGGTGGTTAAGCCGGCAATTGGTCGTGAGGGCGTTACCGGGCTGGGCACCTTGCTTTCCGGGGCCTATATCGAATTACAGCCGGGCGTGAAGGGCGATAAAAAAGAGCGCTATGACCTGCTGGATTCTCCGCCGCTTGCTCCGCCAGATGCCAAAGGCATTCGTATCACCCTCGACAGTGCCAAAGCCGGGCAGCTCAATCCAGGCGATCCGGTGCTATTCCGTGGCTACCGGGTTGGCTCAGTTGAAACCAGCCACTTTGATGCCGATAAACGCATGATGACCTATCAGCTGTTTATCGCCGCGCCGTACGACCGTCTGATCACCACCAACGTGCGCTTCTGGAAAGACAGTGGCATAGCGGTGGATATGTCAGCATCGGGTATGCGTGTGGAAATGGGGTCACTGACTACCCTGTTTAGCGGGGGTGTCAGCTTCGACGTGCCGGACGGCTGGGAACTGGGACAGGTCGCACAGAATCAGTCGGAATATAAACTGTTCGACGATCAGCGCAGTATTCAGGATTCCCTGTATACCGCCCACAAAGATTTCCTGATGTTCTTCACCGATTCGATCCGTGGCCTGCAACCTGGCGCGCCAATTGAGTTCCGTGGCATTCGTCTGGGTACGGTGGCAGAAGTGCCATTTAAATCCACGGTGCTTGCACAACAGCTGGATACCGATTACCGCATCCCGGTCTTGATCCGCATCGAGCCGGACCGTTTCCAGAGTATGTTGGGTAAAGACTTCAATATCGAACAGCATCTGAAAGACGGTATCAACAATGGACTGCGCGCCTCGCTGAAATCGGCGAACCTGTTAACGGGTTCACTGTATATCGACCTCGATTTCTACAAGAATGCCAAGCCATTCACCGGTCCACGGACCCTGTCTGGCTATGAGCTGATCCCAACCGTGAGTGGTGGACTGGCGCAAATCCAGCAGAAACTGATGGATGCGCTGGATAAGGTTAACAATCTGCCGCTGAATCCGCTGCTGAATCAGGCCACCAGTACCCTGAAACAGAGTCAGAAAACCATTCAGGAACTGCAGAAGACGCTGGATAACATTAACCAGATTACCTCAAGCCAGTCGATGAAGGATCTGCCGGCCGATATGCAGAAAACGCTGCGTGAACTGAACACCAGCATGAAAGGCTTCCAGCCAGGATCGCCGGCTTATACCCGCATGGTGGGAGATATGCAGCGACTGGATCAGGTGATGCGTGAGCTGCAACCGGTATTGAAGACCTTGAACAGTAAGAGTAACGCCCTGGTGTTTGAAGCTAAACCTGGCCAGGACCCGCAGCCTAAGAGGGCGAAATAATGATGAAATGGATCCCCGTAGCCCTGGCTCTGATGCTGTCTGCCTGTAGCAGCACGCCAGAAACCACCTACTATCAGCTGCCTGCGGGCGGTAAAGCGACCTCGACAACCCGTCCAGCGGATGCCACACGTCCGGCGGTATTTGTTCAGCATGTTTCTGTGCCAGATTATCTGGCCGGAAACGGCCTGGTCTATCAGAGCAGCGATGTGAAATATGTCATTGCCGCGAACAATCTGTGGGCCAGTCCGCTGGACCAACAGCTGCAACAGACGCTGGTGGTTAATCTGGGCGAAGCACTGCCAGGCTGGCTGGTTTCTTCCAGCCAGTTAGGGCAACAGCAGGATACGCTTAACGTCAACGTCACGGGCTTCCAGGGCCGCTACGATGGCCATGCGGTGATTAGCGGTGACTGGGTTCTTGAGCATCAGGGCCAGATCATTAAGCGTTCATTTGCCCTGACGCTGCCGCAAACGGAAGATGGTTACGATGCGTTAGTAAGAACGCTGGCTAAAGGATGGCAGCAGGAAGCGGGCGAAATCGCAAATGCGATCCGTGGCATTAATTAACAAAATTTAATCTTTAAAGCTAAGCCCTTGATTGTCGAAAATTAAGATTTTCCGCAGTCAGGGGCTTTTTTTTTGGATTACAGCGGCTTATTAGCAATTCGTGCGCTGATTCGGGGCCAGGAATGGCCCTGGTTTGTCTCAAAATGATGACATTGGCGTGAAATTTGCGCATTGATCTTTGGACCAGTTGGCGGTAGAACTTATGAGTGGTTACGCAGAAAGCGACCACTGTTTTCTTTCCACCAGATTCCACCTGACCTGAAGAGGGGATTACAGGCATGATGAAGAGACAGAAACGAGATCGGCTAGAACGGGCACATTCACGAGGTTATCAGGCCGGTATTACCGGACGCTCGAAAGAGATGTGTCCCTATCAATTGATAGATGCGAAATCTCACTGGTTGGGAGGTTGGCGACAAGCCATGGAGGACAGGACGGTTACTGCGTAATCTGACTGTTCAATGTAGTAAGGAAAAGAACCTCCGCCGAAGCGGAGGTTTCCGTTTTAGTACTCTGGATTAAAAAGCAGTCGTGTCTTTAAACAGACCCACTTTCAAATCTGTCGCGGTGTAAATCACGTTACCGTCGACAAGCACTTCACCGTCTGCCACACCCATCACCAGCTTGCGATTGATAACACGCTTGAAGTGAATGCGGTAAGAAACTTTTTTCGCGGTTGGCAGTACCTGGCCAGTGAATTTAACTTCACCCACACCCAGAGCACGACCTTTACCTTCGGCGCCTAACCAGCCGAGGTAGAAACCAACCAGCTGCCACATGGCATCCAGACCGAGACAACCAGGCATTACCGGGTCGCCAATAAAGTGACAGCCAAAGAACCACAGGTCCGGATTGATATCCAGCTCGGCTTCAACGAAACCTTTCCCGTAGTTACCGCCATCCTCAGTCATTTTGACCACGCGGTCCATCATCAACATATTGCCAGACGGTAACGGTGGGCCTTCAGCGCCGAACAGCTCACCACGACCAGAGGCAATCAGGTCTTCTTTTGTATAGGAGTCGCGTTTATCTACCATGTTCTCAATATGCCTTATTTTAATGAGTCACGAAGTCTAGCTTACAGCTGTAAGCTGAACAAGTCCGATCAGCTGTGGTTGAACCAGTTTAACCAGCGCAACGGCCACGGACGATGACGTCCATCCTGATGATTGATCTGAGCGATACGCTCCTGAATCAACCTGAGCAGGCATGGACCTTCTTCTTTATCCCACTCTGCACCGGTCAAAATCGGCAACGCTTCTTCCACACTGCTGACCGCCCAGATATGGAATTTGCCTTCCCGAACCGCATCAACAACTTCCTGCTGTAATGACAGGTGGCGAACGTTTGCCAGAGGCATAATAATCCCCTGAGTGCCGTTCAGCGTACGTTGATTACAGATGTGGAAAAACCCTTCGATTTTTTCGTTCAGTCCGCCGACAGGCTGCACCCGACCGAATTGATCGACCGAACCGGTCACGGCAATTTGTTGGGTCAGTGGCTGACCGGAGAGGGCGCTGATCAGCGCGCAAAGCTCCGCCAGAGAGGCGCTGTCGCCGTCCACTTCTGAATAGGATTGTTCAAATACGATCGAGGCAGAGAAAGGCAGCTGCTGCTCAAGCTCCAGCTCAGAGATCAGCCAGGCCTGCATAATCATCATGCCTTTCGCATGAATATTGCCGCCTAATTCAGCCTTACGTTCAACGTCGGTGAATTCACCGTCACCGACATGCACGACACAGCTGATGCGTGAAGGTTCGCCAAAAGCACGGGGATGCCCAGGGAACTCGATCACTGACAGGGCGTTGATCTGACCGACCATCGTGCCTTCGGTTTCAATCAGGATTTGATCGAGCAGGATCTCATCGCGCACGCGTTCGGCAAGGAAGCCCTCACGCCACGAACGCGTTTCCAGTGCGGTTTGCAACTGCTCGCCATTGACCGATTGATCCGGGCTGTACATCGCCGCTTCCAGCAGTTGTCGGGCGATCCACGAGGGATCCAACGGCAACGTATCCTGATCGCCCGTGTAGCGGACGGCTTCGCGGATCAGCACCGGCCAGAAGTCTTCCGCAATCGGGCCATAGCCTTCAGTCGTGGCAACGTTCAACACCCATTTCACCCACAGGCTGAACTCTTCGCCATCTACAATCTGGATATTCTCTTCGAATTCCGCATAGAGGCAGAGGGCCGCCATCTCCGGTTCCATCTCCTGGAAATCTGCCAGCACGTCACGGTCGCCGGTCAGGACCAGGCGAAACTGCAAAGGCATGGAGGGGATAGCGACCGGTAAGGGGCGCGTCTCGTCAGGAGAGTGCCAGTCAAAGCGCTGTGTGGTGAGAATTTGTCGAATGCGAAGCCACAGCAGAGGCTGTGCAATTAACGTCCGCAGAGACAAAATAAGTGTGCCACCGTTGGCCCGGTGAACCAGTCCCGGTTCAAGCGTCAGCTGGTTGTTATACCAGCGTACACAGCCCAGAAGCTGTTCTGCCTCAATCCAGTCCGCACGATGAATGCCACCGGTGCTGGCAAAGTTATCCTGCTCCGTTTCCGCAGCACGCCAGGTGACCGACATACCGTCAATCTGGTAATGGCCTCCCTGTAACGTCGCCTCATCATCTTCGCTGAGGCCAGAAAGGACATCTTGCAGTAAAGCCTGATATTCGACGTTTTCAGCTGTTTTAATCAGCATCAGCGGCAATTTTGCCGGCGTTTGCAGCAGCAGACTCAGGCCATTAAACAGGCGTGATTGCACGGCATCAAAGCAGCTGGCGTCGTCTTCAGGTGCCTGCAGGAAGAGGGGCTGAACGCTTTCTGTATCGGGCTGTAGGGCACGCCATTCAAGTCTGTTGTTGGTCAAAGTTATCGTATTTTTCTGAAATGAGTAAAAGCGGCATTATACAAGATTTCAGCCTGTTAAGCACCGTAGAGTGACACTTCAAACGATGTTCAGCAGCAGATTGCGATAACAAGCCCGTTTTCTTTACGGCATGCTTAAAAAAAGCTGTTATTCTAAACTCGTCACGAAATCAGCATGAGATTCCGATGAAATATCAGCAACTGGAAAATCTTGAAAGCGGTTGGAAATGGAAATACCTGGTGAAAAAACACCGGGAGGGTGAAGCGATCACCCGATATCTGGAATACAGTGCGGCTCAGGCGGTGGTGGACGAACTGTTGGCGATGGAGAATCGCCCAGTTGATGTCTTAACCTGGATTGCTCAACATATTAATCCGGCGCTCGAAAACCGGATGAAACAAACCATTCGCGCCCGTCGCAAGCGTCACTTTAATGCTGAACATCAGCACACACGCAAAAAATCTATCGACCTGGAGTATCTGGTCTGGCAGCGTCTGGCCGGTCTGGCTCAACGTCGTAACAGCACGCTTTCCGAAACGATTGTGCAGCTGATAGAAGATGCTGAACGTAAAGAAAAATACGCCACGCAGATGTCTTCTTTGAAACAAGATCTGCAGGCCATTCTCGGTAAGCCGGATTAATTTCTTCCGTAAAGCGCCTTCCGCCGGTTCCGGCAGACAAAATAAAGACCAAAAAAAACCCCGCCGGAGCGGGGTTTTTTCATCAAAGAGAACTTAGCCCTGTGGCTGAGTTACAACATCTTTGATGCCTTTAACTTCGATTTCTACACGACGATCCGGTGCCAGGCAATCGATCAGGGCATTACGGCCTTTCACGCTGTCACAGGTGTTGCCGGTAACTGGGTTAGATTCACCCATACCGCGTGCAGAGATCTTGTTAGAAGGGATGCCTTTAGAAACGAGGTAGTCAACTACTGACTGAGCACGTTTCTCGGACAGTTTCTGGTTGTACTGGTCAGAACCGATACGGTCGGTATAGCCCAGAACAACAACAGAACCATCTTTAGGATCCAGTGAGCTCAGCTGGGTGTACAGCTGATCCAGAGCCTGCTGACCTTCTGGCTTCAGGGAAGCTTTGTTGAAGGTGAACAGAACGTCTGATTTCAGAGTGAAACGCTTGGTTTCAACAACTGGCGCTGGAGCAGGCGCTGGAGCTGGTGCTGGAGCAGCAGCTTCGTCCTGACCGAAACGGTAAGAAACACCCAGTGCTAACATGCCGTTGTCTGGACGAGCACCAACGGTCTGTGCATCACCGATGTTGTTAACCCACTGGTAATCCAGACGGGTTGCCCAGTTCTGAGTCAGTGCGTATTCAACACCAACGGCAGCCAGTGGAGAAACACCGGTGTCGTGGTCGCTCTGGCGGTTGCCAGTAATGGTGTTCTGCTGAGTAGAGTCTGCACGCCATACCATGCCGCCCAGACGCGTGTACACGTCCAGATCGTCAGTGATTGGGTAGCTCAGTTTAGCAGCCAGCTGAACGCCCTGTGCTTTGAATGCGCCGTTAGTTACGTTACCTTTGTTAGGCATACGTCCCAGCCAGTCATAACCCAGTTCGAAGCCCAGGTATTGGTTAGCCTGGTAGCCACCGAAAGCACCTGCACCAAGCTGGCTTTCGTGAGTTGGGCCGTCATTGTTTGCATAACCGTTACCGTAGTAACCAGTGTCATGGTACTGAGACCAACCCAGTTTTGCACCAGTATACCAGGTGTTATCTTTAGGAGCGGCCTGCGCTACGGTAGCGAAGCCAGCCAGTGCCACTGCAATTGCGATAGCTGTCTTTTTCATTATTGCGCCTCGTTATCATCCAAATAGGCAATGAGCTTTAATTAGCTCTTTGATTAATCCTTCGCCGGGTTATAAAGCTCGATTGTGACTCATCCAAAAACTGGAGATTATTGAGCACCCTGGCGACGTAAAGTCTACAACGTACCAGCAAACTTACAAGTATGATGTGACGACGGTCAGCAAAAAAATAGGCTTTCGTACACAAATTTACACATCTGCAGACAGGTTATACAGGTAAAACCTGAGGGGAAAATGGCGCTAAACCATTGTCCCGCAGGCTCATAGCATAATCAGGGGCTTAACGAGCCAGCTGCAGAATTTTCTCGTGAGAAATTTCTTATTTTTACTTAATGATACAAAGTAGAGTGAATTTTTAAGCCATTAAACGGTCTGGAGGAGGCAGAATTGATCCGATCGGGTCGCATAATCAACCCCAAAGCCTTGCCAGCAAATGCCGCTTTTTGCAGCCGCTGACGATCTTCTAAGGTGATATCGCCCGTCAACCAACCTAAAACCACACTGTAATTTCCCGTCTGTAATGCTTTGATCATCGCCTCTACGGTAGTAATAGCACCGGAATGATGAATCTGCATCACTTTATCCAGCGGTAACCCTGACTCAATCAACCAGCTACGGCTCAATTTTTGATGAGGCGTCAACCACAACTGCCAGCGTGACTGAGTCCCTAACTGTTGCAGTAAGGGCAGCAGCAACATTTGCGTCATAGCAGGCTGATTCTCGCTGTAAATCAGCTCACTGATTAAGCCCGCCGCAGCTGCAGGCTGGGCTTTCGCACAGTCTGGAGCAGTCCGCACACCAGTTTTAACAGAAGAAGATTTCAGGGAATGAGTTTGCATATTGGCTTCGCTCGCAGGGTTACTGTATGGATGTACAGTATAGCGAGGGTGTCCAAAGATCAACCTTATTTTTTTGAAAACGCCTCGCAAAAACACAAATCGATAGGGTGCAAAGCAAATCATTGATTGAACTTGTAACGGCGATTGCCTATTTTTTTTCTGCAGGAAAGGAGAAACACCAGGATGTCTTACAACGTTAAGGATGCGGAATATGAAGGACTCAAAAAGCAATATTATCAGGGCAAAACGTCAGCTTTCTTCGCTGGGCGAGATAAATAGCCGTAGCCAGTTTGGTGGCTACAGTTTATCAGTGGAAAGCGTGGTCTTTGCGCTTGTCAGTGAGGGCGATCTCTATCTTCGGGCCTGTGAAGAAGTGAGGCCGTATATCATTGAACGTAAGATGAAACCGTTGATGTTTAACAAAAGGGGGATCCCTGTCGCGCTGGAATACTACCGCGTGGACAACCCGCTGTGGGCCGAGCCTGAACAGTTGATTGCGCTCTGTCAATTGTGTCTGAAAGGGGCGATGCAGGATAAAAAACTGCATCAAAACTCGGGGCGGCTGAAGGATTTGCCTAATCTCAGTATGAAACTGGAAGTGCAGCTCAGGCGGGTGGGTATCGCTAACGCAGAGATGTTAAAGCAGCTGGGTGCAAAGCGCAGTTGGTTAAAATTGCACGAGAAAAATAAAAGTCTTGGGGTGAATATTCTTTTTGCGTTGCAAGGCGCGATCGAGGGGCTGCATTGTGAAGCACTGCCGGTGGCGATCAAAGAGGAGCTCAGGGGCTGGCACCGCGAAACCTTGCTGTACCAGACGCTGAGCGAACTGAGAAGACGTTAAGTTTCCAGGACCTGTTTTTTTAACTGAGCGATTTCTGGCAGTAATGCGATCAACAGACCCACCTGCTGAAGCACCAGCGGCTCTTTGGTTTCCGGGTCGGCTTCCGTTGCTGCCAGTCGCTCAGAGAGGCTCGACAACAATCTTTGGGTTTTTTGTTCATCGATAAGATCAATATGCAGCACGTCATCGACGTAGCAGACGGCATCATCCATCAATTGCAGCATGGCTGGCCGGGTGAACTTTTCCCGGTGCGCGCCCAGCGCCGAGATATAGCTGAGGAAGGAGTGGTTGAGGCACAGCAGACGAAACGCCGCTTCCCGCAACGAGGCGGAAGCATTCTTTTCTGCGGAGATGTTAGACACCACTGAAGCCAGCTCAGCATCACCGTTGTGGGCGTCACGGCGGGCAATACGGTAGTCCAGCCGGTTGTCTTTTCCCTGATGATACTGAACCAGAATGGCATCCAGATAGCGGCAGTTAGCGGTCAGCGTGCGTTCTGCAACCGAAGACAGCCGACGAAAACGCCAATCAGGCCAGAGGAAAGCCACCGCCAGCCAGGCAATGCCGCAGCCTAACAACGTATCAAAGATGCGGGGCAGGGCAATCTCAAACCCTTCACCCAGCAGATTGAAACAGAACAGTACCAGCAAGGTGATAAACATTGTGGCATGAGCATATTGCGACTGACGGAAGGCGAAGAACAGCACGCCGGTGACCACGATCAGTATCAGCTGCCCCTCGAAAGAAGGCACCAGCCACAGTAAAGGCAACCCAAGTATGATACCCGCCACGGTTCCCACAATACGCAATGCTAATCTGCGTTTGGTGGCATTGTAGTTCGGCTGGCAGACAAACAGACTGGTCAGCAGGATCCAATAGCCGTGCTCAAGGCCAGTCAGCTGAACAAACCCATAGCCGGCACACAACAGCAGCGACATCCGCACCGCATGGCGGAAAAGCGGGGATTCTGGCGATAAATGGCGGCTGATACGTAAACGAATATCGGCCCAACCGGTTAATCCTTCGCTGGAGAGCGTTTGATCATGATTCTCATGATGGCTTTCCAGAATTTGCTCTGATTCAATTGTCGCCAGTTGGGCGTCTATGGCTTTGAGGTTATTTAACAAATAGTGCATGGCTTTGACGTCACTGCTCCCTGGACGGGCAGCAGCAAGACGATCCAGCGCGGCGTTGAGGTGAATGAAGGTTCGCTCAAAGCGGCTGTTATGCTGATAGGTTTCGCGCAGCAGAATGCAGTTTGCCAACTGTTGGCAGGCCTTTGCCTGCAGCGTCAGCAGGCGTTGAAAGCGAAACAGAATATCGCTATAACGGTATTCCTGCCGCAGCGCGTGGTATTGCGCATGGGAAGAGCTGGCACGCTCATGAATGTCCTGAGCGACAAAGTAATAATGCAGCGTTCTGCGCGTGCTGCGTTGTCCCCGGTCCCCACGTAAGCGGGACTGAATCGAAATTTTTGCCTGGTTGAGTGTCGCCACCAACTGACTGTTGGCCATGGCCACGTCGATCAACGACGCATTTTCATTCTCTTCGATATCCGGATCGAACAACCCCGCTTTTGCCTCCAGATACACTGCCAGCCCTTCAAAGCTGCGGGCGATGTTTTCCTGTAACGGACGGACGGGAAAAATAACGTGTCCGGTGAGCGTCAGCAGGTTGTACCAGATAGCGCCGACCAGCAGCAGGGAAGGTTGCAGATACCACTGAGGGAACAGCCCAAGGCCGAGCAGGGTATAGATAGCGATCAGCAGCGCGCCAAAGGCAATCGTGGCATAGCGCTGCCCCAACGCGCCAAGCAAAATGAAACCCCAGGTCGACACGGCAAGACCGAGGATAAATAGCCAGGGATACGGAGAAAGAAGTTCAACAGAGACGGACGCAATGCAGAAGCAGACCAGGGTGATGACCAGATTTCGCAGCCGGCCACTGAGGCGATCGTCAAGGTCTGCCAGAGCCGCAGCCACCACGCCTAACGTTAGCGGAATGGTCCAGGTGATTTGATTCAACCACCAGGGCACACCTGCGGTACCCACAAGGGCGATAAAGATACGCAGGTTGTACAGCAGCGCAGTGTTATAGGCGTAGCGCCGCAGCCTGGAGCTTAACGATAAGCGCATCAGAAACTAGTTGAACCGGCTGCGGGCGTTAGCTTCACGCGCGGCTTGTGCCACTTCGACGCTGACGACGCGGCGGCCTACCGGCCACAATGCGATGGCGGCGATTTTGAAATTCGCTATCCCAACCGGAATGCCGATGATAGTGATGCACTGGGCGATACCGGTCATGATATGCATCACGCACAGCCACCAGCCAAAGAAGACCAGCCAGATGATATTCAGCAGCGTGCCGCCCGAATTCATCAGCGCATTTTTGCGGCCAGGTTCCAGCTCATCTACATGCACGGCTTCATTACCGTAAGGCAGTAACGAAAGCTTGGTGATTTCCCAGCAGGAACGGGTGAGCGGTAAGGTAAAAATAAAAATGATGCTGACAACGGTCGCAAACAGCCACGAAAGCGTGGTCAGAAAACCGCCCAGAATAAAATTCAGAATGTTTAAAACAGTACGCATTGGTCGTTTCCCTAACAGAGCGCGGAGCTCAAAAATACAATGCGTTGATTGTAGCGCGTTTTAACTCTGGAGCGGTACACTCCTGCCAGCTAAACTACAGCCCATTAAAAGCAACCACAGCCAGAGGCAGGTCATGGAACTGAAAGCAACGTCGCTGGGCAAACATCTGGCGCAGCATCCCTACAATCGGGTACGAATGTTGGCCGCAGGCGTTGAGGTGAGTGGTGAAAAACATGAATACCTTATTCCGTTTAACCAGCTGTTAGCCATCAAATGTAAACGCGGGATGGTTTGGGGCGAACTCGAATTTGCCCTGCCTGAAGATAAAGTCGTGCGCCTGCATGGCACCGAATGGCAGGAAACCCAACGTTTCTATCATTACCTCAACCAGGCCTGGCAGCAATGGAGTGAGGAGATGAGCCTGGTCTCCTCTGAAGTCCTGCAGCAACTGGTGACCCGCTTACAGGAGGGTGAACAGCAGGATAAATGGTTGAAGCGCAGCGATATGGCCGGCTGGCGTACCGCCATTCAGGAGGCGTTCTGCTCATTGCCACTGCCGGTAGAGCGTCTGGATGAGTTTGATAACTGCCGCGAAAACTATCAGTTCTGCCTCGCCTGGCTGAATAACAGCGATGCACAACGGCAGAAGCGTAACGGTCAGTGGTCAGAAAAAATGCTGGCGCAGTACGCCGATTTCTTCAATACCGTCGAGACGTCCCCTCTCAACAGTTCCCAGGCAAAAGCGGTGGTGAACGGTGAGGATGCGCTGCTGGTGCTGGCGGGTGCGGGGAGTGGCAAAACATCCGTGCTGGTCGCCCGAGCAGGATGGTTACTGATGCGCAAACAAGCCAGCGCAGAACAGATCCTGCTGCTGGCCTTTGGTCGTCAGGCCGCTGAAGAGATGAACGAGCGCATCAAAGCCCGGCTGAATACCGACGGTATTCAGGCCCGCACGTTTCACTCACTGGCTTTGAACATCATCCAGCAGGGCAGCAGTAAATCCCCTTCCATCAGCAAGCTCGAAACCGATACGACGCTGCGCCATAAGCTGTTAATTGACGTCTGGCGCCAGCAGTGTGGGGAAAAGAAAGCCCATGCCAATGGCTGGCGGCAATGGTTGCAGGACGAGCTGGAGTGGGAAATCGGCGAAGGTGATTACTGGAAAGAAGAGCGGCTTGCCAAACGTCTGGCCAGCAGGCTTGAGCGATGGCTTGGATTGATGCGAATGCATGGCGGCGCGCAGGCGGCAATGATTGAATCAGCTCCTGAAGAGGTGCGCGATCTCTTTTCCAAACGCGTAAAGCTGATGGCGCCTTTGATGAAGGCCTGGAAAAGCGCCCTGAAAGAAGAAGGGGCGGTAGATTTCTCCGGCTTGATCCATCAGGCGGTCAACATCCTTGATAAAGGCCGGTTTATCAGCCCGTGGAAGCATATCCTGGTCGATGAATTCCAGGATATCTCGCCTCAGCGTGCGGCGCTGCTCGCCGCCCTCAGAAGACAGAACAAGCAGACGGCGCTGTTTGCCGTTGGCGATGACTGGCAGGCGATCTATCGCTTCAGCGGGGCTGAGATGACCCTGACCACCGCGTTTCATCATCACTTTGGTGAGGGCGACCGCTGCGTGCTGGATACCACCTACCGCTTTAACGATCGAATTGGTGAAATTGCCAATAAGTTTGTGCAGAGCAACCCGCATCAATTGAAAAAACCGCTGAACAGCCTGACCAAAGGCAATAAAAAGTCGATTTCCCTCCTGCCGGAAGATCAGCTGGAGGCATTGCTGAATAAAATTAGCGGCTATGCCACCGCGGATGAGCGGATTTTGATCCTTGCCCGTTATCACCATATCCGCCCGGCAGTATTGGAAAAAGCCAAAACCCGCTGGCCAAAATTGCGGATTGATTTCACCACCATCCATGCCAGTAAAGGGCAGCAGGCGGATTATGTGATATTGCTGGGTTTGCAAAACGGCAAGGATGGCTTCCCCGCAGCGGCCAGAGAGTCCGTCATGGAGCAGGCGTTGTTACCCCAGCCGGAAGACTTCCCCGATGCAGAAGAGCGCAGGTTAGCGTATGTCGCCATAACGCGTGCGAAGCAGCAGGTGTGGCTGCTGTTTAAAAAAGAGAACCCATCGGGATTTGTCGACGAGATTAAGCGGCTGGGTGTTCCGGTGCTGCGTAAACCTTAAATTGGCAGGATGAGCGTGCCGTTGCACGCTCATCAGTTTACTTCAGACGTTCCTGCAAATAGCGCTGATAATCTGGAATGATGATATCTACGGCCTGCGCGAATAACGGTGAGCGGATAATAAAGTCGGCGGTTGCGCGGTTGGTCGCCACTGGAATATTCCATACTGTTGCAAGGCGCAATAACGCCTTAACGTCTGGATCGTGTGGCACGGCGTTTAGCGGATCCCAGAAAAAGAACAGCACATCAATTTTCCCTTCGGAAATCAAGGCACCCACCTGCTGGTCGCCGCCCATCGGGCCACTCAACATTGCCGTCACCGGCAGGCCAGTTGCACGCTGGACAAGGTTGCCCGTGGTGCCTGTCGCATAAAGGGTATGAGCCTGTAACACGTCTTTGTGTATATCGACCCACTCCATCAACGATGTTTTGCAATGGTCATGCGCAACCAGCGCAATGTGTTTCTTTTCCTGAATTTTACGGGTGGTCTGATCCATTCCGGCTTCCTGGTTTCACGTCAATCAGATGAGGGGAACTGCCTGATAAAGCGTATCGAGTGTAGGCGGAAGGCGTGCAGACATCAACTGGTACGCAGGGCACGCATCAGCATCACAAAACGTTGGCGGGTGGCGGAATCAACCTGTTGATACCACAGCTGCAATACCCGGCTGCCGGCATGGTTGCCGTTGGCAAAGTCCTGGGAATCATTACTGATTGGGGTAGTGGAGGTTTGTCCCTGGGCAAAGCGAGGTACTGAGGCGACGTTGCCTTTCAGGTTATACACCACCATGGCCTGCTCATAGTTATTGTCAGCTTTGACCAGCAAATGGTCTTGCTGACTCTCAACCACCGCACCATGCTCGTTAAGCAGCTGGAAAGTGGGATGTTTATCAAACATTTTTCCCTGCGCGGTGGTGGTTAGCGGCGGCAACGTGATGGTGACTGATTTTGCCTGAGAGGTGAACGTGACGATCAATGGGGTAGAGACCCATGGCGTGGCCATTTGAGCATCTTTTTTCAGGCTTTTCTCAACGCGAAACAATACCTGATGCTGTCCCTGCTCGAGTTCGAGCCCTTCAGCACCTTTTAATAACGAACCAGAAATTTTTCGGCCGTCCAGCACCAACAGGTCAATATCAGGGGCGAGTTTGAGCGTGGTGGCATGGACCGTAGTCGCAACCAGCAAAGCTAAAACGCCTGTAATGACCAAACGCAGCTTCATTTATTCTCCAGAGGCGAGGGCAGGCAAACACGTCGAGTGTATCAAAGTCTTTCAGTATGGCAGCATATTAACATTTTAACATATTTATTCGTGCTATATATTCAGGAATTTGCATCTTCTGCCTGAGCTGTTTTCCCAACAGCCACACTGCGCATAAACTGTTAATCAGTCTGATAAGGAGAGCTGCATGCAAGATAAAATAATTGCCGACATTTTGACCTCCACTAAACATATCGCGCTGGTTGGAGCGAGTGATAAACCCGCCAGGGCCAGTTATGGCGTGATGGCTTATCTGCTGTCGCAGGGATACAAAGTGACGCCGGTCAGCCCAAAGCTGGCAGGCCAGACGCTGCAGGGACAAAAAGTTTACGAAAAGCTGGAAGACATTCCTGAACCGATCGACATGGTGGATGTGTTCCGTAATGCCGAAGCGGCCTGGGGTGTCGCCCAGGAAGCGATCGCGGTGGGGGCGAAATCTTTGTGGCTTCAGCTTGGGGTGATTAACGAGCAGGCTGCGGTGCTGGCGGGAGAAGCGGGATTAAAGGTGGTGATGGATCGCTGCCCTAAAATCGAGATCCCGCGCTTAGGGCTGGAAAAAGGCTAAAAAAAACCCCGCCAGGCGGGGATTTTGCATTAGTTCCTGAGGCGTGGCGCCTGCAACTGTTCGCGAATTGACGCGGCCAGTTCATCCATGGAAGGTTGTTCCGGATGGTCGCCCGGCAGCTCCCACGAAAGCTGGGCTTCTGCCAGATAAGTATGAACGGTCTCGCCGTCTTCATTCTCCATCACGACATGATACCAGGGCGCTTCACGCAGCGATTCGCTGGTGGCAACCTCATCCTCTTCGGGATCATCGTCCAGTGAATATTCCGCATCCACATCTACCACTACACCGAGGAAACCGTGCAGCTTATGCCGCACCTGTTGTCCGAGTCCAAATTTGCTGGCAATCATCGTGACCTCCTGAGAAACAGTGCCCTGCTACCAAGATGGGGACAGGGACAGCTTTTTCAAGTCACAGGACGCGGCAGGCAAATCCTTTCAGGTACATGCCTTCCGGATAGCTGGCGATCACCGGATGATCGGCCGCCTGCCGGAACTGCTCTATAAATTGTACATCACGTTGAGCATCGAGCGCGGCATCGGCAATGATTTTCTGGAAGAGATCGGTTGGCATCAGCCCTGAGCAGGAGAACGTCAGCAGCATGCCGTCCGGGTTCAACAGCTGCATCGCCAGCATATTGATGTCTTTATAGCCACGGCAAGCACCGGCCAGCTGATTTTTGTTTTCGACAAATTTCGGCGGGTCCATCACGATCAGATCGAATTTCTCACCGCTATCACGGTAGCGGCGCAGCAGCTTAAACACGTCATCGCGCAGGAACTCGGCTTTCGACAGATCCAGCCCGTTCAGCTCAACATTCTGGCGGGCAATGTCCAGCGCGCCTTGTGACGTATCGACGCTGATAACCTGTTTGCAGTCGCCCATCAGCGCGGAAACTGCAAAACCACCGGTGTAAGAGAAGCAGTTCAATACCCGGCGATCTTTCGCATAGCGGCGAGTCGCCATACGGCTGTCACGCTGATCGAGGTAGTAACCGGTCTTGTGGCCGCCCTGGATATCGACCAGTAACTTCATGCCATGCTCAACAATCGGTAACTGCTCTGGCGGCGTGTCGCCCAGGACGTTGCCCTGAGTCAGTTCAAGACCTTCTTTTTTACGCACTGCAACGTCCGAGCGATCGTAAATCGCACAGTCCGGGTAGCAGCTCTGCAGCGCGGAGATCAGCGCAGCACGTTGATATTCTGCGCCAGCCGACAGCAATTGCAGGACCAGGAACTTGCCGTAGCGGTCAATGGTCACGCCAGGCAGACCGTCAGATTCACCGGCAATCAGGCGATAGCTGTCGAGGTTATCGCGTGCTGCCAGCCAGTCGCGCAGAGACTGCGCAGCCTTAAGACGGCGGATAAAGAAGTCGGTATCAATCGCCTCGTCCTGTTCCCAGCTCCAGACACGGGCAGAGATCTGCGACACGGGTGACCAGGCAGCATGAGCCAGCCAGTTGCCCTGGCTGTCACAGACGTCAATAGTTTCACCCGACTCGGCTTTTCCCTCAAGACGAGCAACAGCACCAGAAAAGATCCACGGATGGCGGCGAAGTAAGGATTTTTCACGTCCTTTGGCAAGAATCAAACGAACAGTCATATTTGCTATGCTTATACAGTAAAGAATCAGCGGTTATTGTCCGGTGCCAACCGTTAAAATGCAATCTGCGTCGTGAAAGGAGAAGAAATATGACTACTGTCTGCGTAAAAGCCTGGGTTCACGGTGTGGTTCAGGGCGTGGGATTCCGCTACAGCACGCAACATCAGGCCAAAGCGCTGGGGCTCAAGGGGTATGCGAAGAACCTGAATGACGGCAGCGTTGAAGTGCTGGCCTGTGGTGAAGAGGGTGACGTGCAGACGTTACTTACCTGGCTTAAAGACGGCGGCCCCAGAAGTGCCCGCGTAGAAAGGGTGCTCGAGGAACCTCATCAACCGCGCGACTTGCCAAACGGCTTCACTACCGGTTAGTGCTTAAAGGCATTTGGCCGGTTTAGGCAAGCCGGCAATTTTAGTTGCCTGTTTTGCCGGGCCTTTTGGGAACAGACGGAATAAATAGCGGCTGTTGCCTTTTTCTTCACCGTATTTTTGCGCCATGGCTTTAACCAGCATTCTCACCGCCGGGGAGGTATTGAACTCCAGATAGAAGGCACGGACGAAATGCACCACTTCCCAGTGGGCGTCAGTCAGCTCAATGGCCTCTTCTTCTGCCAGTAACGGAGCCAGATCTTCACTCCAGTCCATCGTGGACTTCAGATAACCTTGCGCGTCACGTTCAATTTCTTTGCCCTGGAATAACACCGTCTTGCCTCTGTCTGATTTGCTAAGCCGCCCAGTTTAGCAAACTGCGGCCAGCTGTGGGTAGTCTGTCTCTTACTGGCAGCTTTAATCCGGCACATAAAAAAAGCCCCGCAGGGCGGGGCTCTTACTGTTGCATCAACTGCGGGCTATTAATTACTGCGCGATGACATGCCCAGAATGCTCAGCAGGCTGACGAAGATGTTATAGATCGACACGTACAGGCTAACGGTCGCGCGAATATAGTTGGTTTCGCCGCCGTGAATGATGTTACTGGTTTCCCACAGGATGGCACCTGAAGAGAACAGGATAAACAACACGCTGATTGCCATATGCAATGCCGGAATGTTGAGGAAGATGTTTGCCACGACGGCAACCAGCAATACCACAAACCCGGCCATCATCATGCCACCCAGGAAGGACATATCCTTACGGGTGGTTAGCACGTAGGCAGAACAGCTGAAGAACACCAGTGCGGTGCCGCCTAATGCCAGACCAATCACATCCCCCATCCCTGCAGACAGCAGTGAGTTGAGGATTGGGCCCAGGCAGTAGCCGAGGAAACCGGTAAAGGCGAACGCCGCCAGAATGCCGGTAGGGCTGTCCGCCAGGCGGTAAGTCAGGAACATCAGCCCGTAAAAGCCGACCAGCATCAGAATGAAGCCTGGCGCGGGCAGGGCGAAAACGGTGCTCAAGGTAGCGGTAACGGCAGAAAAGGCCAGCGTCAGCCCCAGCAGGAAATAGGTATTGCGCAGCACCTTGTGGGTGGTAATTAAGGAGCTGCCACGGGTACTCGAAACAATGCGATCCATAAAAGAGCCTCTTTGGGTCACCAATTTACCTGTGAGAATAGGGAGCAGGGCGAAGCGGGGAAAGGCGTTTTACCCTTCTTTACGCGATAGTCGGCTGTTTAAGTAAGCAGAGTGGCGATATTGCCAGCAAATAAACGCCGATCGACTGTTTTTCAGGCGATTGAACCGCAACACACTTTACATCGACCGGGAGGGTGTTTATAGTTCGCCTCATTGTGGAGGGGTGGCCGAGTGGCTGAAGGCACCGGTCTTGAAAACCGGCGACGGGAAACCGTTCCAGAGTTCGAATCTCTGCCTCTCCACCATCTAATTTAACGGGTCAGCGAAAGCTGGCCCGTTTTGCTATGGGCGCAATAAAACCGCCAATTGACCGTTTGTTGAACAGATGAAAAAAAATTGCATAAAAGCGCAATAATTCAACAAACTAGCCAAAATTATGCTTGGCAAAGCGATCGGCATCCCCTATACTGCGCCCCATCAGTTGCTCAGGGAGTTTAGCCACTCTTTGAAACGGTGACTGGTACTAGTGTGGAGGGGTGGCCGAGTGGCTGAAGGCACCGGTCTTGAAAACCGGCGACGGGAAACCGTTCCAGAGTTCGAATCTCTGCCTCTCCACCATCAAATTCAACGGGTTAGCTTAGGCTGGCCCGTTTTGCTTTCTGCCTTCCCCGCTTGTTTCTTCGCTAACACGTTCGTTTATTAGAGCATTCCGAAAAACATCCCGTTTCTTTTCAATCTCCTGATGCGACTCAACGGCAAAGGCGATACTCTGCTATATTCTCAACACCAATGAAGAATGCCCACCCCTGGCCTGAATTTCCAGGAACGCCGAGCGAGCCTCATTTGCGTTGTTGCGAATTTTTAACCAACCGCATCGCCATATTACGGCCGGGTGATTTACCTTGAATCAATGGAAAAACACATGATTAAAAAGTTTAGTCTTTGCGCATTAGCAGTCTGCTCGGCACTCACCGGCATTTCAGCTTATGCTGCTGACGACGATTACCAGCTTGAGCAAGTGTTAATGATGAGCCGCCATAACCTCCGTGCGCCGCTGGCTGATAATGGCAGCGTGCTGGCTCAGTCCACTAAAAAGGCCTGGCCCAAGTGGGATGTGCCGGGGGGACAGTTGACGACCAAGGGCGGCGTGCTTGAAGTTTACATGGGCCGTTACACCCGTGAGTGGCTTGCGCAGCAGGGGCTGATCGGCGACGGTGAGTGTCCTGGCTCTGACGATGTTTACGCCTATGCCAACAGCCTCCAGCGTACGGTCGCCACCGCGCAGTTCTTTATCACCGGTGCGTTCCCGGGGTGTGACATTCAGGTGTCTCATCAGGATGAAATGGGCGCGATGGATCCGGTGTTCAACCCGGTGATTACCGACAGCAGCGAAGGCTTCAACAAGCAGGCGTTGACCGGGATGAACAGCGCGGGTGAAAAACTGGCACTGAAACCGGCCTTCCAGCGCCTGGAAAAAATCATCGATTACAAATCCTCTGCTGCCTGTGATGGCAAAAAGCAGTGCGATCTCTCCAGTGATAATCAGAACAAATTCACCGCTGAAAATGGTAAAGAGCCGAACGTTTCGGGTCCATTAAAAGTCGGGAATTCGCTGGTGGATGCCTTCACCCTGCAATATTACGAAGGGATGCCGCTGGATCAGGTCGCCTGGGGCCAGATCAAGACACCTGAGCAGTGGAAAGAGCTGTCCGCCATCAAAAATGGCTATCAGGACACATTGTTTACTACGCCAGAAGTGGCGCGTGACGTCGCAGCACCACTGGTCGATTATATCCGCAGTATGTTAGTGGATGAAGATAAAGCCTCCGCGCCGAAAGTGACGCTGATGGTCGGCCATGATTCGAATATCGCCTCCCTGCTGACGGCGTTGGATTTCAAAGCTTACACGCTGCCAGAGCAAAACGAGCGCACGCCTATTGGTGGGATGATTCAGTTCCAGCGCTGGCACGACAAGAAAAACAATCGTGAGTTGGTGAAGGTTGAGTACGTTTACCAGTCTACCGATCAGCTGCGTAATGCAACGCCACTGTCGCTGGATACGCCTCCTAAGCGTGTCACGCTGCAAATGAACGGTTGCCAGACCGATGCCAATGGCTTCTGCCCATGGGATCAGTTTACTCAGGTGCTGAATAAAGCCATTGAGGGAACGCCGATGGCGGCAAGCGCGCCGCAACCTGTACCAGCAGCTCCGGCAGCTGAAGCACCAGCCGCACCAACGGCCGCGAAAGATCCGGCTGCTGATAAAGTGGCAGCGGCTAAAGCAGCGGCCGATCAGGCTGCGGCAGATAAAGCCGCTCAGGCTAAAGCGTCTGCAGAAAAGGCGGCAGCTGATAAAGCCGCAGCCGAGCAGGCAGCCAAAGACAAGGCGGCTGCTGACAAAGCCGCGGCTGAGCAGGCTGCGAAAGATAAAGCGGCGAAGGATAAGGCTGATAAAGCCGATAAAGCCAAGGCGGAAAAAGCTAACGCCGATGAGCCTGCCACTCCTGCGCAGCCAGAGACTGAAAAGTCTTCCTGAGTCTGATTCGCACGCAATAAAAAGGCCGACATTCACTGTCGGCCTTTTCTTTTTGGGCAGATGCCGTTAGCAATCAGTCACTGCTGACCACGACCAGTTTCTGGTTAACGAACTCTTTGATACCCAAATCAGACAGTTCACGACCATAGCCTGAACGTTTCACGCCGCCAAATGGCAACTCGGCCGACGTATCGCTGGCGGAATTGATATACACCATGCCGGTTTCGATTCGTGAAGCCAGTTTCCTGGCACGGGCAATATCTTTACTAAATACCGCACCACCCAGACCATAGTGAGAATCGTTGGCGAGTTTAACCACTTCCTCGTCATCCTTCACCACGTAAACCTGCGCGACCGGGCCAAAGAACTCTTCAAAATAGGCCGGATTATCACGGGTGATACCGGAGAGGATAGTGGGCTCGTAGAAGCAGCCTTCACCGGCAACGACTTTACCGCCGATATGCAGTTTGGCGCCTTTCGACACCGCCTGCTCAACTTGTTTCACCAGCGTATCGCGTGCCGTGGAGGAAGATAGCGGGCCCAGCGTGGTGCTTTCATCCAGCGGATCGCCAATCTTCACGTCACGGAAAGCCTGGGTGAATTTTTCGAAGAAGGCATCTGCCACTTTTTCATGCACGATAAAACGTTTAGCTGCGGTACACACCTGACCACAGTTGCTGAGACGGGCACCGACGCCGGCCTTCACGGCCTTATCAAGGTCGCAATCATCCAGCACCACAAAGACGTCATTACCGCCGAGTTCCAGCGTGGTTTTTTTCAGGTATTTACCGGCTTGTTGTGCCACGGCACTCCCGGCACGTTCAGATCCGGTCAGCGCAGCACCCTGAACACGATCGTCAGCAATCAGTGAGGCAACCTGATCGTTGCTGATAAACAGGTTAGTCCAGGCACCTTTTGGCGCACCGGCCTCGGTCACCAGCTCTTCGAACAGCGTGGCGCAATGAGGGACATTGGCGGCATGTTTTGCCAGCACCGGGTTACCGGCGGCCAGATTCGGCGCCAGTACGCGCATTAGCTGATAGAACGGGAAGTTCCAGGGCTCAACGGCAACCAGCACCCCAATAGGGTGATTTTCCACCCAGGCTTCGCCCAGCTCGCTTGGATAACGGGTAGGGGCAAGGAAGCGTTCAGCATTTTCTGCGTAATAACGGGCAATCTGCGCGCAAAGCTGCACTTCGCCGCGACTCTGATTGATCAGTTTCCCCATTTCAACACTGGCCGTTTTTGCCAGTTCTTCAACGCGAGCGTCAATCAGGTCAGCCATTTTTTTCAGCACCTGCAGACGCGGTTGGATATCGCCTTTGGACCAGCTGGAATGATAAAGGTCATCCGCGGTCTTTAACGCCTGTTCAACCTGCTGGTCATTGTGATCGGTCCAGGTTTTGACAAGCTTATTACTGGCGGGATTAATTGTCTGATAAGACATACTGCACTCCTTTTCGAGTAATCGGCCTGGCGGTCAGGCTAATGAATATGGCATTAAGCCTGGTAGAAAAACGATGGTTTCACAACGTGAGTAGTTAGTGGTTTCGGACGTTTCTGAGGGCGTAAAACAATAAAAAGGGCGGATAAATCCGCCCCGAATACCGATTTTGGTGCTAAACGTTTTTTCGCTCGACGACTTTGTTATCCCAGGTCAGCACGTCCTGATCGGTTTTCTCAAAGGCCCTGAGCAGCACTTCGTCACTGCCTTGCTGCTCCCAGATGCCTTCGGCAAGTTTCTCATCGTAGTTAGCCACTTCAAAAATGGCCTCCGCAATTTCCGGAGAGGTGCTGCGCAGGCTTGCCCACTCGCCTACATGATGAGCTTTCGATTGTTGCGTTGCCATAATAGTCTCCTGATTGAGGTTATCCGTTCAGTTTTACTGCCAGGCCGGCGACATATTCACCCTGATAACGGGCAATATTCAGCTCTTCTTCGCTGGGTTGTCGCGAACCGTCACCGCCGGCAATGGTTGTGGCGCCATAAGGCGTACCGCCACGCACCTGCGATATATCAAAGAGTTCTTTGGTGCCATAACCAATCGGCACGATCACCATGCCGTGGTGGGCGAGGGTGGTCCAGGTCGAAGTGATGGTCTGTTCCTGTCCGCCACCGGTACCCGTTGAGGCAAAGACGCTGGCCAGCTTGCCGTACAGCGCCCCTGATGCCCAAAGGCCACCCGTGCGGTCAAGGAAGGTACGCATCTGACCGGCCATATTACCGAAGCGGGTTGGGGTGCCGAGCAATATGGCATCATATTGCGGCAGTTCTTCCGGGGTCGCTTCCGCTGCCGACTGCTGCGTTTTACCGCCCACCTGGGCGAAGCGTTCTGCGTCCATGGTTTCAGGTACGCGCTTGATTGTCACTTCCGCTCCGCTAACCCGACCTGCGCCTTCTGCAACCGCATTGGCCATGGTTTCGATATGTCCGTACATGGAGTAATAGAGCACCAGAATCTTTGCCATTTGTTCCCTCGTCGACTGGTTGTTGGATGATTGGGGTCAAAATCAGGCCCTGAAGGCAATCAGGAAAGTATAGAAGAGCCTGACGGGTCATGCAGAAGGAAGCGGTCCTTTTGCTTAAAACGCGCGCAATGCGGGTGGCGGGATGGACATAAAGATTAGCGTCAATAATGCAATAATTCAGGCTGTTTAAAGGAATTTGCCGTTTTGTGAGCCGTGCTCAGGCGTTTTTTTCACCACTTCAGGCTTGATAATCTATGCTTAGTAACGCGGCCGGGAGTGTTCTCTCCCCGATTGCCGTCACGGAAGGCCTGAAGGCTAATCGTGATAAAGCAGTATGATGGCTTAACTATTCGGAGGTAAGAAATGGCAGAACATCGTGGTGGATCTGGAAATTTCGCTGAAGACCGTAAAAGAGCATCAGAAGCAGGTCGCAAAGGCGGCAAAGTCAGCGGAGGGAATTTTAAAAATGACCCTCAACGTGCTTCACAGGCTGGCGAAAAGGGGGGACGCAATAGCCGTGGCAGTCGGACTAAAACCGATTCCGAAGCTTAGCCTCGCCTGAAACCGTCGGGTCTTTCCCCGGCGGTTACGTCACAGAGTTGACCACTGCGTTCCCTCCCGGCACACTAGCGCCAAATTCTCAACCGAGCCTGCTATGTCTGCCTTACTTTCCCGCTATAAACTGTCGTTTACCCCACAAGAGATTGTGCTGGTCCTGATTACCATGATCTGGGGCGGAACTTTTCTGGCAGTCCATCATGCGATGACCGTAAGCGGGCCATTTTTCTTTGTCGGCACCCGATTTGCCACTGCCGCGCTGGTGCTGGGCGCGATTTCATGGCGTTCGTTGCGCGGCATCACCTGGGCTGAAATCAAAGCCGGGACATTAATCGGCATCGCCATTGGCTGTGGGTATGGCTTACAGACCTATGGCATGCAAACCATCAGTAGCAGTAAATCCGCCTTTATTACCGCAATGTATGTGCCGCTGGTGCCGCTACTGCAATGGCTTTTCCTGGGACGCTTGCCCGGCCTGATGTCGTGGATCGGCGTGGCGCTGGCATTCACCGGTCTGATGTTGTTGGCGGGGCCGGACGGAGATTCGCTGGCATTTGGCGCCGGTGAAATTGCCACCTTAATGAGCACGCTGGCAATTGCCGCTGAAATCATTTTGATCAGCGCCAGTGCCGGCAAAGTGGATGTCAAACGCGTCACGATCATCCAGCTGGCGGGCGCTTCACTGCTGGCGTTCGCGCTGATGGTCCCCAATGGTGAATCGGCACCGCCGTTTTCGCCCTATCTGCTGTTCAGCGCCATTGGTCTGGGGCTGGCCAGTGCGTTAATACAGGTGACGATGAACTGGGCGCAGCGCAGCGTGTCGCCAACGCGTGCCACGGTGATTTATGCCGGTGAGCCGGTGTGGGCGGGGATCGTTGGTCGGGTTGCCGGTGAGCGTTTGCCTGGCGCGGCACTGATTGGCGGCGCACTGATCGTCGTCGGCGTGCTGGTCAGTGAGTTGAAGCTGAAGCGCAAAAAAAAGGCGAAGGTTGACCCTTCGCCTGATAAAGCGGAAGTGAATTAATTGTCCTGATGCACGACGTCGTTGCTGTTAAGCACGGCAGCTTTACGACGCGTCAGGATAGCGTTGAGGATAATCGCGCCAAAGGTCGCCGTCCCGATCCCGCCCATGGTGAAGTTACCGATCTTCAGGGCAAAGTCTCCGGCACCCAGTACCAGCGTGACCGCCACCATAATCAGGTTGTTGTTCTGCCCAAGATCGACGTTGTTCTGCACCCAAATCCTCGCACCCGCCACGGCAATCAAACCAAATACCACGATGGATGCACCGCCGATCACCGGGCCTGGGATGGTGTGAATTAACGCGCCGAACTTCGGCGAGAATCCTAACAGGATGGCAATCACCGCTGCCGCAACAAACACCAGGGTGGAATACACCTTGGTTACCGCCATCACGCCAATATTCTCAGCATAGGTGGTGACACCGCTGCCGCCCACGCCACCGGAAAGCATGGTGGCCAGGCCATCACCGACAAAGGCTCTGCCCATATACGGATCGAGGTTTTTGCCCGTCATCCCCGCCACCGCTTTGATATGCCCGAGGTTTTCTGCCACCAGGATCACCGCCACCGGCGCAATCAGGAACATCGCATGACTGTCGAAAATGGGTGAGGTGGTGGTCGGGAAGCCCAGCCACGGCACGGCAGCCATCAGGCTAAAATCGATCGGTTTACCCAGCCCGAGCCCGTTGGTCAGCACGGCATAGATGGCACAGGCGACAATCAGGCCGACGAGGATCAGCAGCCGTTGCACCATGCCGCGGGTAAATACCGCCACAATACCGATACAGAGCACGGTCATCACTGCCATCCAGCTATCGAACATCGATGAGGAGACGCTGCGTACCGCAATCGGCGCGAGGTTCAGCCCAATTGCCATCACTACGGCGCCGGTCACCACCGGCGGCATCAGCTTCTCAATCCAGCGGGTGCCCACTTTCATCACCACAAAACCAATCAGCGTATAGACCAGGCCGCAGGCAATAATGCCGCCCAGCGCCACGCCAAGGTTAGGGTTGATGCCCTGACCATTGAACCCCGTCACCGCAATCACCACGCCCACGAACGCGGCGCTCGACCCAAGATAACTGGGCACGCGTCCGCCCGTGATCAGGAAGAACAGCAGCGTGCCGACGCCGGACATCAGGATCGACAGATTGGGATCTAATCCCATCAGCAATGGCATCAGAACCGTGGCACCAAACATCGCGACCGCGTGCTGAAGCCCCATAATTACCGTTTGTCCCAGCGGCAGGGTTTCATCCGGTGCCACTAACCCTTGCGCTGATGCGGACTGCTTACGCCATACAGGAAACCAGGAACTCGCCATCGTCTTCTCCAGAGAAGTGAATAAAGCATTGCCCGCCGTCGGCGGGATCAGGCTTCCTGCCGCAGTAAATGGTGATAGCCGCGATCGAAATAGATCAGGCCGTGTGTTTCATCGTTACAGACTAATGCCTGGGCTTCGCAGACCAGCACATCATGGGTACCGACACTCATCACCTGGGTGATTTTGCAATCAAACGACGCCACCGCGCCGGCCAGAATCGGCGAGCCGGTCACCAGCGTCGACCATTCAGCCGCGATAAAGCGTTCGGCCATCGGCGTTTTACCGCCAAACAGGTTGGATAACGATTCATGTCCCGCAGCCAGCGTATTAACGCAGAGCTGCTGATTGGTTTTGAACACCTCATACACGGACGCCGAGCGATTCAGACACACCAGCAGGGTTGGCGGCGTATCGGTCACACTGCACACGGCAGAGGCGGTAAAACCTGCGCGACCGGCGGGGCCGTCGGTGGTGATAATATTGACGGCCGCACCCAGGCGCGCCATCGCATTGCGAAAATCTTGTTTTTCTACGCCCGACGTTACCGCGGGCGACAGGGTCGCCAGAGACATGATCATTTCCTTACTCGAGGGTGCAGGCTTCTGCAAATGAGAGACGTGGCAGGCGCGCATACACTTTGCTGGCATCGCCATAGCCGATGTTGATAAGCAGATTGCTTTTCCAGCCGCTTTCCGCAAAGAACGCCGCATCAACCGCCGCACGATCGAAGCCAGACATCGGACCGGTGTCTAAGCCCATCGCGCGACAGGCGGTGATCAGGTAGGCCGCCTGCAGCGAGCTGTTGCGAAATGCGGTCTCTTCCGCCAGCGCCGGGCTGCTGGTGAACCAGGATTTTGCATCGGCATGTGGGAAGAGCTGTGGCAGCTGGTCAAAGAACGCCGGATCCCAGGCGACGATTGCCGTCACCGGCGCGCTCAGGGTTTTTTCCAGATTGCCGCTGGAGAGCGTTGGCTTCAGCCTGGCTTTGCCTTCCTCACTGCGGACAAAACAGAAGCGCGCAGGGCTGCAGTTCGCCGAGGTTGGGCCCCTCTTTAACAAGTCATACAGCTGGTGGATTTGCGCATCGGTAACCGGACGATCCTGCCAGCCATTGTGCGTCCGTGCTGCGGTAAACAACGTCTCTAACGCGAGAGAATTCAGGGCTTCTGCCATATCAGCTCCAGTTCAGCAGGGGATGAGGCCGGGGTATCGCTCAGCCAGTTCAGTAACAGTGGATTAAAGGTACTGCTGTCGGTGACGCTCATCGCATGACCGCCCCAGGCCATTTTTTCCAGCGTGGCGTTTGGCAACGCCTCCAGCAGGGTTTGTGAGCAGGTCCAGGGCACCAACAGATCGTCCTGTGAACAGATCAACAGCACCGGCTGGGCGATCTGGCCGGCAAGTTCGGTGAAATCGCAGGCCATCAATGCGTTCAGACGGCGCAGCAAGTTTTCTGTCCCCTGAAAATGTGCGGCGTGCAGCGCATCTTCAGCTTCTATACGTGCCTGATTATCTGCCAGCCAGTCGGCAGGATAGAGAAACAGGGGCTGTGCGCGAACATAGGATTCAACGCCGACATTGAGCAGCAACTCCTGTCGAACGGTGAAGCAGCGGCGGGTATGCGCATTCAGCCTGAGCCAGCCATTAACAATCACCAGCCTTCCGACGCGTTGTGGAAAGTCCACCGCCAGCTGCATCGCCACCATACCGCCCAGCGCATGGCCAATGACGTCATAGCTTTCGATCCCCAAAGCCGCCAGCTCGTGAGCCAGTTCAGCCGCCATATCGCCCATGCTGTAGCCTGCCGGCAGCATGTCGGGACTGCGCCCGGTGCCACGCTGGTCATACACCACCACCCGATAGTGTTCACGCAGTGCGTTTAGCTGCGGCAACCAGAAGTTAGCCAGGCCGCCTAACCCGGCAGAAAGCACCAGCGTTCTGGCCTGAGGATCGGTCGATCCGGAGAGCTCAATATGCATGTCTTCCTCCGCTACTTACCGATATGGGCAACGCTGGCGATCTCGATCAGTGCATCGGGTTTCACCAGACCACACTGAATGCAGAAACGCGCCGGTTTTTCGCCAGGGAAATACTCGGCATACACGCTGTTCACCGCCGCGTAGTTGCTCCAGTCGGTGATGAAAATCGAGTTAAAGGTCACGTCGTCCAGGGTGCCGCCCGCGGTTTCAATCACGCTTTTAATGGTTTCCAGCACATGGCGGGTTTGCGCGGCGGCATCGCCGACGTGCACCACGTTATTGTCTTTATCAAAGGGCAATGTGCCCGAGACATACACCACGCCATCGGCCAGCGTGCCGGGGACGAACGGCGCTATCGGCACGCTGGTTCCCGGTGGGGTAATAATGGTTTTCGGCATTGCGCACTCTCCAGTCAGGTCAGGTTTCAGGCCGTTTGTTGTTGCGGCACGGCTTCGGTTTGCAGGGCGGAGCAAAAGGTCGAAACATCAGACACCCAGCCGAAAAACGTCTCAATATTGAAGATGGCGGCCTGCTGGGCGAAGAGCGGACCGGCCTGATAGGTGGCGTCTTCCAGTACAATGCCGAAATACTCCAGGAAGAAACCGTCGCGCAACGTTGATTCAACGCAGACGTTAGTGGCGATGCCGGTAAATACCAGATGGCGAATGCCACGGCTGCGCAACATGCTGTCTAACGCGGTATTGAAGAAGCCGCTGTAGCGTGGCTTCGGCAGCACGATATCGCCGGGTTGCGGGACAAGCTGATCGACCAGATCATAATCCCAGCCGCCTTTCGCCAGCAGCTTGCCTTCCAGTTCAGGATTCTGGCGCATGGTTTTCAGCGCGTTGGATTTGTGCCAGTTAGGCGAGCCTGGGCCACCGGCTTCAACATACCGATCGTCCCAACCGTTCTGGAACCAGATAATTAGAATGCCGGCTTCACGGGCGGCTTTCACCGCCACGTTGATGTTATCGATCACCGGGCGGGTAGCGGACACATCAAATCCCGCCAGATCCAGATAGCCGCCGGTGGTGGCGTAAGCATTCTGCATATCCACCACGATCAAAGCGGTCTGCTCCGGCGGAAAGGCAATCGGCTCCGGCCGCGCGGGCAGGGTAATGCAGTTTTTAGTCGACGCTGTTGTGCACACTACCGGCTCTTTACTGCTCATTACGCAACCTCCTTCGCGGCTTCAATGATATCGGTACGGCACTGCATCAGCGGTTGGATGCGTTGGCCAAATTTCTCAATGCCTTGTAAAAAATCATCAAACGTCAGCAACACGCCCTGGGTTCCCTCAACGGTCGCGACTTCATCAAGCATGCGTGCCACGTTGGCATAAGAACCGACCAGCGTACCCATATTGATATTGACGGCGGACGTCGGGTCGGCCATCTGGCGTACGTTGGTGTCGCTGCCCGACGTTTTATCCTGTTGGCTTTGTGTGGTCAGCCACGAAAGCGCGTCTTCGTCTGCGCCGGCTTTATAGTGTTCCCACTTCGCCCGGGCGGCTTCGTCGGTTTCATCGGCAATGATCATAAACAAAACGAAAGATCCGACATCACGGCCCACTTCATCGGCGGCTTTTTTCATACGGGTGGCGGTTGGGGCGAAGGCGGTTGGGGTATTCACGCCCTTGCCAAAGCAGAAGTTGTAGTCAGCATGTTTCGCTGAGAACGCCATACCGGCATCGCTTTGGCCGGCACAGATCACCTTGACCGGCTTCTGCGGTTGCGGGCTGAGGCGACAATCGTTCATGGTGAAGAACTCACCTTTCAGATCGGATTTGCCGGTGCCCCACAGATCTTTCAACACCGAGACGTATTCGGTCAGATAGTCATAGCGACGGGCGAAGTATTCATCCCCAGGCCAGATACCCATCTGATCGTATTCCGGTTTCTGCCAGCCGGTCACCAGGTTCACCCCGAAGCGGCCGTTAGAAATGGAATCAACCGTGGAAGCCATGCGCGCCACAATGGCCGGCGGCAGCGTCAGCGTGGCCGCCGTGGCATAGATTTCGATGCGCGAAGTGACGGCAGCGAGGCCAGCCATCAGGGTGAAGGATTCAAGGTTATGATCCCAGAACTCGGTCTTGCCGCCAAAGCCACGCAGTTTGATCATCGACAGCGCAAAGTCGAAGTGATAATGCTCGGCTTTCTGCACAATCGCTTTATTCAGTTCAAAGGTCGGCATGTATTGCGGCGCGTTGGTGGAGATCAGCCAGCCGTTGTTGCCAATTGGGATAAAGACACCGATTTTCATTGGGATACCTCTGGGTGTGCGTTAGGGTAAAGTTGTGCGCTGCAATGCATCCTGCACTCTCCCTGAAGCGGCGCTTGTTGAGATAATTGCAAACGCTGTGCCAGTTTATAAAAGGTGCTAGTAATCAGTGTGTTGAAATATTTGTGTTAAATTTTTCTGGAGTAAATGGTCTAAAACAGACCATTTGGTCAAAATCAGGTGCACAGAAAGCAGGCATCGTGGTCAATTTAAGTGCATTAGGTCCGGGCGAGGGGTTTTGCTATCATCCCGGCACCCCACATGGAGTATGAGGTCTCAGTGAATTCTACAGATAAGACATCGGTGAAGGCGCCCACGCGTCGCTCACGTGCGGTAGCAGCGAAACGCACGGCGATCCTCACTGCGGCACTGGCGCTGTTTTCACAATTTGGCGTGCATGGCACCAGCCTGGATAAAGTGGCCGAAGGGGCTGACGTTTCTAAAACCAACCTGCTGTACTACTTCCCGTCAAAAGAAGCCCTCTATATTGCGGTGCTGAAGGACATTCTTGATGTCTGGCTGGCGCCACTGCGTGCGTTGCGGGAAGACCAGCAACCCTTAGTGGCGATCAAGGACTACATCCGGCTTAAGCTTGAGGTGTCGCGCGATCATCCGCAGGCATCACGCCTGTTCTGCATGGAAATGCTTCAGGGCGCACCGTTGCTGAAAGGGGAGCTGGAAGGCGATCTGAAAGGGCTGGTGGATGAGAAATCGGCGGTGATTGAAGGCTGGATAAATCAGGGAAAACTGGCGGCTGTTGAACCGCATCATCTGATCTTTATGCTGTGGGCCACGACCCAACACTACGCCGATTTTTCAACTCAGATCGAAGCGGTGACCGGGCAGACGTTAAATGATGAAGGCTTTTTCAATCAGACGGTAGAAAACGTGCAGCGGATGGTGATCGAAGGGATTCGGGTTCGCTAAAAAATGGTGGGCCTGAGCGGCCCACCAGCATCACATTACGCCTGTTTTCTCTGACGTAACCACCAGCCAATTCCCAGTAGAATAAACCAGATTGGCGTCACCATCAGCGCCTGACGGGTATCCTCCTGCAGCGTCAGCAGCACCAGCACAAACGCGAAGAACGCGATGCACACCCAGCACATAAACTTACCCATCGGCATTTTATAGCTGGACTCCGCATGCAGTTCAGGGCGCTTTTTGCGGTAGGCCAGGTATGAACAGAGAATAATCGTCCAGACAAACATAAACAGGATCGCTGACACGGTGGTGACCAGCGTGAACACCTGCATCACGTTCGGGATCAGGTAAATCAAGGCAACGCCGCCCAGCAGACACAGGCACGAGAAGAACAGGCCGGTGGTCGGCACCGCCCGGCGGGAAAGCATGCCAAAGCGACGGTGTGCCACACCCTGTTGCGCCAGGCCATACAGCATACGGCTGGTGGAGAAGATGCCGCTGTTAGCGGACGACGCCGCCGAGGTCAGCACCACAAAGTTAACGATGCTGGCCGCAGCGGGTAAGCCAATCAGCATAAACATCTCAACGAACGGGCTGCGGTCAGCAACCACGCTGTTCCATGGCGTCACCGCCATGATCACCAGTAGCGCCAGCACGTAAAACATAATGATGCGCAGCGGAATGGCGTTTATTGCCCGCGGCAGAACCTTCTTCGGATCGTGGGTTTCAGCCGCCGCCGTTCCGACCAGCTCGATACCCACAAAGGCGAAGACGGCGATCTGGAAGCCCGCAAAGAAGCCGCTTAAGCCTTTCGGGAACATGCCGCCATGATCCCAGATATTGCTGATGGCTGCTTTGCCGCCGCCCGGTGAAGGGTAATGCATTGCCACCAGCACAATCCCGGTGGCAATCAGCGCAACGATGGCAACAATCTTGATGATGGCAAACCAAAACTCCATCTCGCCGAACAGTTTCACCGTCGCGATATTCAGCGACAGGAACACCGCGATACAAAGCAGGGCGCTCATCCATATAGAGAAATCGGGGAACCAGAGCTGGAAGTAGGAGCTGATGGCCACCACGTCGGCGATGCCGGTCACCACCCAACAGAACCAGTAGGTCCAGCCGGTGAAATAGCCGGCCCAGGGACCGAGCAGATCGGCGGCGAAATCACTGAACGACTTATACTCAAGGTTTGACAGCAGCAGCTCGCCCATGGCGCGCATGACGAAAAACAGCATAAAGCCGATGATCATATACACAAAAATGATCGACGGACCGGCCAGACTGATGGTTTTACCGGAGCCCATAAACAGGCCGGTGCCGATGGCACCACCGATAGCGATGAGTTGGATATGACGATTGTGCAGGGTGCGCCGGAGCTCGCCCGGGGCTTCTTCATCGAGAAGCGTCTCTTTTGGTTGGTCAACCATAACGTTTTCCTGTCCTTTACGTGATGTTATGTAAGCTCTGAAGGCTTTTACGGCGCAAAGCTTAACGTAAAAGCCCCGGAATGGCAGGTAAAGTTCGGTATAACCCGACCGATTGCACAAAAACGCCGCTACACTATTTAATTCTGATTTCCGGCTGATCAAAGCCTGACGGATCTGGAGCTTAGGGCAGGGGGAAAACCGATAAAATGAAAGGATTGTTGATTGTTGGCGGCATTTTACTGCTCCTGGTGGCGATTACGCCCTGGTTTGCCAAAAATCTGCCTTCAGCCTGGAATCCCTTCACGCCGCTGCAAGTGACGGACTCACCCACATTTATCACCCGCTATAAGCTGCAACGCCTCGCGGGCGATCCGCAGGCGTGCCTCGCCGTGTTAGAACAGGCCCAACAACAGGGCTATCTCAGCTTCAGTCAACCCGCGCCCACTTCGGGCAGCTGTCCGTTACCTGCGCCGATCAGAGTGCAACGTTTTGGCGACGTACGCCTGAGCGCCAGTTTTCTGGCCAGTTGTTCTTTGGCGGTCAGCAGCACGATGTTTGTCACGCAGACCGTCAAACCGCTCGCTGCGGCAGAGTTGGGGTCGCCACTGGTGCGTATCGACCATCTTGGCAGCTATGCCTGTCGGAATATCTATCATCGGGCAGAGGGAAGGTTAAGCGAGCATGCCACGGCCGATGCCCTTGATATGTCTGGCTTCAGGCTGGCGAACGGTCAGCAGATTGGCGTCTTAAAAACATGGCCCCGCCAGGGAAATGACGCGCAGTGGTTGCACCAGATTTTTCAACAGAGCTGCCGATATTATGGCAATTCGATTGGTCCTGACTACAACGCGGCGCACGCAAATCATTTCCACCTTGGGATGCGCGGAAGGGGTTTTTGTCGCTAGATAACGGGCTTAATCCCACGTTGTAGCAGGAACTTATTCGCCGGCCATGCAAAGACAAAACCGATCATTAAGGCAATTTGCAGCATAAACCAGAAGCTCAGCAGGCGCGGTTCAATCTGGCCATGCAAAATAAAGCGAAACGCCAGTTCAAGGCAGAGAAACATCCCCGCCTGATAAACCATCAGCGAAAACACATCAGTTTTAATTGCCCGCCATAGCGCGCGAAATAGAGAGAAGCCTTCTATTTGTCTCAGGGCGAAAAATTGCAGCGCGACCCCAAAAATCAGCGACAGGATCAGCGACAGAATAGCGTGGGCGATCAACAAAGAGTGAAAAGGGATGTAGTTCAGCATTGAAATTATCGGAATCGCAACGATATCACCTAATACACAGCCGGCGGCACAGTGGCTGGTAGTGGAAAAAATTTGCTTTAACTCGGGTTGCTGCTTGCCTCGGGAGATGCGGAGTAAGGAGACCGAACGACTTTTCCGCGCAAAAAACCACCAAGCCAGCCAGCCAAAAAACGGCATATAAAGTCCGGTGATCGGCCACACCAGATTCATAATCCGCACCGGGTGCGGACGGCGTAGGATGTCTTTGATAATCATCAGGGAAGTACAAATGCCTAACAGGATAAACACCATCGCCAGTCTGTCTAACATCACTATTTCCTTACCGGTATAATGCGTCGAGGGAGGTTGGTTCTATTACATCCATTCAGCCAGTTAGATTATGGCTCTGCACCTGGCAAAAGCCAACGAGAGGTAAAGACTCATTTTAACGCAGTCAATCCCGCCGACAGACGGGTAAAACAGATTACGCTGATAAACCCTTTGGCGCATTAAGGTTATCATTCGTTTACTACAGCAATCTTTAACATTAAGCGGAAAGGCAAATATTCACCCTAAAAAATATAAATTTGTTTTATTTCATTGTGTTATTTGTTTTTACTATGGGTGGTAAAGGGCGGTTTAGGTGATTTAAATCGTCTAATCAGTAAAATGTTAGCAGGAATTATTAATCTTAGCAGGGTCAAAATTATTGAATATTTCCAGGAAAAATCCTATTCTAATTAGGTTAATGAGTTCGCGGGATGAGGCCTGTTTTTCGCGCTGCATAGGGAAAGTAAAGGCTCTTTTCCCGTTCTTTATAAATTTAATTGACTGGACTTTTAATGAATGCGGGTTTAACGCATCATTCGTCGGATGCAACAATCCGTAATTGCGGTTATTATCACCTGAAGGGAAAATTAATTTTATACATTAATTTTTTTTCTCGATTTAATTCATTTTTTTCCCACATCACTAAAAATTATAAGCAAAATTTGGGGCGATTTTCTCACCCTTGATGAGGAATAAATGACATCTGAGAATTATTTCAGTTGGCGTGAAAAAATACAGCTTGCATTCCTGAATGTCTCCGACATTTCAGAGATCACTGCGCTCATTGAGCAGCAGACGCTGGCGTTGGGATTTGACTTTTATGCGCTGTATATTCGCCATCCAGTGCCCTTTACCCGGCCTAAAATCTTTATTTACTCCAGCTATCCTAAAAAGTGGGTCAGCGCCTACCAGAAAGGGAATTTTGCCGCCATAGACCCGGTGATCGAAAATTGCCAGGTCCCGGGAAAAATAGTGTTATGGGATGAACCTCTCAGTCGTCGTGGGCAGAAAGTGTTTGATGCGGCGAAAGAGTATGGCATTCACAGTGGATTTTCCGCCTGCGCAATGGCTAAAAATAGATCCATTGGTATATTATCAATGGCATCGGGTAAGACTTTTGAAAAGATTATGTTAACGCCTGAAAAGCAACTTAAGCTTCAGTATTTATCGGTACTGATAATGGAGGCGTTACAACAGGTAAAAGATATTTCCATGTCGGTGATGAACATGGAATTAAGCCAGCGTGAGCTGGAAATCCTTAAATGGACGGCCGAGGGTAAAACTTCAGCAGAAATATCTCTGATCCTGTCCATTTCGGAGAATACGGTCAATTTCCATCAGAAAAAAATGCAAAAGAGGTTCAATGCACCCAACAAAACACAGGTGGCCTCTTACGCAGCCGCAATCGGTCTACTTTGAGGGAGATGCAACTACCAGATTTGGTAGTTTCGCAATATTAATCGGTTGTCTACCCTGCGCGCAGGGTAACAACCCTGATCTAGCCGTGAGGAGCGGCGTTCACGAGGGAATGCGATAGGGGATCAATGATGAAAATTATCCAAACGAAGCTCAGGGATATGCCGTCCTCTTTGCTGGCAGAACTGGGAAGTTACCGTTACAACGTCTTTGCCCGCGGGGAAGGGTGGTCAATTCCTTCCCGCCTGAGTACCCCGGGCCAGGAGTACGATCGTTTCGATCGCTCTGACGTGGTCTGGCTGATTGCCTGGAAGGCTCAACATGGCATCTGCGGCTGTGCCAGGTTGATGCAGTGGCAGGATCCGGAAGCCGGCTCGGCTGCCGATATTAACGAGAAAAAAAGCCAGGCGCCGGTGCCGGTCTGGGAAATGTCGCGTTTCTCGGCCAAGCTGGATATTGATGCCGAGCTGCCGTTAAGCATCTTATGGCACAGCGTGCAGCTAGCCGAGCAGTCGGGAATTGAGTATCTCTACAGCGCCGCTACGCCGATGCTTGAGCAGATGTTCGAGCAGCACCGGGTGGTTTATGAGCCGCTGAATGCTGGCGTGATCCAGTCGGAGGATAACCTGTTCGCGGTCAGGATCCCGGTGAATCAACCCGAGCTGGCGGAAAAGTTCCACGGTGCGCGTCGTTTCAGTCCGGAAGAAGTGTTACCCACGCTGGGTGTTTCCGTCAGCTGGAGTGCCAGAGGCCGCTAAGCGTGCCACTTGCTCCACAGCGTTATCAGCAGCCAGGCGGCCAGGCACCAACAGGCGACTGCGCTGCCGAGGGCATAGGGCAACCGCATCATGCTGACGAAATACCAGAGTGACAGTAGATAGATAAAATAGGGAATGATCGCCCACATACCAAAAATGATTGTGGTACGCAGCGCTTCAATGCCACGGTCGCTGGCCACAATATAGTGGGCTATCAGCGCAAAGGTGGGAAACAGAGGCAGAAGGCCGGCGATGTAATAGTTGCGGGTCTTCGATAACATGCCGATCAGCACAACGACCAGTGCACCGAGTACCGCTTTGATAAGTAAGCCCATTGTTCCATTCAGCTTGAGGGAAAATGTAACCATGTTACAACGCTGAAGGAAAAGCAATGGGCTAAGGCGTGGCAGAGAGAATTATTGGCGATAAGCCTGTTTGATCTGCTTGATGGTGCTGCTGAAGACGTCAGCCTGCTGCTGATCGGTCAGTTGATCAATGTACTTTTCCATATTAATGATGACTTTGCCGGCATCGGCCTGACCCATTCCCTTTAACATAAAGGTAACGAGGGCTTTCATGCAGGCCATTTCCTCTGACAGGGTTTTGGTTTCTTCACTGGTTGAAAAGTCAGTATTACTCATGATTTCTCCTTGTTGTCATCATCAATTCAACGCGGTATACGCACGGCGTTGAAAATGTAAATCAATAACAAGTATATCACATAACCCTGTGAGAGAAGCCACAGCGACAGTGGCTTACCTGAAATGCTTTCACCTGACAAAGTCCATTATTTCAGTTCTAACACCCGCTAAAAAGAGGTAAGATCCGGCCTCTTAACGCATCCTGAACCACGCTGGTAGTGCCCACTTGGAGAGACCTTTTTGATTAGCGTTTTTCTTGTTGATGACCATGAACTGGTCCGCGCGGGTATCCGTCGGATACTTGAAGATATAAAAGGTTTCCAGGTTACCGGAGAGGCAAGCTGCGGCGAAGATGCAGTGAAGTGGTGCCGTGCCAATAGCGTCAACGTTGTGCTGATGGACATGAACATGCCGGGCATTGGTGGGCTGGAGGCGACGCGCAAAATCGTGCGCTACAGCCCGGACATCAAAGTCATTATGCTGACCATCCACACGGAGAATCCGCTGCCCGCCAAAGTGATGCAGGCCGGTGCGTCGGGCTACCTCAGCAAAGGGGCAGCGCCGCAGGAAGTGGTTAATGCCATCCGTCAGGTCAACGCCGGACAGCGTTATATCGCGTCGGATATTGCTCAGCAGATGGCGCTCAGCCAGATTGAACCGCAAACATCCGATTCACCGTTCGACAGTTTGTCGGAACGCGAATTGCAGATTATGCTGATGATCACCAAGGGCCAGAAAGTTGCCGATATTTCCGAGCAGCTGAATCTGAGCCCTAAAACCGTTAACAGCTATCGTTACCGCATGTTCAGCAAGCTCAACATAAGCGGTGACGTTGAGTTAACGCACTTGGCCATTCGACATGGCCTGTTCAATGCGGAGTCGTTAATCAGTAGTGAATGAACAGTTTGATGCTAAATCCTTCCTGAAATCGGTTACCAGCCAGCCAGGCGTTTATCGCATGTATGATGCGGGTGGCACGGTTATCTATGTCGGCAAAGCCAAAGATCTGAAAAAACGGCTCACCAGTTACTTCCGCGGCAATTTAGCCAGCCGTAAGACGGAAGCGCTGGTTGAGGCCATTCGCCAGATAGATGTAACGGTCACCCATACCGAAACTGAAGCGCTGTTGCTGGAACACAACTACATCAAACTCTATCAGCCACGCTATAACGTGCTGTTGCGTGATGATAAATCCTATCCGTACATTTTTCTCAGTGCCGATGCGCATCCGCGCCTGGCAAGCCATCGCGGGGCGAAACACGCCAAGGGCGAGTACTTCGGTCCGTTCCCTAACGGCTATGCCGTGCGGGAAACCTTGTCGTTGCTGCAGAAGATTTTCCCGGTTCGCCAGTGTGAAAACAGCGTCTACCGCAATCGCTCACGTCCGTGCCTGCAATACCAGATTGGTCGTTGCCTGGGACCCTGCGTTACCGGGCTGGTCAGTGAAGAGGAATATGCGCAGCAGATTGAGTATGTGCGGCTGTTTCTCTCCGGCAAGGACGATCAGGTGCTCAATCAGCTGGTTGCCCGCATGGAAAGCGCCAGCATCAGCCTGAAATTTGAGGAAGCGGCCCGTTTGCGCGATCAAATTCAGGCGGTACGTCGGGTGACTGAACGCCAGTTTGTTTCCAATAATGGTGACGATCTGGATGTGATTGGCGTGGCGTTTGATAATGGCATGGCCTGTCTGCACGTGCTGTTTATCCGTCAGGGAAAAGTGCTGGGAAGCCGCAGCTACTTCCCCAAAGTGCCGAACGGCACCGAGCTGGCGGAAGTGGTGCAGACCTTTGTCGGGCAGTTCTACCTGCAGGGCAGTCAGGCGCGCACCTTGCCAACCGATATCCTGCTGGACTTTACCTTGCCGGAAAAAGATCTGCTGTCCGACTCGCTGACGGGGCTGGCTGGCCGCAAGGTTTCGATTCAAAGCAAGCCACGCGGTGACCGTGCACGCTATCTTAAGCTGGCGCGAACCAATGCCAGTACCGCGCTGGTCAGTAAGCTTTCCCAGCAGTCGACCATTCATCAACGCCTGAAGGCACTGGCTGAGATCCTCGATTTGCCTGAGATCACACGCATGGAGTGTTTTGATATCAGTCACACCATGGGTGAGCAGACCGTGGCGTCCTGCGTGGTGTTTGACCGCAATGGCCCGCTGCGGGCGGAGTATCGCCGCTATAACATTACCGGCATCACGCCGGGGGATGATTACGCTGCGATGAACCAGGTTTTACGCCGTCGTTATGGTAAAGATCTGGAAGAGAGCAAGATCCCGGATGTGATCCTGATTGACGGTGGTAAAGGCCAGTTAGGGCAGGCAAAGAATGTCTTCGCTGAACTGGATGTCGCCTGGGATAAAGATCGGCCTATTTTGTTGGGTATTGCCAAAGGCACCGATCGTAAAGCCGGACTGGAGACGCTGTTCTTTGAACCGGAAGGTGAGGGCTTTAACCTGCCACCGGACTCTCCGGCGTTGCATGTTCTACAGCATATTCGTGATGACTCTCACAATCATGCAATTACGGGCCACCGTAATAAGCGCGCGAAGGTGAAGAACACCAGTGCGCTGGAAACAATTGACGGAATTGGGCCTAAACGGCGTCAGATGCTGCTGAAATACATGGGCGGCCTGCAACCGTTGATGAATGCTTCGGTGGATGAAATAGCGAAAGTGCCTGGGATTTCACAGCTACTGGCGGAGAAAATCTTTTATTCGCTGAAACACTAAGCATTGCAACCCCTGGAGCAATGTAGGAACATAGGGACAAATTCTACTCTGCCCAAACAGTTAGCGTACCTATGCATTTTAACATTCCGACCTTACTTACCCTGTTTCGTGTCGTTTTGATCCCATTCTTTGTACTGGCTTTTTACCTGCCATTTGAATGGGCTCCTCTTGTATGTGCGTTGATCTTCATTTTTGCGGCGATCACCGACTGGTTCGACGGCTATCTTGCCCGTCGTTGGAAGCAAACCACCCGATTTGGTGCGTTTCTCGACCCGGTGGCGGACAAAGTAATGGTCGCCATGGCGCTGGTGCTGGTGGCTGAGTACTTCCACTCCTGGTGGATCACCTTGCCGGCGGCCACGATGATTGCCCGTGAGATTATTATCTCGGCGCTGCGTGAATGGATGGCGGAAATTGGCAAACGCAGCAGCGTGGCCGTTTCGTGGATCGGTAAAGTCAAAACCACCGCGCAGATGCTGTCGCTGTTTGCCTTGTTATGGCGTCCGGACAGTACCGTAGTGGGAATTGGCGTGGTGGCGTTGTACATTGCTGCCGTGCTGACTTTCTGGTCAATGTTCCAGTATCTCAACGCGTCACGCGGGGATTTGTTTGAACAGTGATCGATGCGATTCAAAAAGCAGCAAACGGACGGAAAGTGAGGATAATTGTGTTGACTCATTTCTCCAGGTCAGTAGAATGCAACGCATCGAAAGGCAGCTGGTCTGTCAGAAGATAAAGTAAATCAGCAAGTTCTGCGATTATCGCAGCTGTTGAATGCGGGAATAGCTCAGTTGGTAGAGCACGACCTTGCCAAGGTCGGGGTCGCGAGTTCGAGTCTCGTTTCCCGCTCCAAATTTTAATCATCAGAAAGTCTGGTGATACAGCAAGATTAAGGCGCGTTGGCAGAGTGGCCATGCAGCGGATTGCAAATCCGTTAACCTCGGTTCGACTCCGGGACGCGCCTCCACTTTACACCCATGCCCGGGTGGTGAAATCGGTAGACACAAGGGATTTAAAATCCCTCGGCTTATGGCTGTGCGGGTTCAAGTCCCGCCCCGGGCACCATATTTAGTACCGATTAAAATCGAATAAAATCAAAGCAATAAGCAGTGATGTCGTAACCGCCCAAGGGCGGTTTTTTTGTGCCTGAATTTCCTTTCATCTTACTTTCGCCATATGCTTTCGCCATTCATTATCCTCAAACTGGAACATCTCCAAGCTACGCCCATTTCTCTTAAGTCTATTGAACGTTAGTGTCTTTGACTGTGGTCAGGATTGTGTCGAAAGAATGCTGCTAAAAGGATTATGCATGCAATGATGAAACAGACTAAAAGGAGTTTTAAATGGCTATCCCCGCATATTTGTGGCTCAAAGATGATGGCGGTGCATCCATAAAAGGATCTGTTGATGTCAGGGATCGTGAGGGAAGTATCGAGGTACGTGGTTTTACCCATAACCTCAGCATTCCAACTGATGATAATACAGGAAAGTTAACCGGCACTCGTAAACATGCAGCAATGCTGATTGAGAAGGAATTTGATTCTTCCAGTCCCTATCTGTATAAGGCTGTGGCATCAGGACAGACGTTGAAAACGGCTGAGTTGAAATGGTACAAAATCAATGATGCTGGGCAGGAAGCGGAGTATTTTAATATGCTTATTGAAGGTGTGAAAATTGTATCAGTAACACCGGTAATGCATGATATAACCAGTGTCATTGGTACTGGGCACCTTGAGTCTGTCCAGTTACGTTATGAGAAAATTACCTGGAAGTACTGCGACGGCAACATTCAGTTCACTGATGCATGGAATGAGCGAAGTGGCGCTTGAATGAAAGGGGCTTTGCCCCTTAACCGTAAAGCCATCGACCAGCTTTTGCTGATTCGGCGAACATCCTTACACTCATTGGCTTACTTAGCTGGCTAATAGGTTTTTTGGTGAACCATTTTCTAAAAAACCACTCTGCACGCCAGGGATAATAATCATCAAGATTCAAATCAGCGGCGTCAATATTGAATCTCTCAAGTGCGTCATTGATAGCATAAATGACATCATCGGCATCGCAATAGGCTTGTAATACGTCGTCCATTTGCAAAGGTACAGGTCTGAACAGCAAAGTAGCCTGTTCTGGCAGTTTCTTTCTGAAAAAAACCAGCACCTCCTCGTCAGTCACCATATTTTATCACTCCCCCTCGCTATCCTGTTGTAATGAGAAGTTGCCTTAAAGGTTATCGTAACGAAATCATTGGTCAGTAGCACCCAGCCCGCGACGGGAACCGTACGGCCGACAAATTTACCCAGGTTATTAACCATCATGGGCTTCATGTAAGTGATGCTTTTATTTGTGAAGGTTGGCAGACGGAAGGGAAGCTCAACGTCCAAATACCGCCGCGCATATATTGAGGCAATGGAAGTGCCAACGGTAGCAGTGCGCATTTTTTGCCGGGTGGTCTGAGTCGGTTGCCCTAACAAAATTAGTGCGACAGCGCCCAGATCATCGAAACCTCCCATTTGTTCTGCAATCTCATCCAGGAGTATCCAGAAAAAAAGTTCACTGGCTGAAATGTTAGCAATACCTTTATAAAAATATGTCCCGTTTAACTCTTCGACTGAATCCATAGCTTGTTCCTTAAGCTTTATGAGTGATGGGCTAACTGGCCTGCGCAGGGATCAGGGATGTAAAGTGGCAGATGGCGTCAATGACCCGGGGATACTTTGTCGTTTTGAGGAAAGGGTGTAAAGAGTAAAAGGCCAAATTTTGCCGGGCAAAGGTTGCACCGACAAAGCCTGACGATCGATTACAACGATCAATGCGGCTGTATTGATCAGCTAAAGCAATTGGACTCAAATTCTCCAAGGCATAAAGTAACGTCAGGTAATCAATGGACCTAAAACGGGACAGGGAATGTGGGCTAAAAAGCATTGCAAGGGGTGCGGGAAACGGCGGGGATGGATCGAACGACTGGCGGGGCTTGATGACGAACTCTGTGATAACTGCTATTACCGTTTCTTTACTTCACTTCGTGAACGCCACGATGACGAGCAGGAAAGCACGCAGAAAAACAGCCCTGACGAGGATTGACGTCCCGCCACGAAGCCAGTTGAAATCAATTAAAAGTGAGCAGCCATAAAAAAAACCGGCCATAAAGACCGGTTTAAGCTGTGTGTTATCTTTGTTTTTATCCGTCAGCTTGCAGCATCCGGTGAGGTATTATCGGCAGCTGCCCGCAAATCATGAATGTCAGCGTCATTCGCCGTGGATACGTTGTTTCATCTCACGCTGGTGCTTGGAGTAGTCTTCGCCACAGTCAGCGGAGCAGAACGCGCTGTTGGGCACTACCGATTCATCTTCACACCAGATGCATTTGCCGTCAGGACTGGTGATCACCGGCTGCCGGGCTGACATGGCTGCCGTGATAAGGGCTTCCTCACGTTCTTGCGCTAAATCTACATCGTCCATTGCTTCTCCTCCTGTGAAACTTTACCGGTTTGGTTGAAGGGCCTGTACGCCGTCTTCAACCATGATGCGAAATCACATACTTTAATAAAACTTCTCAACACTATTAAAGTCAGGGCGACTATTATAGCCAAAGCGCATTCCCCTGCAAATTTTTCGCATCTGCAGACTTTCCTGAGTCTGCGGTAGGAAGATTGCCTGTGGGCGTGGGTGTGACAGCTAATGTGCTGATATTCAACCTGTATTTATGACATTGCCAAACGAATTACGGGAGGATAAATAAGCCTTTGCGGAGGTGTGTTGTCGTCATAAATAAAAATCCGCAGCGCGCGATGATAATAATTATATATTACGAATAAAGCATTAAATGCAGGCCCTGATAATCATTATTATCAGGGCGGGATAAGCGCTCGACGGCAAAAAATGAAATCAGCAAGTCACAAGGGTTTAACCAAATAGCTTTAGCTTTCCGGTGAGTTTACGCAGCGCTTTTTTCTCGCCAACGATGCCCAGGCCTAAATGCTGAAGTTGGTCAGTCGGGATCTGTCTGACGGCTGCTGAAAATGCGGCGTAGTCGACGGTCATCTGTCCTTCAACCGGGAACAAAATGGTATCGAAACCCTGTTCGGCACACTGACCGACCAATGATGCCAGCTGTTCATCACTGGCCGACAGCACCGGAATACCCACCGGGATCAGTCCTGGCCAGGCTTTTTCATCGCCATCAACCAGCTCTGTCCCGACAAATTGGGGATGGCGCTGCCCGAGAGTAAGGGAAATCACCGCCGCCGCATTAGCGGCTTTGCCGGCGGGCAGGTCGGCATTCAGGATAACTACACAGCGTAAATCGTTCATTGGGCTCTTCTTTAGGCAGGTAAAAACAGCAGGGTAGGGGATTGCTCAAGCGCCGTCTGGAAGATTTGTGCAGAGAGGCAAGTTGAATTTAAAGCGGCGTACAGCCTTGCTGATAGCGAGCCGGAGTTAACTGATAGGCGCGACGGAACCAGCGACCGAGATGGCTTTGGTCTGCAAAGCCCAGCTGGGCAGCCACGTTCGCCGGTGAAACGCCCTCAGCCAGTAACCGGCGTGCATGGGTGAGGCGCAGCTGGATCAGCCAGGCATGGGGCGGCAGGCCAAACTGGGCCTGAAACTCACGAGACAGACGAAAGCGATCAACTTCTAATGCCTGCGCCATATCACTCAGACCAATATTGTCGTGCAGATGATCGCTCAACCAGTCTCTGGCCTTCAGCGCCAGCGACGTTTCAACCTTCGGGGTAACCATCGACTGTCGCCAGTGCTGATGCTGGGTCAGTGCGGCAAACAGCTGCTGCATTGCCGCCTCCTTCACAATCTTTAACTCGCGGTCATACAGGCACTGAAAGGCATGGAACGTTGCGTGGGCCAGTCGGCGATCGCCGGAAAGCGTGCGGGCAAAATTCAGTTCAAAGCTGTCCGGAACATTGCCAAACACGGCTGCCAGCTGCTGGCGCATAAAGTCGGCATCGATATACAGCATCCGGTAGGTAAAGCCGATGTCATCAATGGCATCACCATCGTGCAGCTCACCCGGCTCAAGCAGAAAAACCGTACCGGGCCGACTCTGATGTTTCTTTCGGCGGGAGTGAAACTGTTGCACTCCCTGTTCGGTCACGCCAACCAGGTAGGTATCGTGCCAGTGCGGATCGTAGGCATGACCAGTGAAATGGGCACGGATCGCTTCCACCGGCATCTCATTATCTCTGGAAAGCTGCACCCAACCTGGCGTATTCATCACTCTGGCTCCCGTGGCGTTGTCCTGAGCAGGGTAAATTCTGCAGTAAACCCTGGCAACCGTTTGTTGATGACCTCATAGCGAAAACGCGGGTCTAAAAACGTAACTATTTCTCCATTTATTTACGTTTTTGTCACACCTTTCGCTTTCTAACGACTATGATCCTTGCATATAATTACCGCCATTATTTAGTTAGACCTCTAATTATCAGGCCTCTATATTTTGAACGCTCAGGAAGTCAACTTTTCCCGCTTACTCCATTTGACGGCCCATGCCTGGCGTCAGGCGATCGATCGCCGAATGAAAGACAACGGACTGAGCATGAGCAGCTGGATGGCGGTGGCCACCATTGCCATTCAGGAAACGCCAATCACCCAGAAAGAGCTGGCTCAGGCGCTGGGGCTGGAAGATGCCAGCGTGGTTCCCCTGATCGATCGCCTGGTTAAGCAACAGCTGGTCCAACGCTTTCAGCCGGAAGAGGATCGGCGCAAGCGTCTGCTGCACGTCACGCCGCAAGGTAACGCGCTGTATCAAAAGCTGAAGGTCGAAGCGGATAGCCTGCGCAATGAACTGCTGGCCGACATCAACAGCGATGAACTGGCCATTACCCAACGCGTGCTACAGCGTCTGCTGAAAGCCACCGAGGCGAAATAACATGCGCGGTACCCGACCCGATCCTTTCGCGCCGCGCGAGTGGGCACCAGGCGAAAAACCGATGCTGCCGGGATCGCCTTCCACACCGCTGCATCCCACCCATAAACGCATCGCCTTTGGCATCATCGGCCTGTTAATTTCTATTACAGGCGCGCTAAGTAATGCGCTGGTGACGGCGAATCTTACTAATCTGCAGGGCGTGTTCGGTGCCTACAGCAACGAAATTGCCTGGCTGCCCGCGGTGTATGTGATGGGGAACATCTCCATCAACTTGTTGTTGGTCAAATTCCGCCAGCAATTTGGCCTCCGCGCCTTCACCGAAGCCTTCCTGGTACTGTATGTGCTGGTGTCGTTTTTCCATCTGCTGGTCAATGACCTCAGCTCGGCCATTATTGTTCGCACCGCCCACGGCATGGTCGGCGCGGCGCTCAGCTCGTTGGGCATTTATTACCAGGTGCAGGCCTGGCCGGCGAAACACCGCCTGAAAGCCCTGACTATCGGCTTAGGCGCATCGCAACTGGCGATCCCGCTGGCGCGTCTGTTCTCGACAGAGCTTTTGCAGCTGGATGAGTGGCGCGGTCTGTATCTGTTTGAGCTGGGCCTGGCGATGATATGCCTGGGCGCGGTGCTGGTTTTAAAACTGCCACCCGGCGATCGCATCAAGGTCTTTGAGAAAAAAGACTTCCTGACCTTTATGCTGATGGCGCCCGGCATGGCGCTGTTCTGCGGCGTGCTGTCGCTGGGCCGCATTGAATGGTGGACCAGCACGCCGTGGCTGGGCATCTGCCTGGCATTGGGGCTGGTGCTGGTGATTGCCGCCGTGGTGCTGGAACATAACCGCAGTAACCCGCTGATCAATACCCGATGGCTGCGAACCGGGGCGATTTTCCGGCTGGGCATCGTGATGATCATGCTGCGCGTCACGCTGGCGGAGCAGAATACTGGCGCAATTGGCTATCTGCAGCAGGTCGGCCTGCTGAACGATCAGATGCAGCACCTTGCGATGGCGATCCTGGCGGGCGTGGTGACGGGGATTGTGGTCAGCGCCCTGACCATCAACGTTAAGCACCTGAGCTGGCCGATTGTCATGTCGCTGCTGTTGATCATCGTGGCCTCATTGATGGATTCACAGTCCAGCCCGCTGACGCGTGCAAACAATATGTATTTCAGCCAGTTTCTGCTGGGCTTTAGCAGCACCTTCTTTATTGCCCCGGCGCTGTTGCTGAATATTGGCAGCGTGGTGACGCAACCCAAAAACCTGGTCAGTCTGGTGGTGCTGTTTGGCATGAGCCAGAACATTGGCGGCCTGATGGGCTCTGCCCTGTTGGGAACGTTCCAGACCTGGCGGGAAAAATATCACTCCAGCCTGCTGGCCGATCAGTTGTCGTATCTCAATCCGAATGTCACCGACAGGCTGACCCAATACACCAATCTGTTTAACAGCTTTATTGGCGACAACGCGTTGCGCAGTGCGGAGGGCGCGGTGCAGCTGCAAACCGTCGCCACGCTGCAGGCCAGTGTGCTGGCCTATAACGATACCTATCTGCTGACGGCGGGCATGGCGTTTATCACCCTGATCTGGGTGCTGTGGCGTTTGTCACGGCTGCGCTATCTCAACTGGCAGCAGGCAAAACGTGAAGCAGCAGCCGAACTGCGCGCAATGCAACAATCCACATCTTCGATTAGCACGGGGCAATAATGAGTCAGCAGGAACAGAGCCAAATCTCTGAGCGTGAAAGAACCAACAGACTGCGTATTATCTCGATCGCCTTTGGCGCAGGCATTGCCTTAGTCGGCGTACTGGTGATCCTTTATGCCTGGCAACTTCCCCCGTTTACCAGCCAGATCCAGTCGACCGAAAACGCCTATGTCCGGGGTCAGGTCACCTTTATCAGCCCGCAGGTGAACGGTTACCTGACGTCGGTTGACGTGCTGGATTATCAGCCCGTCCGACAGGGCGATCTGCTGATGACCATTGATGACCGCATCTATAACCAGAAGGTGCACCAGGCGGACGCGCAGGTGGCGATGAAAAAAGCGGCGCTGGCCAACAACATTCAGCAACGCCGCAGCGCCCAGGCGGTGATCGAACGCAATCAGGCCGCGCTGCAAAATGCCAAAGCGCAGGCGGTCAAAAGCGGCCTGGATTTGAAGCGCGTCGAAAATCTGGTTTCTGACGGCTCGTTATCGATCCGTGAGGGCGATGCCTCCCGCGCCAGCAACAGCCAGACCATGGCCGATGTACAGCAGGCGAAAGCGACGCTGGACGTTTCGCGTCAGGATCTGCAAACGGTGATCGTCAATCGTGCTTCGCTGGAAGCCGATGTCGCTAGTGCGGAGGCGGCGCTGGAGCTGACCCAGATCGATCTGGCTAACACCAAAATCATCGCCCCACGCGACGGCCAACTGGGACAGATTTCTGTGCGCCAGGGCGCATATGTCACGGCGGGCACGCGGCTGACCTCAGTGGTACCAAAACAGCTGTGGGTGGTCGCCAATATGAAAGAAACCCAGATGGCGCGCATCAGGCCAGGCCTGCCGGTGAACTTTACGGTCGATGCGCTGAACGAAGAGCGCTTTGAGGGTGAGGTTGAATATATCTCGCCTGCCGCCGGGTCTGAATTCAGCGCCATCTCGCCGGATAACGCCACCGGGAACTTTGTGAAGATTGCTCAGCGTATTCCGGTGCGCATCAAAATCACCAGCGATAATGCTGCACACTTGCGTCCGGGCATGTCCGTCGAAGTGAATATTGATACGTCAGGCGAGCATGACGCGCAGGAGGCGAAGTAATGCGTTGGTCAACCTCACTGCTGGCGGCATTGTTGACCGCGCTGTTGGCAGGCTGTGCAACGGAAGTCGACAAAGCGCCGGGATCGCTGCCGATCCCTCAGCAATGGCGAAATCAGGTCGGGCCATCCTCTGCGGTGGAAGCCAACTGGTGGCGCGCCTTTGGTGATGCGGATCTGAACCGTCTGGTTGAGCAGGCGTTGCGCAATAACCTCGATATTCTTACTGCCCGTTCGCGGGTCGATCAGTATCGCGCGGAATTGCGTGGGGCGCAGGGGGACAACTTTCCCACCTTAGATGCCGGCGTTGCGGCCTCCCATGCGCGGGCGCTCTCATCGGTGACCGGCCAACCTTACGAATACGCGGTGTTCCAGGGGCTGCTGCAGGCGAATTATGAGGTGGATTTGTGGGGCGCGCGGAGCAGCAGTATTGATGCCGCAAAAGCCACGCTGGCCGCCCAACAGGCTGCCGCCTCTGCCGCTGAGTTAACCGTCGCCAGTTCGGTGGCTTCCGGTTACATGACGCTGGTCTCGCTGGATGAACAGCTGCAGGTTACGCAGGCGACGCTTGCCTCGCGGGAAGATTCCTCCAAACTGGCCCAGCGCCAGTATGAAACCGGCTATACCTCGAAACTCGAGTGGGTGCAGGCAGAATCCGAACTGCAAACGGCGAAAGCCCAGGTCCCGGTGTTGCAGCATCAGATCGCACAGCAAGAAAACGCGTTAAGCATTCTGGTGGGGATGAACCCAAGAGCGATTGCGCGACAAGGTCATCACGTTGCGCCGCAAACGCTGCCATCAGTGTTGCCTTCCGAACTGCTGCAGCGCCGGCCGGACATTGTTCAGGCTGAACGTCTGCTGCTGGCGGCCGACAGCTCGCTGGGATCCTCCCGGGCCAAATTACTGCCGTCGCTGAATCTGACCGCCACCGGCACAATGCAAAGTTCCGTGCTGCATCAGCTGATCGACGATCCTTTCCGCCTGTGGAGCATTGGTGGCAGCGTGCTTGCGCCGTTGCTGAACCGGGAAGCGTTAACCGCTCAGGTGGATGTATCGATGGCCTCACGGAATCAGGCGCTGTACAGCTATGAAAAGGTGGTCCGCAACGCCTTCAGTGAAGTGAATAACGATCTGGATGCGATAGATCGCTATAAGCAGCAGCTGGCAGAGCTGCAACAGCAGCAACAGGTCGTCAGCGAAGCACTGCGTATTTCCCGTAATCGCTATCAGAATGGTTATGCGTCGTATCTTGATGAGCTGGATGCGCAGCGCACCCTGTTCACCACTCAGCTGAACGTGGTACAGGTGAAAAACAATTTACTGCTGGCACAGATTGATCTCTACCGCGCGTTAGGTGGCGGCTGGAATCCGCAATAACCATTTCGCAGGCGGACAGGGACAGCGTCCGCTGATTTTCCTCTTTAAATACTGCCTTTCCGATCTGTGGTGGCGAAAAATCCACCCAGAATCCTCCGTAACAGTTATTCATGCTGATTAAAGTAGGCCTGTACTATTTGTGGACTTTTGCGCTTCGCATTCTTTAGCAACGGGTGCTATTATGCGCGCCATTATATTAAATAAACGCCACTAATGGCCGTTAATTGATTTTGGTGTTGCGACGTTTTTAACAACACACTGCCTATTTTTAAACAAATTTTAGGGTTATCTATGTATAAGAATCGTGTTATTCCTGCGCTGGCTATCGTATTTGCGCTGGCGGGTTGTGCCCGCACCGAACCTGTTCATAACATCAATGAAACTGTTTCCTTACAGTACAGCAATGAACAGCTGAAAGACGCCATCATTCAGGCCGGCCTGTCCCGTCAATGGGTGATGACGCCAGCCGCACCGGGGGTTATCAACGGCCATCTGTCACAGCGTGGACACACGGCGGATATTCGGGTGACCTATTCTTCCGGCAGCTACAGCATCAATTATGTCAGCAGCAGTAATTTGAAAGCGAGACGCGGTCAAATCCACAAAAATTATAATCACTGGATCAGCAACCTCGACCAGGATATTAAGCTGCGCCTCGCGTCTCAGGCTGCTAAATAAGCAAACGATCTGTTTATCCTCAAAAAATGCATCAGTAGTGTTAAAGAATAAGGATTGTCTGCCGACAATCCTTTCAGACAGCCCGTTGGGATAAACCAGAGACTCCCCGCAATTGCGGGTAAATCCGAGTGCTTTTCGGACCAGGCTGGCGCTATGCTTAGCGGAATGTTCTGCCCTGCAGTTAGCGGAACGCCTTGAGAAGATTGGACGTATGAAATTAGCTTTTACACCCCTCGACTGGCAGGCCAGCGCACCGGGACTGAACGAGCAGGCCGACTGGCAACAGTGGGCCTGCCAGACTCCCGAGATTGATGCCTCCCGGCCGATGGCCAAAACACGCTTTCTGCCGATGATGACGGCCCGACGACTGATGGGCGGAAGCCGCGCAGCCGTAGAAAGTGGTCTGGCCTTGATGGCGCGCCAGCGGGTCGATGCCATTGTGTTTACCAGCCGCCACGGCGAACTGGAGCGAAATCTGCGGATCCTTACCTCTCTGGCGAAGGAAGAAAGCCTTTCACCCACTGATTTCGCTATGTCGGTACACAATGCCGCCGTCGGCAGCCTGACGATTGCCGCCGCCGCGCCGCTGGTCAGTACCTCACTGGCCGCGGGCGTGGACTCTTTTCAGCAGGGGCTGGTCGAAGTCAGCGCGCTGCATTCCGCCGGTTACCAGCAGGTATTGCTGGTGGATTTTGACGGCGCGATCCCCGAATTTTATCACCCTCATGTCGCTGAGGGCGCGATGCACAGTCCTTATGCCGTCGCCTTATTACTGGCGGCGGGTGACGCCTGTTGCTGCCAGTCCAGCCCGGCCGACAATCAGGAAGCGGGCGGTTTGCCGCAAAGCCTGCTGTTTATCCATGCCTGGCTGGCCCGAACCTGTGCTTTTACTCTGAAAGGCGATCGGCTCAACTGGGCCTGGGAGTGTCGCTATGACTGACTCAACCTTTAGCCGCCGGTCAGGTACGTCGACCTTTAACCGCGCCTGGCGCATTGCGATGACGGGGATCTGTTTCACCCTGTTTGGCCTCGGTGGTCTGATGCTGTCGCTGGTGTGGTTCAATTTGCTGCTGCTGGTGCAGCGCAACCCTGAACGCCGACGCCAGTGGGCCCGCCGCAGTATTTCCTGCAGCTTTCGCTTCTTTATGCGCACCATGACCTTTCTGGGCGTGCTGGATTACCGCATTGAAGGGGCTGAAATCCTGCGCAGCGATCGCCGCTGCCTGGTGGTGGCTAACCATCCCTCGTTAATCGACTACGTGATGCTGGCATCGGTGATGCCGGACGTGGATTGCCTGGTGAAGGCCGATTTGCAGCGCAACGTTTTTCTGCGTGGCGTGGTGCGCTCAGCTAACTACCTGGTTAACAGCCAGGCCGAAACCCTGCTGCCCGATTGTCAGCAGCGTCTGGCGAAGGGCGAAGCAATCATGATCTTCCCGGAGGGAACCCGCACACGTTATGGTGAGCCGCTGAAACTCCAGCGCGGTGCGGCAAATATTGCCGTGCGCTGCCAGTGCGATTTGCGTATTGTGCACATCCGATGCAGCCAGCGAATGCTGGACAAACAGAGCCGCTGGTACGAGGTCCCGCCGGAAAAGCCGCTGTTCACCGTCACGGTGGGGCAGCGCATCGACAGTCAGCAATTTATGGCAGGGGATGAAGATGCACAGGCGCTGGCCGCCCGCCATCTGACCCACTATTTGCAACAGGCATTAACCCCAGAACATCAATAATTATTCGGAAACAGGTATGGAAGAGCTAGCGCTTGAAATAAAACAGATGATCATCGACACCCTCAATCTGGAAGAGATTGCCGCGGAAGAGATCGACAGCGAAGCCCCGTTATTCGGCGACGGACTGGGGCTGGACTCAATCGATGCGCTGGAACTTGGCCTGGCGGTGAAAAATCGCTACGGCGTGGTGCTCTCCGCCGAGAGCGAGGAGATGCGTCAGCATTTTTATTCCGTCTTCACGCTGGCGGCCTTTATCCTCAGCCAGCGCAAGCTGGGTGCCTGATCCTTAACATCGCGAGTTATTTATGGATAAGAATGAAATTTATCAGGAAGTTACCGGGCTGCTGGTAAAACTTTTTGAATTAGATGCGGATGACATTAAGCCTGAGTCGCGGCTGTATGAAGACCTGGAACTGGACAGCATTGATGCGGTGGACATGGTCGTGCATTTGCAGAAACGCATCGGGCGCAAAATCAAGCCTGAGATGTTTAAAGCCGTGCGCACGGTGCAGGATGTGGTCGACGCGGTTGACCAACTGATCCGCGAAGGGTAATCCGGCTTACATGCAGCGGCTGTTGCAGGCTGTCAGCGCGGTGATGATGATTGCCTGGCCGTTTCTGGTCTGGCTCTCTCTGACGCATCCGGCCTGGCGCTGGCTGTTGCCTTTGGCCGCGGTCCTGTTTTTACTGCGCTGGCTGGCATTACGCGGGCAACATGGCGCGCTTTCGCTGGTGGGGAAATGGCTGGCGCTGGCCGGGGCAGGGTTGAGCCTCAGCAGCCTGTTCCTTCGCGATCATCATCTGTTGTTGTGGTATCCGGTGATGGTCAATGGGCTGATGCTGCTGCTGTTTGGCAGTTCGTTATTCAGCCGGATGCCGCTGGTTGAACGGCTGGCGCGGCTGCGTGAACCCGATCTGCCGCCGCGCGCGATCCGATGGACCCGGCGCGTGACGCAAATCTGGTGTCTGTTCTTCATTTTTAATGGCAGCGTCGCGCTGGTGACCTGCCTGATTAACAATCTTCTTTGGTGGACGTGGTGGAACGGGCTGGTCAGTTATCTGTTGATGGGACTGTTGATGGCGAGCGAATGGCTGCTGCGTCAGCGAATGAGAAAGCAGGCATGAGCCAGGCGCTGCCTGTCGCACAATGGCTGACGTACTCCGCTGAAGGGCCAATCGCCCGCCGGGGATCTCAACTGTTCACGCGCCAGCACTGGCAGCGTGAGGTGCTGATCCTGGGCCACGCGTTGCTGGCCCGGCCGCAACAGAAGTGGGCGCTGTGCTTTGAGGACAGCTACCTGTTCAGCATCGCGCTGCTGGCCGCGCTGCATGCCGGCAAAGTCCCGGTGGTCCCCGGTCATTGCCGCGAATCTTTGTTGCAGGAACAGAGCAGCGAGTTTGACGCGGTGTTAACCGACATGCCGCTGGCGCTCAGCTGCCCGGTGGTCAACCTGACTGAATCTGCGGCCGGTAATGAGCCTCTGCCCGCGTTGCCGCCGATTGACCCGCAAGCCTGTATCGTCTTATTCACCTCCGGGTCGACCGGAACGCCGCGACAAATCGTTAAACCCGTGAGCTGCCTGGATGAAGAAGCCCGCTGGCTGGCGGATCGCTGGGGCGAGCGTCTTGAGGGATGCACCGTGATCGCCACGGTCAGCCATCAACATCTGTATGGTCTGACGTTCCGACTCATTTTGCCGTTAGCGCTCGGTCTGGTATTTGACTGCCGCCAGGTCTTTTACAGCGAGCAGCTGTCCGCGCAGGATCCGCACCTGAAATTCGCATTAATCAGCAGTCCGGCCTTTTTGCGCCGTCTGGATCGCACCCTTGCCGCACCGGATTGCCGACTGATCGTTTCGGCGGGCGGCGTACTGCCGTGGACCAGCGCGCAGGAGGTGAACAGCTGGCTTAAGCTGCCGGTGGATGAGATTTATGGCAGTACCGAAACCGGCGTGCTGGCGACCCGCAGCCGCGCAGCAGAAGACGAACTTTGGCAGCCGTTCAGCGGCGTGCAGTTCAGGCAGGATCATCAGCAGCGCTGGTGGGCCACGTCTCCGCTGATATCGGAGCCAGAAGGGCTGCAGCTGGACGATAAACTGCAGTTTACCGCCGTGGGCTTTCAGCTGTGTGGCCGCTACGATCGCATTGTGAAAATTGAAGACAAGCGCGTCTCGCTCAGTGAGATTGAACGACGATTGCTGGCGCTGCCGCAGGTGGTTGATGCCGTCGCACTTTCGGTCAGCCGCCCTGAGCGCAGTGGCATTGGCGTGGTACTGGTGCTGAATGCCGCCTACAGTGAGCAGCAGCTGATCCAGCTCAAGCGCGACTGGCGTCATGAGCTGCATCGCTGGCTGGAGCCCGTGGCCATGCCGCGTTACTGGCGGATCGTAGAGACGATCCCGCACAACAGTCAGAGCAAGCGTGCCTGGCCGCAAATACAGGAGTTATTTTATGCTGCCCGTTGAACTCTCCTGCCAGCAACAGGCTGATCAGGCGGAACTGGTATTGCTCGTTGATGCCGATCTGTTCTGGTTTCAGGGACATTTTCCCGCGCAACCGATCCTGCCCGGCGTTGCCCAGCTGGATTGGGTGATGCATTACGGCATCGCTTTGCTGGCGCCGGGCAAACAGTTCTCCGCCATCGAAAATATCAAATTTCAGCAGCCGATCCTGCCGGGGAAAACCCTCAGGCTGACGCTCAGCTGGCAGGAAGCGAAAAACTGGCTGCTTTTCGACTACCACATCCTCGACGGTGAACAGCCTTTGCGTGCCAGTAGCGGGAAAATCGCGCTGTGCTAACGGCAAACTTCTCGCCCTGCGTGGTGATCCCTTGCTACAACCACGGTGCGATGATGGCCTCGGTGCTGGCCAGGCTGGCGCCGTTTAATCTTGCGGTATTTATCGTTGATGACGGCAGTGATGAAGCGACACGCCTCCAGCTTGAGCCATTACGCAACGCGCAGGTGACGTTGATCCGTCTGGCTGAAAACCAGGGCAAGGGCGCGGCGGTGATGCGTGGGCTGCAGGTGGCTGCGGAGGCGGGATTCAGCCATGCGCTGCAGGTAGATGCCGATGGTCAGCACCAGATTGAAGACTGCCCGCAGATGCTGGCTGAAGCCCGGCAGCATCCGCAATGCCTGATTTCGGGCCAGCCGGTGTACGACGATTCAATACCAAAATCCCGCCTGTACGGCCGCTATATCACCCATTTCTGGGTCTGGGTCGAAACGTTGTCGTTCTCAATCAGGGACAGCATGTGCGGATTCCGCGTGTATCCGCTGGCCCCCACGCTGGCACTGGCCACCCGTCATCCCATCGGTCAGCGGATGGATTTCGATACCGAAATCATGGTGCGCCTGTACTGGGCCGGAACCCCAAGCCGCTTTATCGCCACCCGCGTGACCTATCCGCAGGACGGGGTGTCACACTTTGATGCCCTGCACGATAATGTGCGTATCTCGTGGATGCATACCCGGTTGTTCTTCGGCATGTTGCCGCGCATCCCGTCGCTGCTCAGGCGCCCGTGTGGCGAGCATTGGGCGCAGACGAAGGAGCGAAAAGGGCTGGCGGGCCTCAAGTTTATGCTGTGGATCTACCGCATTTTTGGTCGCGGCATCTTTACGCTGTTTCTCTGGCCGGTGATTGGCTTCTACTGGTTAAGCGGCGGCCCGCAGCGCGAGGCTTCACGCCAGTGGTTGCAGACGGTGAAAACGGTTGCGGCGCAAAAAAACCAGCCATTGCCCGCGCGCATGACCAGCTTTCATCATTTCCTGCGCTTCGGCGAGGCGATGCTGCAGAAGATCGCCAGCTGGCGCGGCGATCTGCGCTGGGGCAAAGAGATCGATTTTGCTGCGGGTGCAGAGCAGGCGCTGGCTGCGGGCCAGACTGGCGGCAGACTGATCCTCGCGTCGCATCTCGGTGATATCGAAGCCTGCCGCGCGCTGGCGCAACAGGTCAGCGGGCTGGTGATCAATGCGCTGGTGTTTACCGATAACGCCGAGCGTTTCCGTCAGGTAATGGATGAGATTGCGCCAGAAGCCAGCAAGCATGTGATCCCGGTCAGCAACATTGGCCCTGAGACCGCTATCCTGCTACAGCAGAAGCTGGACGCGGGCGAATGGGTGGCTATCGTTGGCGACCGCACGGCGGTGAACCGTCAGCGCGGCGGCGTAAGACGGGTGATCTGGAGCAACTTCCTTGGCAAGCCGGCCCCGTTTCCGCAGGGGCCCTTTGTGCTGGCTGCCGCACTGCGTTGTCCGGTGCTGCTGATGTTTGCCCTGCGCGAGCAGGGGCAACTGAAGCTGCATTGTGAACCCTTTGCCGATCCGCTGCTGTTGCCCCGGGCCACCCGGCAACAGGCATTGCAGGACGCGGTCGATCGTTATGCCGCCAGGCTGGAGCATCATGCGCTGATCGCGCCGCTGGACTGGTTTAATTTTTTTGATTACTGGCAGCTGCCGGATCAACCGCAAGATAAAGAGGAGTAACAGTGTTTAACGACCCGCGTTTTACTGTTGATGTTGAGCTGACCATTCCTTTCCATGATGTGGATGCGATGGGCGTGGTCTGGCACGGCAACTATTTCCGTTATTTTGAGATTGCCCGCGAAAAACTGCTCGGCACGTTCAACTACGGCTACCGCGAAATGAAAGCCTCCGGCTATCTGTGGCCGGTGGTGGATACCCGGGTGAAATACCGCGCGGCGCTGACCTTTGAGCAGACCATCCGCGTGCGCGCCACGCTGGACGAGATTGAAAACCGCCTGCGGATTAACTACCAGATTTTCGATGCCCACAGCGGCCAGCGGACCACCACCGGCTACACCATTCAGGTGGCGGTGGAAGAGGGCAGCCATGAGCTGAGCTTTGTCTCGCCGCCGATTTTGTTTGAGCGCCTGGGAGTGCAGCCATGATGAAGTCTCTGCTTGCGGGACTGCTGTTACTCAGCGCCGCCGCTCAGGCCGTCACGCTGGACGATTTACAGCAGCGTTTCGCCAGCCAGCCGGTGGTGCGGGCGGACTTCAGCCAGCTGCGTGAAATCAAAGGGATGGCGCAACCGCTGAAATCCAGCGGTGAACTGCTGATCGCGCAGGATAAAGGGCTGTGGTGGCATCAGGCCAAACCGTTCCCGCTGACGCTGGTGCTGGATGACAAGCGCATGGTGCAGGTGATGAACGGCCAGGCGCCGCAGATTATCACCGCCGACAGCAATCCGCAGATGTTCCAGTTTAACCATCTGATGCGGGCGCTATTCCAGGCCGATCGCCAGGTACTGGAGCAGAATTTTTCGCTGGACTTCAGCGATCTCGGCCAGCAGAAATGGCAGCTGGTGCTGACGCCGAAAACCTCGCCGCTGGATAAACTGTTCAACACCATCACCCTGCAGGGCGCGGAGTATCTGGATGTGATTAAGCTGAACGATCGTCAGGGTGACAACACCGACATCACGCTGAGTCACCAGCGCCTGACGCCTGCCAGCCTGACCGATGAAGAGCAGAAGCGTTTTGATTTCTAAGTCACCGCGCATACTGGCTCTCGCCTGGCTGGCGATTTGCCTGCTGCTTGCGGCGGTGCTGGT